>NZ_LUUK01000096.1 GCF_001644025.1 Methylomonas koyamae
TGATCAACGCGGATCGCCAAGTCAGCGGAACGCTGTTGCAAGGTGTGTTGCCAGAATTCGAGAGCCGGGTTTCCGAAGTCGCCGCGAACATGAAGTTCGGCGCGTTAACCGATCTGAAGCCAGGCGAATTCGGCATCATACTCGGCGCGGAACTCGCCAGTTATTTGGGCGTGATGATGGGCGATAAAGTCACTGTGATTACTCCGCAGATCAACTCGACGCCAGCCGGGATTTTGCCCAGGATGAAGCGCTTCACCGTGGTTGGCGTGTTTCAGGTAGGGATGTACGAATACGACCGCAACATGGCCTTGATGCATCTGGACGACGCCGGCAAGTTGTTCCGAATCGAGCCGGCGGTGTCGGGCCTGCGCCTGAAGCTCGACGATTTGTTCAATGCCCCGCGCATTACTCAAAGCTTGGCCGATACCTTGGGCGACGACTATCGGGTCAGCGATTGGACGCGTGCCCACAGCAATTTCTTTAAAGCGGTGCAGACCGAAAAGCGCGCGATGTTCGTGATCCTATTACTGATTGTCGCGGTGGCGGCTTTCAACATCGTCTCGACCTTGGTGATGGTGGTTACCGACAAACGCGGCGATATCGCCATTTTGAAAACCCAGGGTTTGAGCAACGGATCGGTCATGGGTATCTTCATCGTATTGGGTTGCGTGATTGGCAGTATAGGTACTTTGTTAGGAACCGTCGGCGGCGTAGCCTTGGCCTTGAACGTCGAAACGATAGTGCCGGCCATCGAAAAAACCTTCGGTGTCAATTTCATGCCTTCGGACGTCTATTACATCAGCGAAGTACCTTCCAAACTGATTTGGGGCGATGTGTATTGGATCGCTTGCGCGGCATTTTTGTTGTCGTTGCTGGCGACCTTGTATCCGGCCTGGCAGGCCGCCAAAGTGAATCCGGCCGAGGTGCTTCGGTATGAGTAATCCCGTGATTTTGCAATGTGCCGGTCTGACCAAGCGTTACGTGCAGGGCGATTTGAATGTCGAAGTGTTGAAGGGTGTCGATCTGTCGATAGCCGCTGGCGAGCGCGTGGCGATCATGGGGGCGTCGGGATCGGGCAAGAGCACCTTGTTGCACTTGCTGGGCGGTTTGGAAAAGCCCAGTGCCGGTTCGGTGGTACTCGACGGGGCCGATTTAAATAAGATCGGCGCCGGCAAACTCAGCCAATTGCGTAATCGAGCCCTCGGCTTTATTTATCAGTTTCACCATCTGCTGGGCGAATTTACGATCCTCGAAAACGTGGCGATGCCGCTGCTGATCGGAAATCAGCCGATCAAACTCGCTAAGCAGCAAGCAGCGGAACTGTTGAAAAGAGTGGGGTTGGGGCATCGTTTGGCGCATAAGCCCGGCGAGTTGTCCGGCGGCGAACGCCAGCGCGCCGCCGTGGCGAGAGCATTGATCAATAAACCGAAATGCGTGTTGGCCGACGAACCGACCGGTAATCTGGACAGCAAAACCGCCGAACAGATCTATCAACTGATGCTGGAGTTGAATCGGGAGCTGCAAGTCAGCTTTTTGGTGGTCACTCACGACCCCGATTTGGCCGCGCGCATGGATCACGTGCTGTACATGGAAGACGGTTTGATCGTGTCCGAGCGCAGCCATCATGAGCAGGGTTAGCGCTGGAACGATTTTCGACGGCGACCGGTAAGTTAAACGGTTACCGTCCTTGTAAGCCGCTGGCTGAGCGGAGTCGAAGCCAGCGGCTAACGGACATTGAGGTTTATCCCCCTCCGTAGGGAGAGGGTTTTTTTACTTCGAGTTGTATCGTTGCAGCGGATTAACCCTTCACGCTAGTGTTGCGGTTACGACGCCCGAATATCGCCAATAAACCGGGCGCAAACAAAAAAGCGGCAGCTGGCACAGGTACCGGTGCGGGATCTTGAGCGGGGATAATGGTCACATTCGCGCCGCGCAACGAACCGGCCAGCGAGGTGCCGTCGAATGAATACACAATTGGGTTGGTGATATTCAGCGGGTTATTCAGTGCGGCGTTTAGCGCTTTGAATTTGACGGTGCCTAGTAGCGTCGGAGCGGTAATGTTTAAGCCCGCTTCCAGCGTGGAAGTCGCCGAAATAGCTTCCGCGAAATGAATTTTGCCGCCGCCGACCGTCGAGATGGAATTGGCGAAGGTTTCGGTATCCGCGCCGAAAATACTAGCGCTGGTCAGTAATTCGGCGGACAGGTTGGCGCTGTTATACGTTAGATTGAAATCGAATCCGCCGAAGTCCGCCAGTCCATCGACATAAATATTCGCATCGAAAAACGAGCCTACCTCGGCTGTGTAAAGATCGGTATTGCCAGGTAATTCGATGGTCAAGGTTGTGGCGTTCGCGTTGGAAACGAAGGCCGCGAATCCAAGTGCAAGCACTTTAGAGAAAAGGTGTTTGTGCATCATCATAAAAGAGTCCGTCGTTAAATTGGCCGGGAGGAATGTTCCCGGCCTTGGCTGAATGAGTGTTAGCGATTAGGGTGTTGGCGTGACCAAGGCGCATTGCGGTTTGGTGCAAAGCGACGCGGCTTTCCGATAGTCGGCGATATTAACCTTGCGGTCGTTGTTTAAATCTGCCGGGTCATTTGCCGCGACCGCTGCGCCGTACTTGGCTTTAATCGTTGCCAAATCGGCGGAGTCGATGTCGTTATCGGCGTCGGTATCGCCGGGGCCGGTCACTTTAACGGTGTAGTTTTTGTTAACGATGCTGCCGTCGGCATCGGTGGATTCAACAAAAAAGTTGAATACGCCGACTTTGGATGGGGTGCCGGACAATACGCCGGTACTGGAAGCGATCGTCAAACCGTTAGGCAGGGTACCGCCGGTCGTCGTCACGTATGGTGTGTTGCCGCCGAAAACGACCGCGCGTTGCGGGAAGGCTTGGCCAACGTTGCCGCTTTGAATTTCGTTAATCGTCGAAAGCGGTGCGGCTGCGTTGAATTCGCCCATTTGCGCACCACGGTATGCGCCGACGATGGCCACGCTAGCGCAGTCGAATTCGGTGTCGTTACCGTTAGCGTCGGTAACGGTCACAACGTCAACACCGCTGACATTGTCGGCACCCACCGCATCGCACATGGCTTCGCCGCTTTCGCCGTCTATCGAAGCGGCCGGACCCACATATTCGTAGAACTCGTAGCGTCGGGTCACGACATCCCGTCCGTCCTTCATGTCCTCGGCCTTGCCGGCCAGTTCGGATTTGTTTTTATTGTTTTTATTGTTGGTTTGCAACAGATACCATTCCGACTCTACTTCGTCGGGTTCGCCATTGGTCCAATCGGAATGACCGTCGTTATCTTTATCGTCGCCTACCAATTCTTCCAAGGCCAATACCCGGACTTTATGCGTTTTGGTTTTAATGACCTTCACCCAGCTCGGCTCGCCGAATTGCTTTGCCGGCGGAATAGGTGCTACCGGTGCCGGAATCGCCGCGACGACTTGCGCCGGAAATTGCACGACGGCCGGAACTTCGACGATGGGCGGTTGATTCGGAACCGGATTCGGTTTGATCACCGGCGGTTGTACGAAAACCGGCGGCTGATAAGTGTATGTCGGGGTGCCGACGTTCACCGCGGGACCGAGGACGACTTTGCCGGTGGCGTCCTTGACCAGCCAGTTATATTTGATCGTGCTGTAAGAGCCGTAGATCCCAACGCCAAAATGCTCGCAACCCTGGTTGACCGAGGGATTGGTGCACATATGGCCATTGGTCGGAGAAATGGCGCCCGGCGTGGCCGGGTTGGTAAAACCTGTCGTGGTGCCGCTCGCTGTCGGGGCTTCGTAGCGCACGAAGACTTTTGGGTGGTTGGGGTCGCTATTGTCTTCCCGAATCTTCGGTATGCCGTAATGATTCCATGAGTAAGTGCCGCCGATACTGGTGCTGTGGATGTCGTCAATTTCGATCTCGAAGCCATGGCAGGTTTCGCCGGTATCGTTGACCGCGTCGAAATTGCCGAGCGAACCGTATGCAGTCGACGCGCCGGCGTCGTGAGTGCTCAGCAAAAAGATTGCCGGCAAGATCAGTTTTCTCATGAGTGGATCCTTGGGAGTGGGTTGCAGTAGAAAATGCTCAATTGAGTGTTTAAAGCGGACCGTATTGAAGCACAGGAAGATAAGTTTTCAATTAAAATGTGATTAAGATAACACTATGGGAAAATAATCCGCGCTTCGGCTTTTGACGCGAGCCTCGGGTTTGGTATCCCTGTCCGAGGCGAGTTCGGGAACATCCATGCCGGCGGCAGACCGAGTTTGGCTGGGCGCCTGTCAAGGTGATAATATCCCGAATTGTTCAATACTGAATCAATCAATGCCTCTCACACTCTTTCCGCACGCGTTCGTTCGACTGATTTGTTTTCGATGTGGCCTCGATGTGGAAATCACTTCGAGATGCGGCGCACCTAGTCCACTATAAAATCCACATGCTATCCAACGATTCCAGCGAGACCGGTCCGGACGCGGATTTCGCTCAGACCTTTTTGAAGCTGATGGTCGATCAAGGTGTTATCGACGCGGCCAAACTCAAATACGCTTTGCGCGTGCAAAGTAAATTGGAATCCGCCAAGCCGATCTTGGTCGTGCTTTGCGATTTGGGTTATGTGACCCAGCCTCAATTGGCCGAGTTGTTCCGTCGCCATCCGGTTAAAGTCAAACTCGGGCGTTTCCTGGTCGAATTCGGCTATATCGGCAACACCGACTTGCAACTGGCATTGGCCGCGCAACAGCAGGAGTTGGGCCGCAAGCGATTGGGCGAAATTCTGGTCGAGCGCAATTTGATCGCCGAATCCAAAATGCTGGAAGTGTTGGCGGACTTGATGGGGATTTCGGTCATTGATCTTAGCGTTGCCAATGTCGATCAAACCCTGATGTCCAGGCAGATGCTTAAGTCGGCCAATAAACACTGCTTCTTGCCGATCGAAAAACAGGAAGACGGCGTTTTGGTAGCGTTCGGAGATCCGCTGGACCACGCGGCCATTGAAATGGCCAGACATGTGCTCGGCAGCGAGATTATCCCGGCGGTCGGGCGCTATTCGCAGATCATGCGTTTTTTGTTGAATTTCGAGCGCAACGCCGGCGCCGAGAAAATTTCGGTTTCCGAACAATCGGTGGTGGCGATCGTCAACAGCATATTCAACGAAGCGATCCGCCAGGAGGCCAGCGATATCCACATCGAGCCGCTGGAGCACAAATTGCGGGTTCGTTTCCGGATCGATGGCATGATGGTGCATTATCGCGATTTCTCGTCGAAGCTGGTTCAGTCCTTAATCAGCCGGATCAAGGTGATGGCCGGTGCCGACATCGCCGAAAAGCGGCGTCACCAGGACGGCCGCGTCCAGTTCGAACAAGCCGGGACGAGTCATGTCATCGACATGCGGGCCTCGTTTTTCAGCACGCTCAACGGCGAGAAAATCGTTTTGCGGCTATTGAACCGCAAGACCGAATTGCTGGATATACACGAAGTCGGCATGGCGCCGCTGATGTTGGAGCGCTTTGTCCAGGATTCGCTGGACGTGCCAACCGGCGTCGTAATCATCACCGGTCCGACCGGCTCCGGCAAAACCACGACCTTGTACAGTGCCGTGGATTATTTGAATGCGCCGGAAGTCAGTATCGTTACCGCCGAAGATCCGGTCGAGTACGTCATCGACGGCGTCGCTCAGTGCTCGATCAATCCGAAGATCAATTTGACCTACGAAGAAACCTTGCGCCATATTGTGCGTCAGGATCCGGATATCATTGTACTCGGAGAGATTCGCGACCGGTTTTCCGCCGATACCGCGATACAAGCGGCGCTGACCGGCCACAAGGTCTTGACCACGTTTCATACCGAGGATAGCATTGGCGGCCTATTGCGTTTGCTCAATATGGAAATCGAAGCATTCTTGATATCGTCGACCGTGGTATCGGTGGTGGCTCAGCGTCTGTTGCGACGGGTCTGCCGTCACTGCGCGGAACCCTTCCGTCCCGATCCGGCCTTGTTGCGACGTTTGAACATCACGCTCGACGATTTGACAGGCGGAACCTTCATGTTGGGTAGGGGCTGCGAAAAATGCCGTTATACCGGTTATGCCGGTCGGGTTTGCGTCTTCGAATTGTTGTCGATGAACGAAATGGTCAAGGATGCGATCCTGCAACGCAAAACCTCCTACGAAATTCGCCGGATCAGTCTTGAGACCGCCGGTTTGGTGACGCTGGTCGAGGACGGCTTGGTTAAGGCCGCGGCTGGCGCGACCTCGTTGCAGGAAGTCATTCATAATTTGCCGCGTTTCGGCAAACCCCGTCCACTTTACGAATTGCGGCGCCTGCTAGGCAGCCGTTGATGCCGAATACTACTAAAAATGAGCGATAAGTCCCTCGCGGAGTTGATAGACGAAGCCATCGCGTCCGGAACTGCCGGCTTGCCGGTATTTCCACGCGCGGTCACCGAACTGCGGCTGGCACTAAAAGACGAGAATCGCTCGCTGGACGCTATCGCCAAGCAAATTGCGATGGATGCCAGTTTGGCCAGTCAAATTTTGAGGGTCGCCAACTCGTCGTTTTATGCCAGTCTGAGCAAAATTAATACGGTTAAGGATGCCATTGTCCGATTGGGCTTACCAAAGATTGTGCAAATAGCCACTTTGGTGATGCAAAAGGGGCTATTCACGACCAAGGATCCGGCCACCACGCAATTCATGACCAAATTGTGGCAGCACAGTGTCGCGGTGGCGCTGGGCAGCGAATGGTTGGCGAAACGCCTGGCTTTTCAGGCTCAGGCCGAAGAGGCCTTCATGGCCGGTTTGTTTCACGATATCGGCGAGTTGTTACTGATACGCTGCTTGGAAGACCTCCGTCTAAAGGAGCCCGATCTAAACTTGCCGGACGACTTAATACAAGAAGTTATTTCGCGCCAACACGAAGCAAAAGGCGCTTGGTTATTGCGATCCTGGAATTTGCCGGAAATTTACTGCAAGGTCGCCGGTTCTCATCACCATGCCGAATGCGCCGATAGCGGCACGGTCGAGTTGATTGTCAGAGTGGTCGATATGGTCTGCTACAAGCTTGGTATCGCACCGCGCGCGCAACCGGACTTAATGGTTTCGAGCAGCGAGGAAGCCGCGCGCTTGGGCTTGTCCGAGATTACGCTGGCCGAATTGGAGATTGCGTTGGAAGATTCGTTGGCCTTGTCGGCCTAGCGTTTGGATGGGGCTGCCTTTGCGTTCGAACTGATCGCATGCCGTACGGGAAGGGCTTGAGCCTCGATCGAGGCCTGCGTTCAAGAACTTGCCGGGTACTTGGAATGTCGGTTGCCGCGCCAACCGCAAGCGGCGCGGCAACCGGTTTGCTTAGACCGCCTCGATTAAACTCGGGTCGTAGTCGTCGGGCGCTTCGAAGCCCAACAAATTCAGAATAGTCGCGGCCGAATTCGACAAGCCCGGCGCCGCGATGTCGCCGCGCAATCTGTAGCCGGGATTCTCCCCTGACACCAACACGAACGGCACCGGATTCAAGGTGTGAGAGGTTTTGGCCTTGGTGCGGCCCTCGGCATTGCGCACCACATTACCTTTTTTGTCCAGCTCGTACATTTCGTCGGCGTTGCCGTGATCGGCGGTGATGATCGCCGTACCGTTCATTTCCAGAATCACCGGAATCAAACGCGCCAATTGCAAATCCAGACCTTGCATAGCGGTGACCGCCGCTTCGAAATTGCCGGTGTGGCCGACCATGTCGCCGTTGGCGTAATTGACCCGCAGGTATTGATATTTGCCGCTGCGCACCGCGGCTATCAGGGTATCGGTAATCTCGGCGCACTTCATCCAAGGCCGTTGTTCGAACGGCACCACGTCGCTGGGGATTTCGACATAGGTTTCCAACGCTTCGTCGAACTTGCCGGAGCGGTTGCCGTTCCAGAAATAAGTCACATGACCGAATTTTTGGGTTTCGCTGATCGCGTATTGGCTGATGCCGTTTTTGGCGAGATATTCGCCCAGTGTGCGATCAATGGTGGGCGGCTCGACCAAAAAGCGCGGCGGTAGTTTGGTGTCGCCGTCGTATTGCATCATACCGGCGTAAGTCACTTTCGGCAGCGGGCCGCGCTCGAACGGGCTGAATGACTCTTCGGTAAAGGCGCGGGAAATCTCGATGGCGCGGTCGCCGCGAAAGTTGAAGAACACTACCGCGTCGCCGTCCACGATGGTACCCAGCGGTTTGCCATCCTTGGCGATCACGAAACCGGGCAAATCCTGGTCGATCACGTTGGCTTCGTTGCGGAAGGTTGCAATCGCTTCGTGGGCGCTGGCGAATTGTCTGCCCAAACCCCGCACATGAATGTCCCAGCCGCGCTTGACCATGGACCAATCCGCTTCGTAGCGGTCCATCGTGATTTGCATCCGCCCGCCGCCGGAGGCGATAGCGACATCGAAATCCGCGCCGCGCAAGCCGTCCAGATAAGCTTCGAACGGATCGACGTAATCCAGCGCCGAGGTTTCGCCGACATCGCGGCCGTCCAGCAGGATATGCAAGCGAACTTTGGCGACGCCTTCTTGCTTGGCCCGCTCGATCATCGCTTTCAAATGGTCGATATGCGAATGCACGTTGCCGTCGGAGAACAGACCCAGGAAATGCAAGGTGCCGCCTTGTTTGGCGGTGGCGACCACCTCATGCCAGGCGTGGCCTTGCCAAAGGTGGCCGCTGGCGATGGATTCGGCGACCAGCTTGGCGCCTTGGGCAAATACCCGGCCGGCACCGAAGGCATTGTGGCCGACTTCGCTGTTACCCATGTCCTCGTCGCTGGGCATGCCGACCGCGGTGCCGTGCGCGCGTAGCGCAATCATCGGATAACTGGCCATCAGCTTATCCAGGGTTGGGGTACGGGCGGTTTTGACCGCATCGCCGTCCTCGCGCGGCGAAATACCGACGCCGTCCAGTACGATGGTGACCACGGGGCCGGGACAGGCGGAAAAGCGGGAAGATTTTTCGAGTTTCATAAGGTTTCGATAGTGTGGAAAATCAGCGAATGGAGGAATTTGCGCCTTGGCGGCAATAGGGTTGTATTTTATCAGTTGTGCCGCTCGCCGGGAAAACCGGCAAGGGCTAAGTACCGGCCGAGTTGGCAATTCGTCCCATTGGGCGGAGGCCGTGTACGCCGCGAACCGCTTTGTTGCTGAATTGGGTTACGCGGTGCTGGCGAATTCTCGGCAATGCCATTACGATGGCGCGCCGCGTCCGCCGGATGGGCGCGGCGACTTTTTACGATAAAAGCTTAAGGAGCGCCTGATGGCATTAGCGTCGTTACGACAAATTCTGGATTATGCGGCGGAGTACGGTTTCGCGGTGCCGGCCTTCAACGTCAGCAATATGGAACAAGTGCAGGCCATCATGGCGGCGGCGCATGCTTGCGACAGCCCGGTCATCATGCAAGGCTCGGCTGGCGCCAACCGTTATGCCGGCGAAGTATTCCTGCGCCATTTGGTTTTGGCCGCCGTCGAACAATATCCGCATATCCCGGTCGTCATGCATCGCGACCACGCGCCGGCGCCGGCGATTTGCGCGCAAGCGATCCAATCCGGTTTTAGCTCGGTGATGATGGACGGCTCCTTGTTGGAGGATATGAAAACGCCGGCTTCTTTCGACTACAACGTCGAGGTCACCCGGCAGGTCGTCGCGATGGCGCACGCCTGCGGGGTGTCGGTGGAAGGCGAGATCGGTTGTCTGGGGGCGCTGGAAAACCGTCCGGACGATGAACACAGCCGTTTGCTGACCGATCCCGACGAGGCGGTCGAGTTCGTCGCGCGTACCGGGGTTGACGCACTGGCGGTTGCCATCGGCACCAGTCACGGCGCTTATAAGTTCAGCAAGCCGCCCACTGGCGAGGTATTGGTGATCAGCCGTCTGAAGGTATTGCAACAACGGCTGCCGAACCTGCATTTCGTCATGCACGGTTCCAGTTCGGTGCCGGGGGAATGGTTGCAAGTCATCAACGAATACGGCGGCGCGATTCCCGAGACTTACGGCGTGCCGATCGCCGAGATCGTCGAAGGCATCCGATACGGCGTCCGCAAAGTCAATATCGATACCGATCTGCGGATGGCGTCCACCGGCGCGATGCGCCGATTTCTGGCTCAGCCCGAACATGCCGCCGAACTGGACGCCCGCAAGACCTACCAAGCCGCCAGGGACGCGATGCAGGCCTTGTGTCAATCCCGTTACGAAGCGTTCGGCTCGGCCGGGCACGCCGGAAAAATCAAGGTCGTGCCGCTAAGTGCCATGGCCGAGCGGTACCGGCTGATTAAGGCTTAGCCAGGATGATCGCTGGCCAGCGTCCTCGGACATTCGGCCAGCGGCTCGTCGATGCCGGCGACGACCACGGTCCATCACTTTCCGATCAGCAAACACGGATGAACGACTCATACCCCAGTACCGAAACCTTCGGCGCGCTAGGCTATGCGCTAGCCCGCAACCTGTTTTCGGAACAGCAAATCGCGGAGCTGAAAGCGATAGTCGAAAGGATTTATCGAGCGTGGTTGGCAGAAAACCGGGCGTTGATGATCGCCAATCGCTTGGTGAATATGTATGGTTTGACTGACTCTCGCTATTTTCTCGGAGAACCGGAGCAGCGCTTAGCCTTGTTTGACTGGATCGCCCGGCCTGGCCTGGCGCTCTGGCTGGAAAGCCTATTCGGCGACACGCTCTACTTTCACAATACCCAGTTGTTTTTCAATCCTCACGATCCCGGCCAGGCGCCGTACTGGCATCGGGATCTGCAATACAGCGACGTTGAAGATCGGACGCAGCGCTCGGAGCAGGGCCGGCTACTTGCTTTGCATGTGCGGGTGCCGTTGATCGCGGAACGCGGCATCGCGCTGGTGCCCGGTAGTCATTGCCGTTGGGACAGCGAGCTGGAGCGGAATGTGCGCTTCGGAACGAACGGACATCATCAAGGCGAGGATTTGCCCAGCAGTGTATTGATCGGGCTGGAACCCGGCGATGCCTTGCTATTCGACGCTCAAATGCTGCACCGGGGACATTATCGGGACAATGCCGAGCGCTTGGCCTTCGACATTTGTATTGGTCGTTATCATCCGGCCACTGCTTCGTTTTTGGATGCGGCGGTTTTACCCAGCGAAGCCGAGATGGCGCGGCTGGTCGATGATCGTTGGTATCGCCGAGCTTGGCGGGTGGCCGCCGGTATGGACTGAGTTCGAATTTTGGCGGGTTTGGGGGATGACTGCGCGTGGCCCTAGGACCGGAGAGGCTAGGGCGAGACGATCGATTGGTACCCGGTCGATGGCTTCGAGCATCAAACCCACCGCCGAGGGCTCTCGAAAACCGGCAAAACGTTCAAGCCGTTATACCGGTGCTAAAGCAGTTGGGGAGGCGGCTGAGCTTGTATTAAATCCCCGTGACGGAGATACGTCTGATGACAGCTCGCCTCGCGCCTAGGGTGTATTAAAGCGATTTATACAGCGCTATCGCTTTGTTTAATTCTTCAGTGGCTTTTTGGATGTCGCCTTTCTTGGCTTGAATTTGTCCTTGCATTAAGGTTGCGTGGGCTTTCTTAGCGGTTTCGGAGCTGCCGGCAATCGCTTCGGAGGCAAAGCGCGCGGCTTTTAACTGAACTTGAGCGGCGGAGAAATCGCTTTTGCTGACTTCGACCAAGCCTTTTTCGATCCGCGAAATGATTTCGGCGGTGGCCGCCGCCGGGCTGCTGGCGGTTTCTTCGGCAAGCGCCGCGGTGCTGCTCGCCGCGAATGAGGTTGCGAAAACGAAAATGAGTGCTGCAATTTTGAGTAGATTCATGATGTATGCGTTTTATGAAAAGTAGGAAGGAGCCAATGACTAAAAATTGCGCCGTTTCAGCATATAGGCTGAAGCATGGACACCATGAGTGGCAATGGGGTTCACGTCCGTGCGAATGGGATAGGCGTTCTGCCCGAGCGTCGATGGAGACCCCGAGAACGTAAAGCGAATCCGTGCTGCTTGAAGGTTTGGTTTATCGCATTGGGTTAGGTAAGGTGTCTGCCCTACCAAGACCCATCATATAGGAAAACTCGATGCGCGGTACGGACAATTTGACAGTCCCTGGAGTGAATTTGATGTTGTGGAGGGGTAGGGTGGTTTCATCGGCAAATTCGGCAGAATTCCCTTTAGGTCGAGCAAAAACGTTTCTTGGTGTTTGCCGAGATTTTTGATGTTAGAGGTCAAGGCGTTTATGCTAAACCTTCGTTGCCTACCCTTGGGAGAACCACCTTGAAGCTCTACGATATGCTGCTGTCCGGCAATTGCTACAAAATCCGCTTATTTTGCGGTTTGCTGGGACTCGAATACGAAACGGTGCCTATTGATTTGGCTAAGCAAGAAAATCGAAGCCCGGAATTCTTGCAACTCAATCCGCGCGGTCAGATTCCGGTTTTGCAGGACGGCGAGATCAGGCTTTGGGATTCGACGGCCATTTTGGTCTATTTGGCCAGGCAATACGGCGCGCCGCATTGGTTGCCCCTGGAGCCTTCTGCCTTGGCCGAAGTCATGCAGTGGTTAGCGCTCGCTCAAAACGAGCTGCTATACGGCTTGGCGCGGGCCCGGGCGGCTAATTTGTTCGGTAGGCCGTGGGACATCGGCCAATGCCAAGAACTGGGCAAGCGTGGTTTGGCGGTGTTGGAGCAACGGTTGGAAAACCGCGAGTGGCTGGCGAACGGCCGCATCAGCATCGCCGATGTGGCTTGCTATCCTTATGTCGCGCTGGCTTCGCAGGCCGGCATAGCGTTAGACGAATACCGGCATATTGGCGCGTGGTTGCAGCGAATCGGCCGTCAACCGGGTTATGTCGGCATGCCGGGGCTTTAGCCGTCCGCCGGTTACAGTGGCGCGCACCCTACAGGCTGATGTTTCCGATGGGTGGATGGGCTGAGGTCGGCGAGGGCCTGACCGAATTCGCCGTCCACATCTGGCAATCGCGGATTTCCCGGAAACCCATGCGCCGCGGACCGGCTTGGTCGCTTGAAATGCTTGCGGGACGCCGACTGAATTAGCCTTGAAGGACGATGCCTCGACCAAAACGAGCAGGCTAGGCCACGGTATCGATATTGCCGCCGACACCGGTTGCCGAAGTATCGCCGGCCGTCGTCGTCAAACCCGATGCCGAATAGGTCGCTGGCTGAACTTCGGCTTCGTTGACGATTTTGGTCACTTGCTCGCCGGCTTGGCGGAAAGCGTTGCTCAGCGTCAAACGGTTATTCAGGTCGTCCGATTTGACTTGCGCCTGATTGGCTCGGCTATCCAACGCCAGCGCTTTTTCCTCGTATTTATCCGCCATGGCTTGAGCGGAATCGGCTTGTTTCCTTAAGGATTGGGCCAACTGTTCGGCTTGCTCGGCATTTCGTTTGGCCGAGACCGAACTCAGCTGTTGAAAGCCGGATTGCAGCGCGCTGGTAACGGACAAATCGCTCATGAGGAGACTCGAAATGACTAGGGAAACCCGAAAATCCAGCAGTTGAAACCAAGATCAACCGACTGAATTACTCCCGCTTGTTACGCCGATTTGTTGGCTAAGTCAAGTCGATTGTTTGTCCGCTGCCACTCGGGGGCCAATCTTAGTTTTATCCGGGTTTCTCCATGGAGGACAGCGCCCGGCGGGAGATGTCGCCGGGCGCTCGGATCGCTGGTTTTGGCTTAAAACTCGTACTTCAACGAACCCATCACATTGACCGGATAACCGGGAATCGCGCCCAGACTGCTGCCGTCGGAGTTGGCGTAATACCGTTTGCCCAACAGGTTGTTGACATTTAACTGAGCCGTCAAGCGTTGTTGGCCGAAACGTTGGGTATATGCGGCCATTGCATCCAAACGGACATAGCCGGGCATGTAGTAAGAATTATCCGAATCGCCTGGTCGCTTGCCGACCGTTACGACGCCCAGGCCCGCTTTAAACGCGTCGTTAAATTGCCACGTGCCCCACAAACTGCCTTGGTGCCTGGGTACGTTTTCCAGGCGTTTGCCTTGCAGTCCGTCGAAGTCCTCAATGTAATTGGCTTGCGTATACGCATATGTGCCAAGCAGATGCAGTTGGTCGGTAACTTGTCCGGCCAAGTCCAGTTCTATGCCTTTGCTACGGATCTTGCCGGCCAGAATCTGGAAATTGGGATCGGTTTGATTCGGATCGTCGGTCAGCAGATTGCTTTTGGTCAAATGGAAAAACGCCAAGGTCGACGAAAATTTCCGATCGGCCGATTCGGTCTTGATGCCGACTTCGTACTGTTGGCCTTGCTGCGGATCGAAGCGTTGGCCAGTGCCGGAGAGGCCGTTGTTGGCGCTGAACGACTCGGTGTAGCTGCCGTACAGCGATAGCCAGTCTTGGGCCCGGTAGACGACACCGGCGCGGGGGCTGAAGGCGTTGTCTTCCTGCTTGACCCGGCCGGCTTGGGCAGCCGCCAGCGAGACCGGCGAAAACCGGCCGCCGGTGCTGACGTTGTCGTATCGGCCGCCGAGCAGGATGTGCAGCCGGTCGAACAGCGTGATTTGGTCTTGAACGTAAGCGCCTATCCAGGATTCCTTACGGTAGAAGAACGCGTTGTCGGCGGGCAGGGCGTTGAAATCGACTTGGCCGTAAACCGGCGCGAAGATGTCGATTCCCGCGACCGCCGCTCGCGCCGAATTCGACTCGGTTGTCGCATGAAAACCGTCGACGCCGATCAGCAGGTTATGCCGGCTGCCCAGGATTTCGAATTTGCCGTTCAAGTCGATATTACCGGAATGGGTCATGATGTCCTGCACGCCTTTGGAGGCGGTACGGTCTAAAAACAAGTGCCCGTCTTCCTCGCGCAGACCGCCGAAATTGAACAGGGTCGGTCCGCTCAAAGACCAATCCTTGAATAAATAACGCTGGGTGATTTTCCAATCGTCGTTGAAATGATAGGTCCAGTCGAAGCCGACTAGCTTGCTTTCCATCAACTGGCGTTGCGCGCCGTCCTTCAGCGTGCGGGTGATCGGAATCGGCGCCGGGCGATGGTCGATGGCCGGAATCCCGAAGTCGGCGTTGAAGCGGTCGCGCTTGTATTCCAGCTCCAGATTGGTTTCGAATTTTTCATTGGGCCGCCAGCTGAGTTTCGGCGCCACGAAATAGCGTTCGTTACCGACAAACTCCCGGAACGATTGGCTGTCCAGGTAGGAGCCATTGAGGCGGTACAGCACGGTTTTGTCGGCATCCAGCGGGCCGGTCGCGTCGATCAGCGTGCGGTATTGATCGTAACTGCCGAATTGTTGCTGGACCGAATAATACGCGGTATCCAACGGCTTTTTGGTCACGTAATTGACCAGGCCGCCGGGTTCGATGCGTCCGTACAATACCGCCGCCGGCCCTTTGACGATTTCCACCTGCTCGATATTGGCGATGTCGTAAACGTCCTGGCGGTTGAACAAGCCGTTGCGGTAGGCATCGCCAAATCCCGAGCCGGCCAGGCCGCGGATGATGAAATTGTCGTACAGATAGCCGCCGCCGGTGCGGCCCAGCACGCCGCTGACGTGGCCGTTGACCGCATCGGGCAGGGTGATGGATTGTTTGTCGGCCAGCACGGCCTTGGGTACCACCTGGATCGACACCGGCGTGTCCATGATGGGCGTGTCGGTCTTGGTCGCGGTGGTGGCGTTGGGTAGACGGTAATCGGTGTTGTAGGGATCGCTGGAATCGTAAGCGGCTTTACCGACGACATTGACCGGCGCCATCATCGTCGCGTCGCCGCTTAGCGGCTTAATCGCCAGCGAGCCGTCCCCGGCAACCGAAGAGCTCAGGCCGGTGCCGGCCAGTAATTTGGCGGCGGCCTCGGGCAAGCTCATGGAGCCTTGCAAGGCGGGCGCGCGGCGACCGGCGACACTGTCGTGAGCGTAAAAGATTTGCTTGCCGGATTGCGCGGCCAGTTTTTGCAGCGCGCCCGCCAGATCTTGCGCCGGGATGTCGAAAGCGTAGCTCGGGTCGGCGGCTCGCACTTCGCAAGCCAGCAACGCGGCGGTCAATAAGAGCGGATGTTTTAGCGATGCGGTCATAGGGTCTCCTTGGGTTTAGGGTTTCCTATGAAACGCACCAGCATCGAAAAGACGCCAAACCGTCGCGATTTATTTTGACAAGCGCTTGCGCGGCCTGTAGGTGCGGGCTTTAGAGGTTGTATTGTGTTTTCGGATAACCATTGCGGCTTGGTCAGCGGGATTAGATACGTCTGGTCGATTGCTTGGAAGCAATGTCTTTAAGTTAAGGCGTTGGCCGAGCGAAGTCGAATCAAAATGGCTGGCTTCGACTTCATTCGGCCGGCGGCTTATATGGACTGAAACCGTTGAACATCAAGGCGTTGGGAGCTATGCGACAGTGTTCGGCAATATCGGCTAATACGGAAGGTTATCGATCGAACAATGACGAAAACGCTGCATTGCCCAGGCAAATGAAAGTCGGTGGCATGGGATCGGCTTTAGCCATGATTGGCAACGCTCCGACACCGTGATGAATGGCTGAGTCCGGTGACTTTCAGATTAAGGTTAGTCATATTCACGAGATTGGCGCTTGATATTGTTCGACGCAAGATCGCCAATTGGGTGTTGTAACCGAGATGACATAATACAGTCCTACACTGTCCGCCCAGTCGGCGCCTCTGTCGAAAATGTGTCCGTTTTGACCTTCGATTTTTTCAACGAGCAGTCGGCGGTACGAGCGTAGGCCGCGTAGAAGGGCCGCTAAATTTTGGTGTGACATATACAGTGTTACGGTGTTAAAGGAATCAACATGTTGAAAACGCTATCAGAAGGACTGGCTACCGCATTCGTTGGCCTTATCTTATTCATGTCAGTGGCTAGCGCCGATCCCGGCTTGCCTTACGAGCTACTGGCCGGGCAGATGCAAGTGGAACAGGCGGATAAGTATCGCGTGCCGCAAATGGAATTGAAAACCGAGCCGATGTACGGCGCGATGCTGTTAAAGGAAACCGACTATCGCGGGGAGGGCCAATTTCCGTTGGAATTCGCCCGTTTCAACATTTCGCCCATCAATAGCAAAATTGGGTGCGGACGCCAGGACGCAATGAATGGAGGTTGGACGCACAGCTATTCCGGTTGTTTGATCAATAAGCTCAATGCTGGCGGGGCCTCCAGCAATCGCACCATCAGCGTTTGCACGATGGGGATTTGCACCAAGTTCATGGAGAACCTGAAGCCCTACGCAAGGAATATACACGATACGCTGGTCAAGAACGGCCTCGTTAACGGCGTTAGCTATCCCTGGGTGTACACCCATTTCAAAACCGGAATTCGCGAAGCCTACAACGGCAATAACCGCTTAGTGGCCCGGTTCGATCGATCCGGCATAGAGCACCGGGTCACGTATGTCGCCGGCTCGGCGGACCAGATTGATTATGTGACACACATGCCCAGCGGTCGGCGGTTGATTTTTCACTACACCACCCGGCTGGATTTGTACACGAATAGCGACCGCTACATTCTGGCTTCTGTAACCGACCCTGCCAGCCAAGTCTACAAATACACGACTACGCCTCAAACTATCGTGCCGGGGAGTAGTGTGATTGCGATGCTTCCCAAGACCACCGAAGGGAAATTGGAATTGCCGGCAGTAGATGTAAGTGCCCAACCTTTAGTCAGAACATACACCTCGAAGTTGCTGATCAAATGCGACTCGTCGCAAGCATATTACTACTTGAACTCCATAAACGAATCCGGGCAAACCCTGCTAAACACCAGTTTCGAGTGGCCCTGTGGTACCAGCGTCCCAACCTATTCTCGAATCACCCACGCCGGCCACAATGCCAAAAATCTAATCCAAAAACGCGCTTACGTTGCTAACTCGAACCCCGCGAAATATCAAATGACCGACCAATTCGCGGACTCGGACACCGATGCATACCGTTCAAACGCGTATGATCGATCCTTCAAATGCATCAACTGCACCGACACTGATGCGGCTTTTCTTTATAGACCGGTCGCCGTCAGCACCCGCTGCGCCGGCTGCGACGCCGACTACCAAGGCTATACCTGGCAGAAAAACGGCGACATGCTGACCCGTACCGATTACCTCAACCGGGTTACCCGCTTTACCTACAACAGCAACGGTCTGCCGCTGACCGAAACCGAAGCCGACGGCACCGCCGAAGCCCGCACCACCACCCGAACCTGGGACAGCCGCTTCCCGCTGAAAACCTCGGAAGTCGTTGGCGAAGTCGCCAAGGATTGGCGCTACAACGATCAAGGCCACCTCACCCGCGAAATAGTGCGCCCCGCCTCGGAAGCCTTGGTCAACGACGCCTGTCCGGCCAATTCCAAAACCTGCCACCAAACCGATGTCAGCTACAACTACGATCCCAACACCCATGTCACGCTGCGCGTCGTCAAAACCGGGCCGCGCCCGGAAAACGGCGCCAGCGTCACCGACTACCGCAGCAACGGCGACCTGTGGAAAACCACCGACGCATTGGACCACGTGAATGAAGTGATCAGCGTCAACGCCCACGGCCAGATTACCGATCAGTCCGACATTAACGGCGTTCATACCATCACGACGTACAACGCGCTACGCCAACCCAAGACCGTCACGGTCGGCAGCGACGTCACCCGCTACGACTACTACACCGACGGCCGTTTGAAAACCCTGACCCGGCCGGACAACAGCGTATTCAACTACACCTACACGCCGGCCGGTTCGGTCAAGACCGTCAGCCTGAGCCACGACGGCATCACCGACAGCGTCGAATATCAACGCGATAGCCGGGGCAAGGTCCTGCACACCATCGCCAGTCGTAGCGGCGACAACCCACAGACTTGGCACCAATCCTTCGACGACAAAGGCCTGCTGTTGACCGCCTCGGACGGTAGCGGCGGCTGGAACCGGGAACTGAAACACAACGCTAACAACCTGCTGGAACGCAGTTGCCTGAGTGGTGAAATCTGCGACCTGACCTTTTATACCGGCCTGGATCAAATCAGCGACCGGGCCAGGGCGCCGCTGCTGAGCAACGGCACGCTCGGCGCGCAAACCCCGCTATTCAGCCTGGACTACGACGTGGCGGGCCGAGTCAAGCAAGTCGTCGATCCGGTGAACGCCACCACGCTATTAAGCAACAACGAACTCGGCAAGCACACCGACGAAGACTCGCCGGACTTCGGCAACCGCGGTTCGGAATACGACAAGGCCGGCAACGAAACCTACCGGGCGGACAGCGACGGCCATAGCGCGGTCAAACAATACGATGCGCTGGACCGCTTGACCCGCATCGACTATTCGGATGGCGGTTCGCTAGTGCAAGTTTGGGATGTGCAAATGGTCGATAGCAATCCCCTTGATCCAACGGCGTACATCGGGCGGTTGAGCGCACGGACAAAAACACACGCAGCGTCCCATGGCGGTTTAGTGGTTACCGATCGTTTTAAATACAACGGTCGGGGCGATCTACTCGAAATGGAACAAGCGATTCCCAACGGCGGAGGCACGGACAAATTGTCCGTTCAATACGGCGTTGGCGCGGACGGTCAAGGGCGACCGGAGCGCTTAACGTACCCCGGCGGGTTGGCGATTCAATACGGATACGGGAACGATGGCCGGATTGCCACGGTGCGCGCGCTATTCCCGTCGGGCGGTACCAATACGTTAGCAGCCGACATCACATACCAACCTTTGATCGGGCGGCTTCGGAGCATGGTTCTCGGCAACGGCATACGCTACCGGCGGGATCGCGATGCCGGTGGTCGCCTATCGTCGATTAGTGCCAACAAAGCCGACGGAACCCCTGTTTATGCTTACGACGTCAGATACGACGACCGTAACCGTGTATCGGGCTATGGGAGTCTTAGTTTTGGTTATGACGATTTAGACCATCTGAACTTGCAAACCACCACGCAAAGTCAGCAACGTACCGTGCTCGACCACGACAACAACGGCAATTTACAGCGCCTGGAAAATTACAATGCCGCAGGTGCCCTCATGCGCGGCGACACTTTTCGTTACATCGACAACCGCTTGAGCACCGAAACCTTTAATCCGGCGCCGGACGGCAGCGTCAACGTCAGCTACGGTTACGACCTGTCCGGCTTCGTGACCGGCATAGCCGGCAACGAATACGGATACGGCGCGGATCGGACCATGACGTACTTCAAAAACGCGTCCGGGCGAGAGAACTACTACTATGATGGCGCTCGGCGTAGAGTGTATAAAACCGGCGGGTCGGGTACCGTGCGGTATTTTTACGACCAGTCCGATCGTCTAATCTACGAATACGGATCGGGTCGGCAACGCAATTATATTTGGCTAGGAGCCTGTCGGACT
>NZ_LUUK01000097.1 GCF_001644025.1 Methylomonas koyamae
GGCGAATTGGTCGCGTTGGAGCACATCCTGCACGAAATGCGTTTGTTCAAAAGCCCGGAAGAGCTGAAATTGATGCGCCGCGCCGCCGAAGTTTCCGCCAAGGCCCACGTTCGGGCAATGCAAGCTTGCCAACCGGGCTTGTACGAGTATCAGATCGAAGCGGAACTGATTCATGAATTCATTCAGGACGGATTGCGGGCGGTAGCCTATCCGTCCATCGTCGCCGGTGGTAAAAATGCCTGTGTGCTGCATTACGTCGAGAATAAGGACAAGCTGAATAAGGGCGATCTGTTGTTGATCGATGCCGGCGTCGAATGCGACCACTACGCCGCCGACATTACCCGCACGTTTCCGGTTTCGGGCAAGTTCAGCGAACCACAGCGGCTACTCTATCAATTGGTGCTGGATGCCCAAACCGCGGCATTGGCCGAAATCAAACCCGGCAATCCGTGGAACAAGGCCCACGACGCCTCGGTGGAAACGTTGACCAGGGGTTTGGTCGAGCTTGGCTTGTTAAAAGGCCGGGTCAAGAAATTGATCAAGGACGAAAAATACAAACAGTTTTACATGCACCGCATCGGTCATTGGCTAGGCATGGACGTGCACGATGTCGGCGATTACAAAATCAAGGACGAATGGCGCTTGCTGGAGCCCGGTATGGTATTGACCGTCGAACCCGGCTTGTACGTGCCGGCCCAGTGCGAAACTGTGGACAAACAGTGGCGCGGCATCGGCATTCGGATCGAGGACGACGTGCTGGTGACCAAGGACGGTCACGAGATTTTGACCGGTGGCGTGCCCAAACGCATTGCCGATATCGAAGCGTTGATGAATGCCTAAATGGCCCACGACTACGACCTGATCATCGTCGGCGCCGGCTTGGCGGGCAACTGCCTGGCGTTGGCGCTGAGGAACAGCGGCTTGAAAATCGCGCTGGTCGAAGCCAATAGCCGCGAGCAACTACGCCACTCGCCGGCCGGCGACCGGGCATTGGCCTTGGCGAAGGGTTCCGTCGAGTTGCTGGATCAGTTGGGCGCGTGGCGCGGCGTGGCCGCCAAGGCCACCGCGATCGCGGACATCCATATCTCCGACCGCGGTCATTTCGGCAAAACCCGGCTGTCGGCGGCGGAGCAGGGCGTCGATGCCTTGGGTTACGTGATTGTCGCCCGCGACATCGAACAGCATGCGGCCGACCTGGTCGAAAAAACCGACACTGATTGCCTATATCAAACGCGGGTTGCCGGCTTGATGGCGGGATACGATGCCGTCAACGTCAGCTTGAAGCAGGCCGACGGCCGCTCGTTGAATTTGAGTGCCCAAGTGCTGGTCGGTGCCGATGGCGGCAACTCGACGGTGCGCAAGTTACTGGAAATTCCCCAGCAAGTCAGCGAATACGGTCAAACCGCGCTGGTGACCACGGTGCAATCGGCGTTGCCTAATCGCCATGTCGCTTTCGAGCGTTTCACCGAATTCGGCCCGTTGGCCTTGCTGCCGGTGGCGGCCAAGCAATCCGCAGTGGTGTGGACCCGCAGTCATGAGCAGGCCGAAGCCTTGTTGGCTGTTAACGATCGAGAGTTTCTCGCCGAACTGCAAAATTGTTTCGGTTATCGCTTGGGTGAACTGAAACTGGTCGCGCCGCGCCGCGCATTTCCGCTGAGTTTGATCCGCGCCGAAAGTATGGTGGCCGACCGGACCGTGATCATCGGCAACGCCGTCCACCAATTGCATCCGGTGGCGGGCCAGGGCTTCAATCTGGGCATTCGCGACGTCGCCTTGTTGGCGGAACTGTTGATGGACCAGCACGATCGCGGCGGCGATCTCGGTGCGGCCAGTCTATTGCGCGACTACAGCCGGCAACGCCGCCAGGATCACGACCGTACGATCGGTTTTACCGATACCGTGGTCCGACTGTTCTCGAACAACCGCTTGCCGGTGGCCGCGTTGCGTAACGCCGGTCTGGCGGTACTGGATCACCTGCCGTTCGCCAAATCGGCGCTGGCCAAGCATGCGATGGGCTTGGCCGGTAAATTGCCGAAATTGGGTAAGGACGAATAATCGCGGCCGCCGCTTCGGCGAGGCGGCCGGTTGGCGTGGCTCAGGCTCTGGACGAAAATTCGCCGGTTTCGGTGTTCACCTTGATGATCTCGCCGGTTTCGATGTATTCCGGGATCTGCACTTCCAGGCCGGTCGTCAATTTCGCGGTTTTGGTGCGCTTGGTGGCGCTGGAGCCTTTCATCGCCGGCGGCGTTTCGACAATCTGCAACGTGACCGTCGTCGGCAATTGAATGCCCAGCGGCGCGTCGTCCATCAGCAACATGATGATGCCTTCCAGGCCGTCGCTCAAATACAGCGTCTGGCCTTCCAAATCCTCTGCCGCCAGCGCGTATTGCTCGTAAGTCTCGCTGTTCATGAAGTAATAGGTTTCGCCGTCCTGGTAGGAATACTGCACGTTGCAGCGCGAGCAATCCGCGGCCTTCAGCATGTCGTCGCTCTTGAAGGTTTCGTCCAGCTTTTGGCGGGTTTTCATGTGGGTGAAGCGGACTTTATACAAGGTCGTCGCGCCGCGCGACGTCGGATTGCGCACATCGATGCTTTTGACGACATAGGGTTCGCCGTTGATTTCGATAGCGGTTCCTTGCTTGAGTTCGTTGGCTTTAGGCACTGCTTATTCCTCGTGTATTGAAGGGGGTAAAAGGGATTGCCATTGGCCGGCGATCAGGCCGGACAGCGGTTGATAGTCGATTTTGTAGCGCATTTTACGGCATTCGGCGATCCAAAAACCCAGATAAACGTAAGGCAGTTCCAATTGTCTGGCGTATTCGATCTGCCACAGCACCGCATACACGCCGGGACTGTAGGCCGCCATAGCCGGGTCGAAAAAGGTATATACCGCCGACAGGCCGTGATCGACAACATCGACGACCGCGACGGCCGCCAGCCGGCCTTCGATCAAGAATTCGACGAAATGGGTATCGCACCAACGGCTGCCGAGAAAACGCAAATAATCTTCCTCGCTCGGCGGCGCTTCGTCCGGTTTGTCGTGGCGAGCCCGCAGATAGGTTTGATAAAGCCGGAAATGGCGAGGATCGAATTCGGCGCCGCGTATGACGGTCCGGGTGGATGCGTTCCGCGTCAGGCAACGGCGTTGTTTGCGGTTCGGTTGGAATTCTTGCACCGGAACGCGGGTGGGTATGCAGGCTTGGCAGTAGTCGCAATGCGGCCGGTACACGTGATCGCCGCTGCGCCGGAAGCCCAGTTCGATCAGGCGCGAATAAACGGCGGGATCCAGTTCGGTATCGGGATGGACGAAGGCCGAGCGAGCGCGCCGATCGTCCAGATAGGCGCAATCCTGTTCGCCGCTCAGCCAAAGAGAAATCGATTTTAGATTTGCCACGCTTGCGGATGCGGTGCCTGTTTGCACAAGACGGCCAGTGCCGCCGCGAATTCGCGGCGCGGGATGTCCTCGGCGCCTAAACTCAATAAATGATCGCTACTGACTTGGCAGTCGATCAACTGGTAACCCCAGCTATCCAAATGACGCACCAAATCCACGAACGCGACTTTCGACGCATCGGTGGCGCGATGGAACATCGATTCGCCGAAGAACACCCGGCCGATCGCCAGACCGTACAAGCCGCCGACCAGTTCACCGTTTTGCCAGGTCTCCCAGGAATGCGCGACGCCGAGTTGATGTAGCGTTTGGTAAGCGGCGCGCATATCGTCGGTGATCCAGGTGCCGCCATCCTCCCGGCGCGGCGCGGCGCAGGCCTCGATGACCTCGGCGAAAGCCGTGTCGCGGCGGATTTCGAAATGCCCTCTACGCAGAGTTTTCGCCAGGCTGCGCGATACGTTCAAACTCTGCGGAAACAATACCAGGCGTGGATCGGGCGACCACCACAAGATCGGTTCGCCGGGGTTAAACCACGGAAACGCGCCGTGCCGGTAAGCGTTAACCAGACGCCGAGGCGATAGACAACCGCCTATCGCCAGCAGGCCGTTAGGCTCGGTCAGCGCGCGTTCCAACGGCGGGAACGCTTGACCGGGGCGTAGGGGGTCGAGAACGCTGAGTTGCATGCTGGCCGGACGTGAATGAATGGAGTTGCCAACATTGTAAAGCAAACCGGCTTACGGCGGATTGCTGGCGGGCGGCGGCCGTTAAGACTTCGCGGTGGACGGGTATCGGTCGGGCTGAAAACGGACTCACGTATTCAGCGACAGTCCCAACACGAAATCGACCAGATTGAACGTCAAGCCAAAAATCGCTAGTTCCAGTTTGGCGGGAGATTTAAACAGCGAGGTCGCGGCCAGCATCATGCCGCAAGCATTGGCGGCCAGGAAACCGTATTGCATCAAGCGTAACACCAACAATGAATTGTGGACGGGACCGTCGCTGGCTTGCACCGCGAACGACAACGGTAGCAAGAACGTCAGCCAGACTATCAGCGCGATGCCGCCAATAATCAATGCCGATCTGGCATAGCCGTACGAGCGATAGCGTCGCTTGCGGAGATTGGTCTGGCGGGAGATTTTGTTGTGGGTCAAGATGGACGCGGGCGGGTTTGTAACGGATATTTAGTTCTAAACGCTTGGGTGGGCAAAGTCACGGATGACGGCTGAAAACTGTCGCGCGGTGCAAATAATATTTTGCACTCCAAACGGCGCGGACTAATACTGTTAAGTTGCCGCGCCGCGAATGCACGCAAAACATGCCGGATACCGATTTCGGACTTGTTTAGAACCAAATCAATGCGGCGTTCGGAGGTAATGAAGAGCGGGGGGATTCGGCAACGAAGTCGTCGACAAACCCCAGAACGGCAAGCCCGGTTTAAACCGGTGCGGCCAACATGCCTTGGGTGACGATGAATTGAGCGACGGCGTCCAGGCCAACGCCGGCCTTGATATTGGTAAACACGAACGGCCGCTCGCCGCGCATTTTCTTGGCGTCGCGGTCCATCACCTCCAACGACGCACCGACGTAAGGCGCCAGATCGATTTTATTGATCACCAATAAATCCGATTTGGTAATGCCGGGGCCGCCCTTGCGCGGAATCTTGTCGCCGGCCGAGACGTCGATTACGTAAATGGTCAAATCGGCCAGTTCCGGGCTGAAGGTGGCGCTGAGATTGTCGCCGCCGCTTTCGACCAACACGAAATCCAGCTCCGGAAAGCGCTCGCACAACTCGTCCACCGCCGCCAAGTTCATAGACGCATCTTCGCGGATCGCGGTATGCGGACAGCCGCCGGTTTCCACACCCAGGATGCGTTCTTCCGGCAAGGCCTGGCTCCGGATCAGAAATTGCTGATCCTCGCGGGTGTAGATGTCGTTGGTGACCACGCCGATTTGAAATTCTTCGCGCATGCGTTTGCACAGCGCATCCACCAAAGCGGTTTTGCCGGAACCTACCGGGCCGCCGACGCCGATTCTCAATACCTGTTTGTCGTTCATGTTGTCTCCAGTTGCCCGGATGGTATCCGGAATTTAAGTTGATCCAACCTCGATTCCGCAGTGCGGCAGCGAGGATGCGTTTGTCGGTAGCGGCGAATTATTCACCCGGCCCGCTTTATCACCGGTATTCCGTTCGGGCCGAGCTTGTCGAAGCCTGGGGTGGCAAGCCCTTCGACAGGGCGAACAGAGCGCAGGGCAATGCCGTTAAGTTAAGCCGTTCGTGGTGAGCCTGTCGAACCATGAGCGGCTTAACTTAACGGCATCGAAGCGCAAGCTGGGCACAATAAGTGCCCACCTGTAACCTCAAGACCTAAACAGCCGCGAATATTGCATTTCATGGCGACTGCTGGCCAAGGCCAGACCGAAACAACTGCCGCCGATCTGGTCGTCATTCAATTGCAATGCCCGCTCGACCAAAGCCGGCAACTCGCCGGCCAAGCTTTGCAGCAACTGCTGCCCGGCCACCTGGCCCAACGGCACCAATTTGATCGCGCCCAGCACTTGGTTTTCCAACCAACCCCACAAATAGCCGGCAACCGCATCGGCTTTATCGATTTGCCAGCGCGTCGCGGCCAATGCGAACAAGGCCGCCAGGGTCGCATCGGGCCGTTTTTGCCAAGTCTGGGCTTCCGGCATCTCCAACTTGACCAGCAAGCGCGCCAGGGCCTGGCCGGTCTGCTTGTCCTCGGCGCGCAATTCGGCGGTTTCCCGGCAGGCGCTCAGGGTTTGGCTCCAATGCGTGACAGCTGTAAGGTCATTGGTCCGCCAGGCATCGTACAACCTTGCCAACAACGGCGCATCGACCTTGCCCAAGCCGTTGTGCAACAAGCCGCGCAGCCAGTCGCCGGTTTGTTCGGCATTGGTTACCCAGCCGTCATGCACCGCCGTTTCCAGCCCCTGGGAATAGCTGTACATGCCGATCGGCAAACTGGGGCTGACCAGTTGCAGCAGCCGCAACAAGCTTAAATTAGTGACCATGGCTGTGATAAGCGCCGGCTTCCGGTTCGAACGGCAGGGTTTGATGCTCGACGGTCAAACCCAATCCGACCAGCATTTGATCCAGCACATGATCGGTCAAAAAGCGCAGTTCGCCGGGTAAAATTTGCAAGGCCACGTGACGGTTGCCCAAATGGTAACAGGCGCGGGCGAACAACATCGGATCGGCGCATTTCACCACCGATAAGGCTTCCGGCGCGGCGTTGACCCGCACCTTGAAGCCCTGGGCGTTGGTTAGCACCGCGCCGTGCTTCAAGGTTTGCCCTCTGGGCAAAAACACCCCGACTTGAACGCCGCCTTGGGTAATGGCCGGTTGCCGGGACTTTTGCCGGGCCTCGAAGGGCAGGGTTAGGGTGTCGTCGGGAGATTCTTGGGATTCTGTGGTTTCGGTGAGTTTTAGCATTTGCTTATTTTGTGTAGGTCGGGTTAGCGAAGCGTAACCCGACACGTCGGCTTCCAGATTACTTGATGTCTTTTGGTCTTGTTGTGTCGCTGTCGCGACGGGTTTTTTACATGTCGGTTCGCGGACCGACAACCGCGTTACTTTCGCTACGAAAATCGTCCCTGGTTTTCGCCCTTTGGCCAACCTGTCGGTTGTTCAAATTCATTCCAAACGAATTTGTGCTTGGCCTCGGCAATTGCTCCATGCCTTGCTATACCTCCGGCATCCATATGGAAAAAGCCCCTCTCCCTTTGGGATAAGGTTGGGATGACGGAAACAAAATAAAGCTTTCTTGCCTATTTATCGCTCTCACCCTAGCTCTTCCTGAGGCAGAGGGGAGCATCCGTTCTTAACTAAATGGCAGTGGCGCAGCGCGTGGGGAAGCATAAAATTATCAGCAGCCACCGCCGCCTTCGTTTGAATGATTACTGGGGCCAATTTTCCGCCATTCACTATACCCGCAGCGTTTGCAACGATAGAAATATTCCAATTCATATACGGCTTGTTTCAATTGCCGGCTCTGGCCGGTTTTATTAAACGACCTGTATTCCTGGCAATGCGGGCATTGGTCAATGAAACACAAACCGATACAAACCACAAACAACAAAATCAGTATGAAAAATGCCATTTAATGACGCTTATTTATTTGATGTCGCTGTCGGGGCGGGTGGTTGAAATGTCGGGTCTCGGCCCGACAGCCACGATACTTTCGCTACGAAAATCATTCCTGGTTTTCTCTCTACGGGCCTTGATGTCTTTTGGTTTTGTTGTGTCGCTGTCGCGACGAGTTTTTTACATGTCGGTTCGCGGACCGACAACCGCGATACTTTCTTTTGCTTGGCCAAAAGAAAGTATCCAAAGAAAAGGCCATCCCATGCCGCTTGAATCACTCGGTACATTCATATACCTTGCCCTTCGAGTGCTATCGCATGCAAATCGGCTATCCTGTCGATTTGCCCTGTGCTCCGAAGGGTTTGAGCGGGGGCTCGAATGGGCATTCAGCCCCTGCGAAAAACGCGATGTATCCTTGCATCGCCCCTGCGGACAAATCCGCCTCAACCCTCCGGTACTCGGCGCGGCGTCAGGGGAGAAAAAAACTCCCAACATTAATGCTGTCTTGTTTCTTATCGTTCCGAAACTCCAGCGTCGGAACTACTCAAGACGTGGGTTAATTGCTTTGCAATATGGGTGTAAACCCTTTGGTTGCTAACCATAAGCCTATGTAACGGTGCATTGATTTTATGGTTGCTAGCCATCCGCCATTCGGAGCTTTTGGACGGCACTATCATCGCATCTAGCGGCGTTCTATACGTATGTAAGGCAATATGCGCAAGCTTGTTTTCGGACTTGGCTAGTTCATTAAGTAACGGGCTATTCGGCCTTAAATCCTTTACGCCTTGGCCGGGGTACAAATACGCGGTTAGCGTTCCTTTGAGCGGACCGGATATCGCGAAAAAAGCTTTTGTCCGTCGATAGCCGTCTAATTGTTGCAAGTAATAACGGGATACTATTGTGCCCATACTAAAACCGACAACGGCAATCGGCTCATCGTTACTAACTTGTTCGTCAATATATTGCTTCAGTTTTTCAGATAGATCGGCAATTCCTAGTCGCGCATCTGCTGGTTTTAAGTCAGGTGCAAAGCATTGATGACCGTTTGCTTCCAATTTCGCGATTAAACGGTGAAATATTCTTCCTGTATCAAATATGCCATGGACAAGTATTACTTTCATAATCGGATATTTAGGATATTTGTTGTATTGTTGAGCCGATTTTGAAGTGCCCAGGTTGAGCACGATTTAGCCAGCGTAGGACAATGGGATGGACTCCTCCCCCCTAGCGGCATCGAAGTGCCGGAGGGGTAAACTTAAGTGACCCAACAAACGGATAACGACACCTAAAAACACAAAAACCATCAAGTAGGGTTTGCTTCGCGATATATGCCCATGGATAACGCTATAAACCAAACTCAAGCCATTTTCGGATCAGAATCATCCGAAAGATGGACGTTAAATTTCAGTCCCAATGCATTTGTCACCTTCAAAATAGTGCCGAAACTTGGATTACCCTCGCCGGACAACGCTTTATATAAACTTTCCCGCCCCATACCGGTATCCTTGGCCAACTGCGTCATGCTGCGGGCGCGGGCGACATTGCCCAAGGCTTTGGCGATAAAGGCGGCGTCGTCGCCGGCTTCTTCGAAACAAGCTTGCAAATACAATTCGATGTCTTCGTCGGTTTGTAAATGCTCGGCCGAATCCCAGCGTTTTAATTTGATTGTCATGATTGCTCCTTAATTTGTCTGGCCAACTGAATAGCGGTCTTGATGTCTTGAGCCTGCGAGGACTTATCGCCGCCAGCCAGTAGTACAACGATTTCGTAGCCGTCTCCACGTTGCGTGTAATAAATCCGATAACCCGGACCGGTGTTGACGCGCATTTCGGATACGCCTTCGCCAACCGGTTTGCAATCGCCGAAATGACCATCCTCGGCACGGTCGATACGCATTTGGATACGACGTTTGGCCTGAATGTCTTTCAAGCCGGTAAACCAGTGGTCGAAAAGCTCGGTCGTTAAAACGGTTTTCACGTTCCGATTGTATCCTAATTTATACAGATATAAAGCGATTGATCGGACTTAAACATTCCAGCCTTTCAACATCAAAACAAAAAATCCAACGCCGCCCTAATCTCAAACCGCAAAGCCTCCAGCGATGTTACCGGCTCCGTCAATATTCTTACCGGAACCGCAGCCAATTCCGGCATTTCCAAAACGTATTCGACGCCGTCGATGTCCAAGACCGGCATTAAATTAGCCGGTAACGAAATCGCCCGGAAGCGGTCGCGCCGCCGTAACGGGACCACAATCCGGCTATCCAAGCCATTCAAAACATCGCTTTGCACATCCAACAAAAAGGGTGCATCGGCGGATTTGTCGCTGTTATTGCCGTAGACCTCGAAACGCGCCATGTCAGAAGATCCGGAATTCGTCTAGCGGTAAACCATCTTGTTCCAAGATTTGGTTATAGGCCGAAATAAATTCGGCATGTTCCTGCCGCCAACGGCTTTCGCGCTCGCTACGCACCAGTTCGCGCAAGTAACGGTCGCAGGCTTGCGAAATATTCATGTTCAACGTCTTGGCTTCGGCCAGCACGTCGGCGGACAAGGTGAGATTGGTGGCTTTTTGACTGTGCTGTTGGGTGCCATGATTACGCCTTAATGCGTCTAATGTATGCGCAACATAATGCACATGACAGCTAATGCTTGTACATCGGGTGAATTCCCCATGCCGAGCCGAGCACCGGAGGGTTCGACTGGTAACCAAGCTCCAGCTTGGTTACCTGATCTTGGAAACTCCCGTTTCCCGGTCAAATCAATCAAAGCTGGCGTTTTCAAGGCGCGGTTCCCAAACTGGAGTTTGGGGAACCTCCGCAAGTCTTTTTGCTTTTCGTTTAATGCTCCGAGCTTCACGCGCAAGGCTTTTTGCCTTTCGTTTATTGCTCGGAGTCTCGCGCGCAAGTCTTTTTGTGTTGCGTTTATCGCTCGGAGCCTTGCGCCCAAGTCTTTTTGTTTTGCGTTTATTGCTCGGAGCCTTGCTCGCCAGTCTTTTTGCGTTGCGTTTGCCGCCGGAGACAGCATCGACAAGACGGCTGGCGTTGTTGGCCCGGTTTCGAATCGCACCGCACCGGTTAAACGCTTTGAGTAGCGCAAGCCGTGCCTTGCATTTGCGGTTGCAAACTAGGCGTGACTGGCTGGGCGCCGCAGTGCCGATGCAGCCTTGAGCCCCGGATGCCGCGCCGAGTATCGGGATATACCGAGTAAGTCATCCGCGTTTGCGCCAATGGCCGCCCGAAATAAAGCGTGGAAACCGTCACACTTTTCCAGTCTAAAACTTAACAGAGCGCCAAGGATAGTTTCCCTAAATTAACACCGTCCCAAACAGTTTCGCGGAGATTAAAAAAATGATCGCGAAGACCTACGGACACACTGCCCTTGCATTTGGATATTACCCATTTCCGAGTATGTGATATTCCAGATTTAAGCGCAGTGATCGCCAATTAATCCTTGTGTTTACTATCTTTTAGGTGAATCTCATGAAAACCATCAAAAATCTGTTGTTAATGTTGTCTGTAGTTGCTGCTTCCATGTTTGGCGCTAGTGCCGCCAATGCGGCGAGTTGTGGCGGAGGTTGGACTTATGTCTCCGGTGTCTACGAATATAATGTAAACGGCAACACATACGGTTATATTTACACGGTGCCTGAGCACACCGTGTTGCCGGGCTATACCAACTATTTCCTGACCTACAATAAAGAGGCTTTGATTCAGGCAAAAATGGCGCTGCAAAACCATCAAAGCTTGTATTTGTACGGTGATTCCGGCACTGCAGCCTGCCCAACTTCCGGATCTTTCCGCTACCTGGGTACTTTAACCTATCTGTACGAGTATTAAGCGCTAAACCGGATCATGCGGAATCTTCGGTCCGATTCATTCGGCTGGGATTCCGCTTCCAGCAAACTCAAACTAGGTCAAGATCATGAACAAACTTGTCTCAATACTGGGTGTGGCTAGCATTTTTGCGAGCGGATATTTTGCCGGTCAGCAATTTCCGGGTCGCGGCGAGAGCCAACCGGCGGCACCGGAACATGCCGCTTCAGCTTCCGCACCGGTTGTCCCGGTTGGCGCCAACAGAAGGCTGGATATTTCGCCGGCAAATACCGCAATGTCTCAGGACACTCAATTACCCCCGCACGAGCGCCAACGGCTGGCGCCAGCCAATAGCTTGTCGCCCGAGGGTGAGGCTGCGCGTAACGAAGCCAATGCCGAGATGATTGCGTCGATGCGAGCTAACCATTTACCGGATGAGCATATTGCTCAAATGGAACAGACTTTGAAAGAACAGGAATCTGCTGGTCCCGTTCAGCCCGAAGAACCGGTCGCGGAACGAACCGGCGCGGAATTGAGCGCAGAGTTACGGGCAAGCCTCAAGCAATCCGGTGTTCCGCCGGAAATCATCGAAGCGATGGCTCAGCAAGTGGAAGCCGACACCGTCAGCATCGACGAACCGGTTCCGCCCCATAAAGCCCCCAGACCGGGTTCCTGAGCCAACGGCTGGCGAGTTTTCTTCCGCCATCCCTTTCTTGTTGTGGCTGGCCGATACCTGGCCGGACACGGGATAGGGATGGCTAAATCGTCCTCAAAACAAAAAATACCGCTGCGCCATCGGCAACACCACCGCCGGTTCGCAAATCAACAACTCTCCATCCGCCCGTACCTGATAAGTCTGCGGACAAACTTCCATCACCGGCTGGTAGTTGTTCAATTTCAAATCCGCCTTGCCGATGTTGCGCGTATTTCGCACCGTACCGACCCGCTTTTGCAAGCCCAATTGCCCGGCCACGCCGGCCGATACTGCCGCTTGCGGCAAAAAGATCATCGACGTGTTGCCGGCGGTGCGGCCGAAGCTGCCGAACATGGGCCGGTAATGCACCGGTTGCGGGGTGGGTATCGAGGCGTTGGCATCGCCCATCGGCGCGGCGGCGATCAGGCCGCCTTTGATGATCAGGCTGGGTTTGACGCCAAAAAACGCCGGTTGCCACAATACCAGATCGGCCAGTTTGCCGACTTCGATGGAACCCACTTCGTGGCTGATACCGTGGCTGATGGCTGGGTTAATGGTGTATTTGGCGATGTAGCGCTTGATGCGGAAGTTGTCGTTTTGCGCGGTGTCGCTGCCCAAGGCACCGCGCTGCGCTTTCATTTTGTGCGCGGTTTGCCAGGTGCGGATCACCACTTCGCCGACCCGGCCCATGGCTTGTGAATCCGAAGAAATCATCGAAAACGCGCCCAGGTCGTGCAGGATGTCCTCGGCGGCGATGGTTTCGCGGCGGATGCGCGATTCGGCGAAGGCCACGTCTTCCGGAATGCTCGGATCGAGATGATGGCAAACCATCAGCATGTCCAAATGCTCGTCGACGGTGTTGACCGTGTAGGGCCGGGTCGGGTTAGTCGACGACGGCAGCACGTTGTTCAGGCCGCAAGCCTTGATGATGTCCGGCGCATGGCCGCCGCCGGCACCTTCGGTATGGTAGGTATGTATCGTGCGGCCCTTGAAGGCGGCGAAGGTGTCTTCGACAAAGCCCGACTCGTTCAAAGTGTCGGTGTGGATCGCCACCTGCACATCGTAATCGTCGGCCACGCCCAGGCAGCAGTCTATCGCCGCCGGGGTGGTGCCCCAATCTTCATGCAGTTTCAGGCCCATCGCCCCGGCTTTGATTTGTTCTTCCAATGCACCGGGCAGGCTGGCGTTGCCCTTGCCCAGCAAGCCAAAGTTCATCGGCAATCCATCCAGCGCTTTCAGCATTTGTTGCAGATGCCACGGCCCCGGCGTGCAGGTAGTGGCGTTGGTGCCGGTGGCCGGCCCCGTGCCGCCGCCGATCATCGTTGTTACGCCGGAGCACAGCGCTTCCTCAATCTGCTGCGGGCAAATGAAATGGATGTGGGCGTCGATGCCGCCGGCGGTCAGTATCTGGCCTTCGCCGGCGATAACTTCGGTGCCGGGGCCGACGATGATGTCCACGCCGGGCTGCACGTCCGGGTTGCCGGCCTTGCCGATCTTGAAAATGCGGCCGTCCTTGACGCCGACGTCGGCTTTGACGATGCCCCAGTAATCGATGATCAGCGCGTTGGTAATCACCAAATCCACCGCGTGGTCGTTGCCGAGCTGGCTTTGGCCCATGCCGTCGCGGATCACCTTGCCGCCGCCGAATTTCACCTCGTCGCCGTAAACGGTGTAATCGGCTTCCACTTCCAAAATCAAATCGGTGTCGGCCAGCCGCAGGCGGTCGCCGGTGGTGGGGCCGAACATGTCGGCGTAAGCGGTTCTGCTGATTCTACTCATGCGGTTTTCTCCAATGCGCCCATCACCTCGCCGCGAAAGCCGTAGACTTTGCGCTCGCCGGCAAAAGCCACCAACTGCACCTCGCGTTGCTGGCCCGGCTCGAAACGCACCGCAGTGCCGGCCGGAATATCCAATCTAAAACCCAAGGCCACACTGCGGTCGAAGTGCAAAGCCGGGTTGGTTTCGTAAAAATGATAGTGCGAGCCGACCTGAATTGGCCGGTCGCCGCTGTTGGCAACCAAGACTTTAACGGTGGCGCGGCCGGCGTTGAGTTCGATGTCGCCGGCGGCTGGGAAGAGTTGTCCGGGGATCATTTTGGGCTCCTTTTATTCATTTTTTCCGCGTGGGCACGATAAATCGTGTCCACCCTACATGTTGGATTTTCTTTGCTTTCTGACGAATTGTCGTAGGGTGGGCACGTGCTTTTTGTGCCCACGCGATGATTAAACAATTGGCTCATGCACCGTCACCAGTTTGGTGCCGTCGGGAAACGTCGCTTCCACCTGCACCTCGGTCAACATCTCGGCGATGCCGTCCATCACGTCGTCGATGCTCAACAGCGTGCGACCATAAGCCATCAACTCGGCCACGGTCTGGCCGTCGCGGGCGCCTTCCATGATGGCGGCGGAGATATACGCCACCGCTTCCGGGTAGTTAAGTTTCAAACCTCTGGCTTTGCGGCGCTCAGCGAGGAGGGCGGCAGTGAAGAGGAGGAGTTTGTCTTTTTCTCTTGGTGTTAATTGCATGGCGTTATCGTCAGCTAAATAGTAATTTTTGGAATGTTAGTAAGTTGTATCGCGGCTAAATGTTTTCCAATTTGCATAGGGCTATGTTCCGAGTTATCGTGTCGTACCGTTTTTTGTACAACAGGAGCATCAATGGACGCCATCAGTTACAGCGCCGCTCGCGCCAATTTAGCCAAAACCATGGACAAGGTTTGCGCCGACCATGCCCCCATCATCATCACCCGCAAAAGCGAATCCCCGGTGGTGATGCTGTCTTTGGAAGACTACCAAGCCATGGAGGAAACCGCCTATTTATTACGCTCGCCAGCCAACGCCCGCCGCTTGCTGGAATCCATCGCCGAGCTGGAATCCGGCCAAGGCACGGAGCATGAGTTGATCGAGTGAAAATCACTTTTTCCGCCGATGCCTGGGATAGCTATCTGTACTGGCAAACCACCGACAAGGCCGTTCTTAAACGCATCAACCAATTGATCAAGGAAATCCAGCGCCAACCGTTCGAGGGCATCGGCAAGCCGGAACCTTTGAAACACGGTTTGTCCGGCTATTGGTCGCGGCGGATTAACGACGAGCATCGAATCGTTTATAAGGTTACCGGCGATACTTTGTTGATTGCGCAGGTGCGGTATCACTATGAGTATTAATCTTGGTTGGTGTCGCTGGTTGTTTATTTGGTGTCGCTAACGCGACGGTTTTTTAAATGTCGGTTCGCGGACCGACAACCGCGATACTTTCTTTTGTTTGGC
>NZ_LUUK01000098.1 GCF_001644025.1 Methylomonas koyamae
CTCGATCAAGGTGACAATCGAGGGTCGCCGCGCTGTCCTGGGAAGTTGAATTTTTGCGACTTGGGGTCAAAACCGTCGCGAAACGCAAGTCCCGTAAATTCAATGCGTAGCCATTGCGCGACGAGACCCGCCGTCAGCGGATGACCTTCGCGCCAAGGCGCCACCTCGCGAAGTGGAAATGCTTCGTCGACCGCTAGCGCCAACAACTGTGCCAGCGTCCAGGCGGTGGAACGAATCTGCATCCAGGTTTCCAGGGCCGAGCGTGACTGTTGCCAGAGATTGGCAATGCCCCACCAGCGCTTAAGATTGTGAAACAAAGGTTCGATCCCCCAGCGTCGGGCGTACAGTTCGAGAATCGCCGTAGCCGCCAAGTGGGTTTCAGTGGCTAGTAGCAGGCGCGGCTTCGCCCAAGTCTGTTTCTTGTCGTCGTAAAACTCGCACCAGACGGCCCGCACCGGCGCGCCCTTCAGGAAGCGGGCCAAAGTCACTGCCGAACGAATCCGCAGCTTTTGGGTTTTGCCATGGAGGGCCAGCGATAACTCGGTCGTCGGCAAGTCGGCAATCGCCTCGGCCGTCAGGCGTTGACCGTATTTTCGAGGTCGGCCCCGACCGGATTTGCCAGCCACATCGGGCAGCAAAAACAAGGCGGTATCGATGCGGGCCTGAGCAATGACCTGGATACCTCGACTCAGCAACGGCAAGACTAGACGGGCACGCATGAACCAGGAGTCGCACAGCAACCGAGTCGGCACCGTCAATACGGGTGCCAAAACCCGCAGCAAAGCCAGCGCAATGGTCAGTTTGTTGCGATTACCGGTATTCGGCACCATGCGCGATAAAACCGGCAACACCAGCTTGGCATTGCCATGCCCCAGAACACTGACGCCCAGCGTCACCCAGCACTGGGCCTGCACGAAATCCGGACGATTGGTCTTGTTGGCATGATCATGGCGCACCGCGCTGCCCGGCGCATCCGGCGAATGTCGTAGCGCCAGGGTATCGTCGATGACTAGGTTCAGGGTTTGCAGCGGCAACACCGACTGCACCAAGCTCAGCATCGCGCGGGCTAGCGGCACGCTCCGCACGCTGCCGCGTTCGATCAACTTGTAATACGTGGTCCAATGGCAACGGCGCCAAATGGACCCGATAGCGCGAGTGACCCAGCCTTCCGGTGACACCAAACAGGCACACAGCAACTCGACGAAGGTTGCCCTCGAACGCGGCGGCACGGCGGGGAGCAAAGCGGTAATCCATTGGGACAGGAAATGGCGACTGCGCAAGGAAAAGGACATGAGGCGAACCCGGAGCAAAAAAATGCTCCATGGGCCGCCACTCGAC
>NZ_LUUK01000099.1 GCF_001644025.1 Methylomonas koyamae
GAGCGGAGTCGAAGGGAATGGCCCGGTTGGCCGAAGCCGCGAAGCTTCAACAAAAAACATCCATTATTTTCATCTTTCCGCAATCGAGGTAGATCGCCATGTCCAGAGCCTTTGCCGACATTTGTTTTACCGACTCGGTGCGCGCGGCGCAGAACCGTTACGGCAGCCGGGACGGCAATCTCGGTTTGGAAACCGCCGCCGATCCGCGCGCCGAACTGGGCGAAACCGAGCAGGCCTTCGTCGCCGAGCGCGACGGCTTTTATCAGGCCAGCGTCGGCGAAACCGGTTGGCCCTACGTGCAGTTTCGCGGCGGCCGGCCCGGCTTTCTAAAAGTGTTGGACCCACGCACGCTGGCTTACGCCGATGTGCGCGGCAACCGCCAGTACATCAGCGTCGGCAATCTGGACGCGGACGGGCGGGTGGCGTTGATTCTGATGGACTACGCGGCGCGGCGCCGGTTGAAAATCTGGGGCGTGGCCCGCATCGTCGAATTGGGAGCGGCAGACTGGCCGGCGGCGCTGCCGGCCGAAACCGGCGTCGAGCGGGCCATCGTCATTGATGTAAAAGCTTACGACTGGAATTGCCCGAAGCACATCACGCCGCGTTTTACCGAAGCGCAAATCCAGCAGCGTGTTGCCGGCCTGCTAGCAGAAATCGAAGGCTTGCAAGCTGAAAACCGCCGATTGCGCGAAACTTTGGCAGCCCGCGATCGCAATTGAACAACCGGCCGGTTTTGCCGCGTCGGCGCGGTTTGCGGTATGCTGCGAGCCTCGTTTATTCGAATGCCGACAGCCGTTATGAAAGCCCCACTCAAGCAACCGCAACCGGCGGAGTTGCAAGCCATTCACCAACTATTTCAAGCCGGACAAGTCGCGTTGGCCGAGGTCCGGGCGCAAGCGTTGGCCTCGGCATTTCCCAAATCGCTGCCGGCCTTGAATTTATTGGGCATGTGTCAACAGGCGCAAGGCAAATTGCGCGAGGCGGCCGCCAGCTTTCGCAAGATGATCGCGCTCGATCCCAACATCGCCGAAATTCACTTTAACCTCGGCGCGATTTACACCCAGCTTAACGATGCCAAGGGCGCGATGGCCGCCTATCGCAAGGCCTTGCAAATCAAGCCGGATTTGACGGTCGCCCACTTCAACCTCGGTGCATTGCTGCAACAGCAAAGTCAGTGGCAGGAGGCGGCGACGCATTACCGGCAGGCGGTGGAACAGCAGCCGGGTTACTTTCAGGCCTGGGCTAATTGGGGGGCGGTATTGCAAACGTTCGGCGACCTGAAAGCCGCCGAGCAGTGTTACCGCAAGGCCTTGGAAATCAACGCCGACGCGCTGGGCTATTTCAATCTCGGCACCAATCTCTACGATCAAGGCGCCCACGGCCAAGCGATCGAAGCTTTCAACCAAGCCTTACAACTGGATCCGCAATTCGCCGACGCTTGGAACGACCTGGGCGAGATTTACCGCGATCAGGCCAATATGGACGAAGCCGTGCGCTGTTACCGCGCGGCGCTGCAAGCCAACGCCGAGCACGGCCGGGCCAATTACAATCTCGGCGAAAGTTATTGCCTGGGCGGCCAGTTCGAGCAGGCGATACCGTATTTTGCCGCCTCCGATTTTGCCGACGCCCAGGAGCGGGTGCTTTTATGCCTGTATAAAACCGGCCAGTTCGATGCCTTTAAACAGTGCTTGGACCAGTTCGTTGCTGAAGACCGTCATGGCTCGGTGTTGCTGGGCAGCCTGGCGACCCATTACGCCACCAATTTTCGCCAAGCCGACGCTTACGGCTATTGTCGCGAGCCGATGAGGTTTGTCCGGCATACGTTTATCGAAGAATTGGCCGACCCGAATAGCGCATTACTGAGTCAATTGTTGGACGACGTCAAACACCTGGCCATCGCCGAGCGCAAGCAGGGCCGTTTATATTACGGCATGCAATCGGCGGGGAACTTGCTGCAGCGGCCGGAAGCGTCGTTTCAACAATTGGCGATGTTGATCCGCGCCAAAGTCAAAGCCTACCGGGACCACTTCGCCGGTAGCGACGACGCGTTGATCCGGCGCTTTCCGAAAGCTCTGGAGTTTGCCAGTTCCTGGTATTTACGGATGAATCAGGGCGGCTATCTGACTTCCCACATCCACGAGGAAGGTTGGATCAGCGGTTGCGTGTATCTGCAATTGCCGGATAAATGCGATAGCCACGAAGGCAGTTTCGAATACGGCACCGATGGCGACGATTACCCGCGCCTGCACGACGACTTCCCGACCCAAATCGTCGATCAAAAAGTCGGCGACTTGGTGTTGTTCCCATCCTCGCTGTTCCACCGCACCATTCCGTTCAATTCCGACCAGGAACGCATCTGCATTGCGTTCGATATAAAGCCGGCTTGAATCGCGCGCGGCAAACCAGGGTCGCCGGCGTCGCCGTTTGGCGAAGACAAGCAGAAGGCTAAGCGCGCGTTAGTCGTTAACCGGTTGCCGAAGCAGGCATTAGGCCGGCTCGACTTAGCGCTTATGGCTTACTTCCGTCAGGCCGAGGGCTCGCCACTCGTCGACGAGTCGTTGCCGAACTTTCGGCGTTTCAGGTATGGGCTTCCGAATTGCAATAAACCGACGCTGCAGCGCGACGGCGGGCGTCGATTGACAGGCGAAGCGGTAAACGATCGTGAACCATACTATTTCTCAGGTATTTTCAATGAAGCCTGTTATTCAATTTGTTTGCGGCTTAACTAGAAAGCTAACGATTGAATATATGTAAAAACCTATCGCCTTAGTCTGATGCCTCCCCCGTAGCCCCGATTGTCAGAGTAGCTTCCAGGCTCATGCTGGCAGTGGCTAGTCCAAAAAACCCGGATTGACAAACAATTTCGTTATAACTTATTGTGCATAACGTCGATATATTTTGACGGATATAACAAATCGAAAAAATTCTCGTCGCCAGGGTCATCTTAAATACAGGCTTTGTTTGGGACTTGGCGGCGGAACGGCATGTGGCTTCCTGCGCTTGGTACTTGGTATAGGACTGCTGGGGACTTGGGCTAACAGCCGCGACTTTAAAAACGCACGGACCACTTTATTTGAACCAGAGGAAGAAAACCATGCAAAACCTGAAATCGATAGCTCGTACCGTCTTGGCCGCTTCGGTCATTGCACTGTCGCTGCCGGCAAGCGCCGAGGCGGATGTCATGCTGAGCGGTTACCTGAAAAGCGGTAGCCCGGCAAGTTTCAGCATCGCCGATCTGCAAGCTTTCGGTGCCGCTACATCGGTAACGGTCGGCGGCAATACCTATACCGGCGTGTCGCTGTATAGTTATTTGAACAGCTATGTCGCCACGCAGCCTAACAGCGCGAATGGCCCGAAAAACGATCTCTTACGTGAATTTGTGGTTGCGACCGGTAATAACGGTAGCACCGTGTACACGATGGGCAATCAGCTCGGCGGCAACTTCGGGGGAGCTCAGGACATCATTGCCTTTCAAGACAGCAACGGCGTCTTGGCCGCGCCCAGCCTGATCGCGGCCGACGGCGCCAGCGTGACCAGCCTGACCAGTTTGGATGTCGGTCATGTCGCTTGGCAGGGAACAGGGAGTGGCGGTATAGCGAATTCATTCACGGTCGGTGGTGCGGTAAGCAATCCCGGTAGCTACTCGCTGGCCAACTTACCGGGCTCGCTGACCCCGATTACGACTTTCAGCAATTTGGCGACGGGTTCGGCGACCGGATTCACCGGCGTGTCGATGTGGGATTTATTGGTGGCGTCCGGTATCTCGACCAATCCGTCATCGCTGAAAACTTCCTATGTGGTCGCGACCGCTACCGACAATTACACCGTGGTCTACTCGCTCGGCGAGATCCTGGCGCGGCAAGCTAGCGGCATGCCTGACCTGATTGCTTACGCCGACGGCATAGGCAGCGGTTTGGGCAGTGCCGGGGTCTTCCGCACGATCATTCCCGGCGACAGTCGAGGCGGACGCTACATGTCCAACTTGAGCAGCTTGACCGTGGTCAACGCGGTACCGTTGCCGGCCGCGGCTTGGATGATGCTGAGCGGCGTGCTGGGATTGGCATTCCAATCGCGCAAACGCGTTATAGCCGCTTAAATCCTTCGGTTCGGCGCACGCCGGACCCACGCCGATCCCTTGGTGTGCGACCGGCTACGCCGAGTCACCTGATAACTTGTAAAAACAGTCGCGAGAATTTTCCATGCGTGCCATGTATCGAATGCTTTGCGGCGGCGCTCTGCTGTCCGCTGTGATGACCTTGCAGGCCGCCGGCCCTCTGCCGGTGTCGCTGCGCGATGTACCTCTACCACCGGTACCCGGCCTGCTGGACGGCGCTAATCCGATCGTGGTCGATAA
>NZ_LUUK01000100.1 GCF_001644025.1 Methylomonas koyamae
ATTCTGATCGGCGTCGGCGATATTCCGGAAAACTGGCGCGGTGTCATTGTCAACCTGTCCGCCGACTTTCCGCCGACCTCGCCTCCGACCGAGCGGATACTCGAGATCCTTGACAACAGTGAAGCCAGCAAACAAGCCGGTCGCCAGCGCTATCGGCGGTATCAACAGCTCGGATTGACGATTCAGACCCATAAGATGTGAGATTTTCGAGGCGGCGCGCGCCATTGCGCGGATCGGCGAATGTTGCGTGATTTGCCGATCCGAAGCAGTAACCGTTGTCTCCTTGGATTTTACGGTGAGATTCCGCCGGTCGGCTCGCCGGCTCCTGCTTGAGCTTTCGGCGACTTTTTGGCCGCTTTGCGCTGTTCGGCGCGGGCCAAGCAACTCAATCGCTCGCGGTCGTCGGCGACGCTCCAGCCGCAAATTTCCGACAAACTTCGGAAGCATCCCAAGCAAACATCCTCGTCGTCCAGACAACAATTGCGCACGCAGGGCGAAGCCACCCGATCCAGCCCACTCATCGCGCTTCCTCCTCGGCGAAAAACCGCCGCGCATCGACCACATCCAATTCAATTTGCGCTTTCAAGGCTGCCAACGACGCAAAGCGGGTTTCGTTACGCAATTTGCGTTTGAAATGAACTTCCACGTAATGGCCGTAAATATCTTGATTGAAATCGAATAAATGCGTTTCCAAGACCACTTTGGCGCCGCCGTCGACGGTAGGACGCGTGCCGACGTTGGCAACCCCAGGATATTCGTTACCGTCCAGACCGCTCATCGTCACGGCGTACACACCGACTATCGGCGTATTTTTTCGAAACATCCGTACGTTGGCGGTCGGAAAACCCAGTTCGCGACCGCGTTTGTCGCCGTGCGCTACCCGTCCGCACACCGAAAAATCGCGGCCCAACATGGTTCGAGCCAACGCCAGTTGGCCTTCGCTGAGCGCGTCGCGAATTAAAGTACTGCTGACCCGCAAACTATCGACTTCGAAGGAATGGCTGTCTTCGACCGCGAAACCGTACTGTTCGCCGAAATGCTGCAGCATCGCGAAATTGCCGCGCCTGGCCTTGCCGAAATGAAAATCGTCGCCAACCACCAAATGCGTGACGCGCAGGCGTTCGACCAGAATGTCGCGGATGAATTGTTCGGCATCGCAATCGGCCAGGGTCCGATTGAAAGGCAGCACCAACAGTTCGTCTATCGGCAATTTGGCGAATTGAATGGCTTTTTCCCGTAAGCGGGTCAACCGGGACGGAGCGTGATCGCCTAGAAAATATTCCAGCGGCTGGGGTTCGAACACCATTGCCACGGTCGGCAGATGCAGACGGCGACCATGCTCGGCCAAGGTTTCGATGACGCGGCGGTGGCCAAGGTGCAGTCCGTCGAAATTGCCTATCGTCAATGCGCAACCGTCGCGCAACGGCTCCAGATGGTGCAGGCCTCTGATCAATCGCATGGCTGTGTCGGGTTAAAAGTGCCGATTCTATCAGCAAGCGCCGACCCCGGCCTATCGTCATTTATAATGAGCGCCCGACCGACTTTTCGCCTTCGTTGTTTATGCCCGCATGATAGATACCTTGTATATCGAAGCCGCCGTCGCCGGACATTCCCGCACGGCGGCGATACGCGCCCGCTTTCCTCGAGCGCGCGTAGTGGAGTGCGCGCGCTACGGCGAAGTCTTCAATCCCAGGGCGCAGAATTTTCGCTTGCAAAAGCAAAGGCCGGCGTTGATCCTGGCCGAGAAATACCGGAAATTCGCGTTGCCGGCGCCGGCGGGTTACGGCATCGGCGGGACACGTAATTACTACTTCTCGCATATGCTCAATTGCCTGTACGACTGCCGCTACTGCTTTTTACAAGGCATGTACCAGTCGGCCAATTACGTGTTGTTCGTCAATTTCGAGGATTTTCAGCGTGAAATCGACCAAATTTGCGCCGAAACGCCCAATGAGGCCGTTTATTTTTTCTCCGGCTACGATTGCGACAGCTTGGCCCTGGAACCGATCACCGGTTTCGCCGAGCAGTTCCTGCCGTTTTTCGAGACGCTACCCAACGCCTGGCTGGAGTTACGTACCAAGAGCACCCAAATTCGCAGCCTCCTGACGCGCCGGCCGTGGCCGCGTTGCGTCGTGGCATTTAGCTTGGCGCCGGACGCGGTGGCCGAACAAGTCGAAGCCAAGGCACCCAGCCTTGCCAAGCGCTTGGAGGCGGCGGCCAAATTGCAACAACAGGGCTGGCCGATCGGGCTGCGTTTCGATCCGCTGATTTACCAACACGACTACCGCGAGCAATACCGGACTTTGTTCCAGCAAGTCTTCGCGACGTTGGATGCCGAAAACTTGCATTCCGTCAGCCTCGGCGCCTTCCGCCTGCCCGAGGCGTATTTCAAGAAGATGCACAAGCTCTATCCGGACGAACGCCTGTTTGCCAGTCCGTTGCAAACCTCGGCCGGCCTGGTCTCGTATCGCGCCGACCTGGAACAATCGATGATCGCCGACTGTAGCGAAATGTTACGGCAATACCTAGACGAAGCCCAGTTGTTCCGGTGCATGCCGTGAGCCGCGCAATCCTGGTCACCGGCGCGAGTTCGGGCATCGGCCGCGCCATCACCCGGCGTCTGTTGCAACTAGGCCATCGCGTGATCGGCACGTCCCGCGATAGCCGTCGTTTCGAGTGGGTCCATCCTCGTTTTTATCCGATGCCGCTGGATTTGGCGGATTTGTCCGCTATCGCGCCGTTCGCGAAGCGTTTGCAGCAGGACTTTCCGGATCTCGACGCGGTGGTGTTCGCGGCCGGTTACGGCCGGTTCGGCGCGCTCGAGCAACATTCACAGGCGCAGATCGAGCAACTCATGACCGTCAACTTCACCGCTCAAGCTTGTTTGACGCGGGCGTTGCTGCCCCAACTCAAGCAACAAGCTCGCGCCAACCTGCTCTACATCGGCTCGGAAGCCGCGCTGAAAGGTAGCCGTAACGGTAGCATCTATTGCGCCAGCAAGTTTGCGTTACGCGGTTTTAGTCAGGCGTTACGCGAGGAATGCGGCAAGAGCGGCGTTCGGGTATCCTTGATCAACCCCGGCATGGTCGATACCGCGTTTTTCGAAACCTTGCACTTCGCACCGGGCAAGCAAGCGGGGCAAGCCTTAAGTGCCGACGATGTCGCCGACGCCGCGCTCTACATATTGCAAGCCGGCCCGCATCTGGTGATCGACGAAATCAACCTCGGCCCGGCCTGCAAGGTCGTCGACTTTAAGAAGCCACCCCATCAGCCCTGAGTCATGCTTTCCAAACTAATCGTTTACGCCGCGTATTTTCTGAAGTCGGCCGAAGGCTACCGGCGCAGCAAACAATTCTTCTACCAGCTATTGGAAGAACCGCATAGCCCGCGTAAACGACGCTTCGACAGCATCATGATCGGCTTGATTGTGTTGAGCGTGATCTTTTTGCTGTATCGGATCGAACATCAGGCCAGCACCATGGGCGGCTATTTCGAGCAGGCCATCCTGGCGGTATTCATTACCGAGTACTTGCTACGCGGTTGGATTTATTCGGATTCCTACAAAATCATCATCGAAGAATACGAAAAAGCCCTTTACTTGAATTTGCCGTTCAATTTGCCGGCGGCCGGCAAGCGCATCCTGGCGAAGGAACTGGAATACATGAGTTCGGCGTTCGCGGTGATCGATATTTTGGCGATTTTGCCCAGCTATCGACCGCTGGACATCTTGCGCATCTTCATCGTATTCCGCTTGTTCAAGCTGTTCCGCTATTCGGACAGCGCAAAATTGTTTGCCAACGTGCTGGCCAGCCGCCGCTACGAACTGACCACCTTGCTGATTTTCAGCGGTTTCTTGCTGTTCATCGCCAGCGTGGCGATTTATATGTTCGAATACCAGGTGGCGGGCGGCAGCATCAAAACCATGTTCGACGCCTTCTATTGGTCCGTCGTGACCTTGGCGACGGTCGGTTACGGCGACATCACCCCGCAAACCACCGGCGGACGCTGGGTCGCGGTGTTTCTGATCCTAACCAGCATCGGCGTGTTGTCGTTTTTTACATCGATTCTGATCGCCGCCTTCGCCGAAAAAATGCTGTCGCTGCGCGAAAGTCGCGCCTATGCCGAACTGGACCGCTACCAAAATTTCATCATCATTTGCGGCTTCGGCCGGGTCGGGCAAGAAATCGCCCGCCATCTGCATCGGGAGCAGCAGCCCTTCATCGTTATCGACCGCAAGGAGGCTAACGTCGTCCAGGCCAAAAACCTGGGATATCTGGCGGTGCAAAACGATGCCAGCAAAAACGAAGTGTTACTGAACGCCGGCATCAATCGCGGCGCCACCGCGATTTTGTGCATCACCGGCGACGACGTTGTCAACGTTTACATCACGCTGACCGGCCGGCACTTGAATAAAAATGTGCGGATTATTTCCCGCGCCAACCGCCACGAAAACGTCAACAAACTCTATCAGGCAGGCGCGGACAACGTGATTCGGCCCTTCGAGGTCGCCGGGTTGCTGGCCGCCGAATTCGTCGGCCAGCCGGTGGCCTTCGAGGCGATTTCCGGGATTCTGCAAAACCAGACCGAAATTACGATGGAAACCGTTTTGGTCACCGAAAACTCGCCGCTAGACAACCGTCGCATCGGCCAGTTGGACCTGAAGCAAAACAAGCTGACGCTGCTGGGCGTGATCAGCGACAATCCCATCCATTTCAAGCACAAGAACAAGTACCAGGTGAAACAACAGCATTTTTACTTCAATCCCGAAGAAAAATTCATCCTGCGCCATGGCGATTTGTTGGTGTTGCTGGGGCGGAAATACGGGATCGATCATTTTCGCGATCAGGTCGAGCAGCGCCGCTTATGGAATAGGACGTCGCCATGAAAAAGGTCGCCGTATTCGGCTACAACCGCCTGTCGTTCGAGGCCATCAGCCGCCTGGATCGCGAGCACCACGACATCCTGGTTATCGACCATCGGCCGCTGCATACCGCGATGGCCGCTGAAAACGGCTTCGACTCGGCCACGATCGATTTTCGTAGCGATGAGGAATTGAAATCGATAGGCATCGGTCGGGATATCGACATCCTGTTTTGTTTTTTCGACGACGACTCCGAAAACGTGTTTCTGACCTTGTCGGCGCGAGCGATGGACAAGAAACTGGTCATCATCGCCATCGTCGACAGCCCGGAATCGGCGGAAAAACTGCTGGCGGCCGGCGCCAACAAAATCATCGATCCCTACGAAATTTGCGGCCGCAAGATTCACGACATGCTGAAACGGCCCGACATTACCGATATTTTCGACCACACCGTATTCGGCCGCCACGATTTGCGGATGGCGGAAATCGCGATTCCTCAAACCAGCTATTTACAAGGCCGCACGGTCGAGCAACTGGAGCTGGGGACACAATACAATTTGATACTGATCGGCATCGTCGATCAACAGGCCGGCGATCAGTTGCAGTTTGTCAGCGAACAAACCGAACGCCGCTTGAACGCCGGCGACATTCTGGTCATTCTGGGGCCGACTCGGGAAATTCGGGCTTTTAAAAAAGATGTCGAAGACGAGTTTTGCGATATTTAGCGGAATGCTTGGACCCGATAAGCCATCGCAGCGCGAAGTTGTTAACATGTCGCGGATGGTTAGCGCGGTTCGAAAGCCTCCGCTTCGAACCGATTTTTCATACTCCAAATTTAGCCCTCATTCGTTATGATCAGCTCGCTTTTTGATTATTTCAGTCCGCGCGCGCGGTTCTTTATCGGTTTTATGGCCTGCGCCGGTTTGCTGGCCGTCGGTGCCTATTTGCAATTTGTCGAAGAGCTGGAGCCCTGTCCGCTGTGTATTTCGCAGCGCTTGGCCATACTGGCCACCGGCTTGATTTTCCTGGCGGCGGGCCTGCACAACCGCGCCCGTAAGATCTATGCGGTTTTGGCCGCCGCCGCCGCATTGATCGGCGCCAGCGTTTCCGCCCGTCACGTGTGGTTGCAGCATTTGCCGCCGGAGGAGGTACCGGAATGCAGCCCCGGCCTAGAATACGTATTTCAGAATTTCCCGTTGGCCGACACCATCAAATTGATGTTGAGCGGCACCGGCGAATGCGCCAAGATCGACTGGACCTTACTGGGATTGAGCATACCGGCCTGGACCTTGTTTGCTTTCCTGTTGCTGGCGACCTGGGCCGGGCTGCTATGGGGCGATTCGACACCGCATATTAGCGAATAAGCATTGTCGAATATCGGACAGGGTTTCCTTCTCCAAGCTGTGTTATTTCCCTCAGTTTTGTAACAAGTTATGCACAAAAACGGAGCAAACGCCCGAAGCCTCACCGCCTAGACGGAAAACGATGGAGCCTGCCGAAGATTGATTTCAAGCCATTGATAACTAAAGATAAATTACATTGGCTCAAATTTACGCAATTTAACAAATCTGTAATTAAATCCGACACTAAGCGGTCCGTATTCGCCTCCATCCACAGAGTTATCCACAGGTTTTGTGGGTAACTTAAATTCCTTAGCCGACATAATCACTTAGCGATGCAACATCGAAAACAACTCATCAAAAATGGCTAAATGCGATGCCGCCGACAGTTTGATTTTAAAAATTGCGGTGCCGGTTCCGTTGGACAGATTGTTCGATTACCGACCTTCCGAACTCGGCAATTCGGCGGAATTTCAGCGTGGCGCCAGGGTTTTGGTGCCGTTCGGCAAGCGTCAATGCGTCGGCGTCGTCATGGGTAGCGCCAACGGCTCGACGCTAGCCAGTCGCTCGATTAAGCCGGTCATCGAGCTACTGGACAACACCCCGTTGTTGTCGGCTCTCGATTTGCAGTTGCTGGAATGGGCTGCCCGCTACTACCACCATCCGATCGGTGAAGTAGTGGCAACGGCATTTCCGACCGCGTTACGCCAAGGTTTGCCGGCCACATTGCAGTGCGAGCGTTATTTCGCGCCGACCGCGGCCGGCCGGGCGCCTGATGTCGATTTGGGACGCGCCACTCGGCAAAAAGATTTGCTGCGGCGAATGCTCAGCCGCGAACCGGCTTGGTCGGCGGCCGAATTGGCCGGACACAAGCCGGCCCTGCGGGCGTTGATCGACAAAGGTTTGGTCGAGCCGCGAATGCCGGACCCGTCGGATGGTCCGGTGGTGCTCGGTGCCGCGCTGGCCGCCAATCCGGATCAGCAAGCCGCGATAGACGCGGTCGGCGCCGACCTGGGCCGGTTCGCGGTGCATTTGTTGGAGGGGGTGACCGGCAGCGGCAAAACCGAAGTCTACATGCAGATCATCGCCCGAACCCTGGCTTTGGGGCTGCAAGTCTTGGTATTGCTGCCTGAAATCAATCTGACACCGCAATTGGAACAGCGGTTTCGGCAGCGCTTCGGGGTGGGGATCGAAACCTTTCACTCGAATCTGACCGACCGGCAACGCCAACAAGCCTGGCTGAGCATGCGCGCCGGCGTTGCGCGCATACTGCTCGGCACTCGATCCGCGCTGTTTACGCCGCTTCGGGAACCCGGCCTGATCGTGTTGGACGAGGAACACGACGGCTCCTTCAAACAACAGGACGGGTTTCGATTTTCGGCGCGCGATGTCGCGATCGCCAGAGCCAAGCTGCTGAATATTCCGGTGGTGATGGGCTCGGCGACGCCGTCGCTGGAGAGTCTGGCCAACGTAGCCCAGGGCCGCTACCGTCTGTCGCACTTACCGCACCGAGCCGGCAACGCCAAGCCGCCGGCATTCCAGGTATTGGACATTCGCGGCAAAAAACTGCAAGCCGGTCTGTCGGAGCCATTGGTAACAGCGATCGGCGCGGAACTCGCCGAAGGCCGGCAAGTGCTGCTGTTTCTAAACCGGCGCGGTTATGCGCCTGTGCAAATCTGCCACGATTGCGGTTGGGTATCGCGCTGTCACCGTTGCGACGCCAATCTGGTCATCCACGCCGGCATACACAAATTGCGCTGCCATCATTGCGGCTACGAGCAAGCCTTGCCTCGGCAGTGTCCGGCCTGCGGCGTCGGCGAGTTGCAGGCGCTCGGCCTGGGCACCGAACGCATCGAAGAAACGCTGAAGGAGTTGTTCGCCGGCCACCGCATCGTCCGCCTGGACCGCGACACCACGCAGTGCAAGGGCGCGCTCGAAGGCTATTTGCAGCAAATTCATCGCGGCGACGCCGATATCGTGCTCGGCACGCAAATGCTGGCCAAGGGCCACCACTTTCCGAATGTGACCTTGGTCGCGATCCTGGATATCGACAGCGGCCTGTTCAGCATCGACTTTCGCGGCGGAGAGAAATTGGCGCAGTTGATCGTGCAAGTCGCCGGCCGGGCCGGCCGGGCCGAATTGCCCGGCCGGGTGATCCTACAAACCCGTCATCCGCGACACGCGCTGCTGCATAACCTGCTGAGCCACGGCTATCGAGCTTTCGCCGAAACCGCGCTTAGCGAACGCCGCGCCGCCGGACTGCCCCCCTTCGGCTATCAAGCCCTGTTGCGGGCGCAAGCCGGCAACGCCGGCGCTCCGCAGCAATTTTTGGGGGCAGCCATTCAATGTCTGACCGACTTTACACAGTCCGGCGTGCAAGTGCTCGGCCCGGTTAGCGCACCGATGGTCAGACGCGCTGGGTTATACCGATACCAAATACTGCTGCAAAGCGATAAGCGCCCAGCTTTGCAGCGGCTACTGGATTTTTGGGTTCCCCGCCTCGCCGACTTACGCGAGGCCAGATCGGTGCGTTGGTCGCTGGATGTCGATCCGCTGGACTTGTATTGAGTAGCCGCCGCGATCGCCTGGCAAAAAGCCGCCGGTAAGTGAAGGGTTTTATGGGATAATTCGCCGCTTTTTCGCGGCTCGAGGTCGCGGCAAAAACTAGGGGTATTCGCCAGGCCAACACTTCGGGCTCACCGAACACCCCGCCCGGAAGATTGCGGTCTATGGCGGCGGGACTAGCACCCCACCCCAATCCGAATGGCAATCACATAATTAAAATTACGAAAGGGGGTACTTTTCAATGTGTTGGAGCGGAGAAGCGTCGGGCGTATTAGCCGCCGCCGGTTTGACCACCGCCGTTTACGTGGCGTACAAAGGCGAGTCCAAGGAACTTTGGATTCCGTTGACTTATTTCGCGTTGATGGAATTGTTGCAGGCGGCAACCTATGTGTACATCAATCTATGCGACAACCCGAACAATCAGATACTGACGCTGCTCGGCTACGTGCATATCGCCTTCCAGCCGTTTTTCGTCAACATGGTAGCGATGTATTTCATTCCGGAGAGCGTCAAGCTCAAAATCAGGACTACCGTCTATACGCTGTGCGCGATCAGCTCGCTGGCGATGTTGATTAAAATGTATCCGTTCGCTTGGGCCGGCAACTGCGTCGAAGGCGTCGAAGGCTTCTGCGGCGCGCAGACCTGTTCGGTGTCGGGCGCCTGGCATATCGCCTGGAAAATGCCGTTGAACGGCTTGATGTCCAATCCGGTCGAGTGGCTGTTCGGCTTCAACTGGGGCCTACATGCGTTTTCCTATATTTTGGCGGCGTTTTATCTGCCCATCATTTATGGTTCATGGCGTTTCGTCGGTTTCCATTATTTGATCGGACCGTGGATTTCGGACGTCACCACCGACGATCCGAACGAGTATTGCGCGGTCTGGTGTTTGTTTTCGATCGCGCTGTGCGTGTCGGTCATCAAAACCCCGATCCGCAAATATTTGCACGTCAAGAAATGGCCGTTTTACCACCGAGAAGTGGGCGATAGCCTTTAGCATTAACCCGAAAACCGAGGCCAGACCCTCGCTTATAAGCCTTGCCGGCCAATGCCGGCAAGGCCGCCGTCCAAACCTCGGTTCCGTGCAAACCCTTAGTCCACCGTTCGCCACGAGGATGCGATGACGATCAATAAACCCGCAATTCTGGAAGCCTTCCACTTCCGCCACGCCTGCAAGGAATTCGATGCCGAGCGCAAAATCGCCGGCGCGGACTTCGACTTCATACTGGAAACCGCTAGGCTGTCGCCGTGTTCGTTCGGCCTGGAGCCCTGGAAGTTTCTGGTGATTCAGACCCCGACATTGCGCGAGAAATTGCGTCCGCATATCTGGGGCGGCCAAAAACAGTTGCCGACCGCCAGCCACCTGATCTTGACGCTGTGCCGCAAAAGCCGCGACCTGCGCTACGACAGCGACTATGTGCAAGGTTTCATGCGCGAGGTTCAGCATTACCCGGAAGACGCCGCCCAGGCCCGCACCCAAGTACTGGAAAAATTTCAAAAGCACGACTTCGCGCTGCTGGAATCGGAACGCGCCATCAACGACTGGGCCGGCAAGCAGACCTATATTCCGCTGGCCAATATGATGACGGCGGCAGCCCTAATCGGCATAGACTCCTGTCCGATCGAAGGCTTCGAGCGCAACGGTTTGGAACAGGCTCTGGCCGCCGAGATCGGCATCGACCTCGAACAATGGAGCGTCGCTTATCTGGTGGCTTTCGGTTACCGGAAAAACCCGCCGGCTCGCCCGAAAACCCGCCAGGAAGCCAGCGCGGTCATCGAATGGCGCTAGGTGCCGCGAACCTTACGACTCCGACGGTTCCAGCCTGGCGTGCTTGTCGATCAGGTAAATCCAACCCTGTTGCTCGTCGACCTTGATCGCCGTCAGACTCTTATCCAGACAAATTTCGCTCAACGATCGTCCGCTCACCGGATCGTAACAAATGCCGTGCATCGAGCATTGCAGGTAACGGCCGGACGGATCGAACACGCCGTCGCGTTCGCAATCCAGCGTCCTCGGCATATGGGCGCAATGATTCAAATAGCCGAACACCGTGCCGTTAAAACGCACCACCAAGGCCGGTTCGGGCGCTCCCCGGTATAGCACCGAAAAGCACCACTTACCCAGCTCGGCTAACTGATCGCTTCGGCAAATCGGGACGGGATGGCTCTTACTCATCAGAACGGCTCCTCGGAAAGGGCAAACGGGTCACTGGCGACCGATGATACGACACGATGACTGAATGCGCGACGGATTTACCGCCGTCGAGCGTATCCGCCGAGAGTAACGGGCCACGACAACCGGCGTCAGGCTAACCTTAGGCAGATAAGCGCAGCCCGCGTTTACATGCTGATCTGATTTTTGCGCCGTCGGAGCGCCCATTTCCGCGTCCCGCCGGCGGATCTAGCCAGACTGTTGTAGGTCGGCCCAATCCCGCGTGGTCCAGCATCGTCGAGTGCCGAAAACCGGACGCCCAACCCGATATGCCCCGGTTTCCGGCCTCGCTCGCCGGTCTTTTCGTTCAATCCCGAACGCGGACTGCCCAGACCGGCATAGGAAAACATCAGGTCGTGAAAATTCGACGGGCGGTAGTTGTGGAATAAACCGCCGACCGCAAATAGCAAGCTCTATAATCACGCTTGATTCAGGAACCCTTCCGTGGGATCGTCATCCCATTTCACCGAGCCGCTTCAATATTCCTTCCGTGTCACCCGCCCACTTCCAACAACAACTCTTCGCATGGTTCGACCTACATGGCCGCAGGGATTTACCTTGGCAACAAGACATTAATCCCTACCGGGTTTGGGTGTCGGAGATCATGTTGCAGCAGACTCAAGTAGCCAGCGTGATCGGCTATTTCCAGCGCTTCATGGACCGATTCCCGACCATTCGGCATTTGGCGGACGCGGAACTGGACGATGTGTTGCAGCATTGGGCCGGACTGGGTTATTACGCCCGTGCCCGCAATCTGCACAAGACCGCGCGCCTCGTCGCGGCGAACGGCGGCGAGTTTCCGCAAACCGTCGAAGCGCTGAGCGCCTTGCCCGGCATCGGCCGCTCGACGGCCGGCGCGATACTCAGCATTGCCGGCGGGCAAAGCCAACCGATATTGGACGGCAACGTCAAACGGGTATTGACGCGCTTTCACGCGATCCATGGCTGGCCGGGCGAGACCAGGGTCGCGGCCCAACTCTGGCAGCTCGCGGAGACCTACACGCCGAAACACCGAACCGGCGACTATACCCAGGCGATGATGGATTTGGGCGCGACGTTGTGTACCCGCGCCAAGCCGCTGTGCGAGATTTGCCCGGTCCAGGCCGGATGCGAGGCCAAACATCGGGGATTGGTTCGGCAATTGCCGGCAGCCAAACCGCGTAAGGCTTTGCCGGTCAAACAATGTTATATGCTGCTGTTGACCGCGCGCGACGGCGCGATCTTGCTGGAAAAGCGTCCGCCAACCGGTATCTGGGGCGGCTTGTGGAGTTTGCCGGAGTTTCCGGATCGGCCGAGCGCCGAAATCTGGTGTCGCGAACGCGGCTATCGTTTGGCGGCCGTCGCGACCTTAGCGCAACGCCGCCATACCTTTTCGCATTATCACCTGGACTACACGCCGTTATTAGCCAGCTTGGCGGAAGTCGCCGCGATCGCCGACCCCGCGACTTTTGCCTGGCAAGCCCCGGAGGCCTGGGCCGCCCTGGGTTTGCCGACGCCGATCAAACAGCTGTTGGCGCAAATGCCCGAATCGGACGGCGCGGTTATTTCCCCCGGTCCGCGCCTCCTTTAGGCGCCGGCGGCCAACGGATACCACGATCAGGCTTGCGCCGCCCGCCGATTCAACCAGCTCAACCACCGAGCGTAGCCGCGCGCCAAGCTCATTTTCAAATCGTCCAGATAGCAATAGGCCACCGGAATCACCAATAGGCTGAGCAGCGTCGACGTGACCAAGCCGCCGATCACCGCGATCGCCATCGGACTGCGAAACGAGGCGTCGGCGGCACCCATGCCCAACGCGATCGGCAGCATGCCGGCGCCCATCGCGATCGTGGTCATCACGATGGGCCTAGCCCGCTTGCGGCAGGCGTCCAGCAGCGCTTCGCCGCGGCTCAGGCCATGCTCGCGGCGAGCGACGATGGCGTATTCCACCAGCAGAATGGAGTTTTTGGTGGCGATGCCCATCAGCATCACCAGGCCGATCAGCGACGGCATCGAGAAGGCCTTGCCGGCGATCAGCAATGCGACGAAGCCGCCGCCGAACGACAACGGCAGCGCGGTCAAAATCGTGACAGGTTGGATGAAGTCCTTAAACAGCAATACCAACACCACGAAGATGCACAACACGCCGGTCAACATCGCCGAACCGAAACTGCCGAACAACTCCTCCATCATTTCGGCATCGCCGATGCTGAGCAAGCGCACGCCGGCCGGCAGGTGGCGGATGCTGGGCAACTGATGCGCGGCATTGGCGACGTCGCCGAGCGGTTGGCCGTTGAGTTCGATTTCGAAATTGACGTTGCGGGCGCGGTCGTAGCGGTCGATCAGGGCCGGGCCGCTGGACAGCTCCAGCTTGGCGACCTGGCCGACCAGCACCGAACCGGCGTTGGGCTTGTTGGACGGCACCGTCAAACGTTCCAGCACCGCCAAATCCTGGCGGCCGGCACTCGCCAGTTTGACGACGATCGGCACTTGCCGCTGGCTCAGGTTGAGTTTGGGGAGCGACCAGTCGTAGTCGCCTATCGTCGCGATGCGCAGGGTTTCGGCCAACGCGGCGGTGGTGACGCCCAGATCGGCGGCGCGGGCGAAGTCGGGACGCACCGCGATTTCCGGGCGGATCAAGGCCGCGCTGGAGGCAATGCTGCCCAGGCCGGGTATCGTGCGCAAATCGCGCTCGACATCGCCGGCGGCCTTGCTCAAGGCCTGCGGATCGTCGCCACTCAACACCAGCACGTATTTTTCGCCGGACGCGCCCAAGCCGACCTTGGTACGCACGCCGGGCAAACGTTGCAGCGCGATCCGAATGTCATTTTCTATCGTTTGCTTGCGCACCGGCCGGTCGCGGCGGGCGGCCAGAGTGATGGTCAGCGTCGCCTTGCGCACCTCGCTGGTACCCATGCTCATTACCATCGGGTCGCTACCGGCCGCGCCGGCGCCTATCGTGGTGTAGACGCTTTTGACGTAAGGCACCGCCGCCACCAATTGCCGGGCCTGTTCGGCCGAGGCGCGGGTTTGCGCCAGCGTCGCGCCGGGCGACAGCTCGACGAAGACCTGGGTTTGCGGATTGTCGTCGGCCGGGATGAAGCCGGTCGGCAACAGCGGAATCAACATCAGCGAGCCGATGAAAAACGCCAGCGCGCCGGCCATCGTCACAATGCGGTGGCGCAAGCACCAGGCCGCCATGTTCATGTAAGTCCGCATCAGCCAACCTTCGGGCGCCGCGACGTGTTCGCGATCCTTCAACAGATAAGCCGACATCATCGGCGTCAACATCCGGGCCACAATCAGCGAGGCGATGATGGCCAGCGCGGCGGTCCAGCCGAATTGTTTGAAAAAACGCCCCGGCACCCCGCTCATGAACGCGGTCGGCAAAAACACCGCCACCAACGCGAACGTGGTGGCGACGACGGCCAGACCTATTTCGTCGGCCGCTTCCAGCGCCGCTTGATAGGGCGTCTTGCCCATGCGCTGGTGACGGACGATGTTTTCGACTTCGACGATCGCGTCGTCGACCAGAATGCCGATCACCAGCGACAGCGCCAGCAAGGTAATCACGTTCAACGAAAAACCCAGCAAATACATGCCCAGAAACGACGGGATCACCGACAAGGGCAACGCCACCGCCGAGACGAAGGTAGCACGCCAGTCCCGCAAAAACAGCCAGACCACGATGACCGCCAGCAGCGCGCCTTCGTAGATCATCGTCATCGAGCCTTGAAATTCTTCGGCGACCGGTTCGACGAAATTGAAGGCCTCGGTAAACTCGATGTCCGGATAGCTTTGTTTCAGCCCGGCCAAGGCCTGTTGCACGCCGGCGCCAACTTCGACTTCGCCGGCGCCCCGGCTACGGGTAACCTCGAAGCCGACCACCGGCCGGCCGTCCAGCAAGGCCAGCGCGCGCGGCTCGGCCACCGAATCGTTCAGGTCGGCGACTTGATCCAGGCGGATGCGCCGGCCGTCGGGTAAGGCCAGTTGCAGCGGCCGTAATTCCTCGACCGAGGCGACTTTCGCCAGCGTGCGCAAGGGCTGCTCGCCGCTGCCAAGATCGGTGCGGCCGCCGGCGCTTTCCTGCTGCACCTGGCGCAGTTGCCGGGAAATGTCGGCGGCGCTGACGCCCAGCGCCTGTAGTTTGACCGGGTCCAACGCGATGCCGATTTCGCGGCTGACGCCGCCGACTCGGGTCACCGCGCCGACGCCGCGCACCGCCAGCAGTCGCTTGGCGACGGTATCCTCGACGAACCAGGACAGCGCTTCGTCGTCGCGTTTGTCCGAGGACACGGTCAGCGCCAGTATCGGCGCGCCGGCCAGATCCAATTTGGTCACGACCGGCTCGCGCAAGTCGGCCGGCAAGTCGGCGCGCACCTTGGAGACCGCCGAGCGCACATCGTCCACCGCTTCCTGCACCGGTTTTTCCAGGCGAAATTCGGCGTTGATCACCACGTTGCCGTCGTAGATCTTGGTGTAGAGGTGCTTAAGGCCTTGCAGCGTGGCCAGCGAGTTTTCCAGCTTGCGGGCCACGTCGGTTTCCAATTGGGCCGGCGACGCGCCGGGCAGATTGGCGGTCAAGGTCACGGTCGGCAAGTCCAGATCGGGAAAGTTCTGGACTTTCATCGCCTTGAAGCCTTGTAAACCGCCGAAACCCAGCAGCACGAACAGCATCAGGGCCGGAATCGGATTGCGGATGCACCAAGCGGAGACGTTCATTTCGGCACCACCCGCACCAGATCGCCGTCGGCCAGGAAGGACACGCCGCCGGCCACCAGCTGGTCGCCGGCGCTGATGCCGGCCAGTACTTCCAGATCGTCGCCGCTGCGCCGGCCGAGTTGAACCTTGACCAGGGCCACCTTGGCCAGGTCTCCCTGGCGCTCGCCGAGCTTGAACACGTAGCTGAAACCTTCGCGCAAGGACACCGCGGTTTGCGGCACGATCAGCGCGGGACTGGCGCCCAGGGCAAATTCGCCCCTGGCGAACATACCGGCTCGCAGGCCTTGGCGAACGGCGTCCGGCAGGTCAACGTAAACCAGACCGTTGCGGCTTTGCGGGTCCAGGGTTGGCGCCAACTGACGGACTTTGCCGGGCGTCCGGCCGACATTGGGCACCTCGACCGTCACTTCCAGTCCCGGCCGCAATTTGGCGATTTCGGCGGCGGTGACTTCGGCGCGCCATTCCAGGCGGCTCTGCCGAATCAAGCGAAATAATTCCTGGCCGGCCGAAGCCACCGCGCCCAAGGTCGCGTTGCGCGCCGAAATCACGCCGTCGTCGCTGGCGACCACTTGGGTATGCTTGAGGCGCAACAACTGTGCGTCCACTTGGGCCTGAGCCGATTCGACCTTGGCCTGGGCGGTCTTTTCGCCGGTCAGATATTGGGCGACTTGTTGGGCGCTAAGCGCCAACGACGAGGTGGAATGGCGGGTGCGGTCGGCGTTGAGTTTGGCCTCTTCCAGGCTGGCCTTGGTCTCGGCCAATATGGCCTTGGCTTGGGCAAGGTCCGCCTGCACCGTTTCGGCATCCAGTAGCGCCAGCACCTGACCCTTGCGCACTGCGTCGCCGACCTGGGCACGGACTTCGGCCAGCCGCAGATCGCCGACCTCGGCGCCGATGATCGCCTCCTGCCAGGCGGCGATCGAACCGTTGGCGGCCAGCATCAGCGGAATATCCCGACCGGCGGGCTGTATCGTCGTCACACTCAGGGCGGGGTTGGTGGCGGGAGTCGATTCTGTGGCCGGCACGTCGCTACCGCAGCCGGCAAAAAACATCCAAGCGGCGAGGAAAACAGTGCCGCGAAAGCAAAAGGTCGTCATGTCCGTGATCTATATGAAGTGGAGGCCCGATCCGGCGGATTGCCGAATCGGGCCTGGGTTGGTACCGTCGCCGATTCTTTCATACATTGTCGATCCGGCAAAACGGAACGGTAAAACCGCACCGCCGCGTTCCGAGGTTACGATCGGCGAAGTTGGCATCGTCTCCAATAACCCTATCAACAATGTGATGGAAGCGGAACCCGTGCTTTGGTATAACGCTGGCCGGAATACTCACGGCTTCCGGCACGTTTCGGAGCAGCTGTGACCACCTAACGAGAGCGAGGTTCACTATGACAAGAATGGTTCAATGCGTAAAACTGGGTGTGGAAGCGGAGGGCCTAGACTCGCCGCCGTTTCCCGGCCCCAAGGGCCAACGTATTTTCGAACAGGTTTCCAAACAAGCCTGGAAAGACTGGCTGGCGATGCAGACTATGATCATTAACGAGCAGCGCTTATCCAGTTTCGATCCCTACGCCAAGAAGGTCCTGGAGATCGAACGGGAAAAATTCCTGTTTGCCGGCGGTTTCCAAGTGCCGAACGGCTACGTGCCGCGAAAAGAGTAAGATCGCCCGGCGCGGGCTTAAGGCACGGCCGGCGAGCCTCTGATCGCGGCTGACGCGCTAGCGTGAGATCCGGCCGGCCAGCCGTTTGAGCGCTAAATCCTTAATGCCCGACCGAATTGGAAAACAGACTCAGCGTCACGACACCGGCCACCACCAAGCCGATACCGGTCAGTGCCGGTCCGTCCAGCTTCTGGCCGAACAGGGCAACGTCGATCAAGCCGATGCCGACAATGCCAAGCCCGGCCCAAACCGCATAGCCTATGCTGATCGGGATCGTGCGTAGCGCCACCGAAAAGCAATAAAACGACAGACCGTAGCCGATCGCGATGGCCAACGAGGGCCACGGCTTGGAAAAACCGTCGCTGTACTTGAGCAGCGAGCTCGCCGCGACTTCGGTCAGAATGGATACGGCCAAATAAAGCCAATGCGTCATACTGGAAACTATCCTGAATTTGATTGGGACAATGTCCGGGCGCCTTGCCGCGCGCGGGGAGCTTATCCCAACGCGCGCCAGCGGCTCCGGCATTTTGCGGAATTCCGGCGTCGGCGACCCGCGTCGACGTCAATACGGCATTAGACGAGGGCGCGGTCGGAAGTTCGCGCCATTGGCAAATCCCGGATTTCGACTACCTTTTGGAGGTTTGCGCCGCGTTTCGTCCGCCAAGTCGACCGGTCCGCACCCACTCTCACTGAAATGACATCTAACCGCTTGTTCGTTCCGCTTCCGCTACTCAAGGTACCATGATCGCCGATCCGGAAAGTTATCAGTTGTTGCAACGAATCTGGACTATCGCGTGGGAAGCCGATCCGCGGACCGGCTTGTGCCGTTACGTCTCAGACCAGACCGAACGACTGGGTTACCCCGCCGAACATTGGCGGCGAATTCCGTATTTCTGGCAAACCGTGGTCATCCCCGAAGACCGGCACTTATTGACACAGCTCTCGCCGAGCGGGACCGAGTGTCGAGTCGCCCGCGCGGACGGCGCGCAAATGCCCGCGCGACTGCAACTGAGCACCGCCGCGGCCGAGTCGGACCGGCCGGCCGCCTTGCATGGCACGATGCTGATCTACGCCGCCGAGCGCGCGGCTGTGGCAACGCAAGCGGCAAGTCGCGACGAATTGACCGGCCTGCCCAACCGCAACCTGATGCTGGACCGTATCGGCCAAGCCATCGCGCTGGCCGGACGTAGCGAGCACTGGCTAGCGGTACTGTCGATAGACTTCGACCGTTTCAAACTGATCAACGACAGTTTGGGCCACGAAATCGGCGATAAGTTATTGGTGGCGGCATCGGTGCGACTGGACAGCGGTATCCGCGAAGCCGACACCGTGGCCAGATTGGGCGGCGACGAATTCGTGATTCTCGCCACCGGAATAGGCAAATTCGAAGACATTCATTGCATCGCTCAGAAAATTCTCGATTTGCTGGCGGCGCCGTTTTACATCGACGGTCACACCTTGTTTTTGACGGTCAGTATCGGCGTTTGCGCCTTTCCGAAAGACGGCGCCGACGCGGTGGTGTTGCTGAAACGCGCCGACACCGCGATGTACCGCGCCAAGGAACAAGGCAAGAACCGGTATCTGTATTTTTCCGACGAAATGAATGCCGCCAACGCCCACCGGCTGCATCTGGAAAACGAATTGCGCTTGGCCTTGGAGCACCGCCAGCTGGCTCTGCATTATCAACCGCAGATCGATCTGGATAGCGGCCGCATCATCGGCGTCGAAGCCTTGGCGCGTTGGCGGCATCCGACGCTGGGTTGGATCTCGCCGGCCGAATTCATCAAGATCGCCGAGGAAACCGCATTGATCGTGCCGTTGGGACGGTGGGTGCTGGAAACCGGTTGCCGCCAGGTCGGCGCCTGGCGCGCGGCCGGCCTGCCCCCGTTAAGAATGGCCATCAATCTGTCGCCGGTACAATTCACCGAACACAGCATGGCCGATTGCATCGAGGCGGTACTGCGGGAAACCGGTCTGGACCCCAGATTATTGGAACTGGAGCTGACCGAAAGCCTGTTGATGCGCAACGTCGAGGAGTCGATAGGTACGTTGCGAGCGCTACGGGCGATGGGCATCTGCTTGGCCGTCGACGACTTCGGCACCGGCTATTCGTCGCTGAGTTATCTGAGCCGTTTTCCGGTCACGACGGTCAAGATCGACCAATCCTTTACCCGCGAGCTGACCAGCGACCCCAACGTCGCCGCGCTGGTCCGCTCTATCATCAGCATGGCCCACGAACTGCGCCTGCGGGTCATCGCCGAAGGCGTAGAAACCGAAGGCCAATTGAATTTTCTAGCCAATCACCGTTGCAACGAAGTGCAGGGCTATTTTCTGGGCAAACCATTACCGGCCGATGAATTCATCGACTTTTACCGGCGTTTCGATCGATTGGCCGCCCGGCGCGGCGGCGGCGACAGCGAGGAGCGCCGTCTGCTGGTGGTCGACGACGAAACTAAGGTCGTCGAAGCCTTGGTGCGTCAACTCGACGGCGACGGCTACCGGATTATGACCGCGACCGGCGGCGGCGAGGCACTGGAGATACTGGCCAGGCAGCGAGTCGGCGTCATCGTGTCCGGCCAGCGCATGCCGGGCATGAGCGGCGTCGAATTTTTCCGCAAGGTCAAGGATCTTTACCCGGCCACGGCTCGCATCATTCTGTCCGGGTTCAACGACATCCAGACCGTGACCGACGCGATCAATCAGGGTGCCATCTATAAATTCTTGAACAAACCCTGGCGCGAGGAGCATCTGCGCGACGCGGTGCGCGAAGCTTTTCAACGCTACGAATTGACGCTGGAGAATGCCGCGCTGGGCCGGGCCTTGGAACAGGCCAACGCCGAGCTGTCGGCCATCAATCGGGACTTGGAGCGGCGCATCGCCGAAAAAACCCGGGAACTCGGCCGGGGCATCAACATGCTGCAAGTGTCCAGGGAAATCCTGGAACATTTGCCGACCGCGGTGATCGGCATCGACGACGACGGTTTGATCGTAATGGCCAATCGCCAGGCCAACCGCTTGCTGGCCAGCGACGACGGCATACCGTTGCTGAGCTGCGAGGCCTCCCTGCGCCTGCCGGCCGCCGCGCTGGCGGTACTGGCCGATCCCGACGGCCGCGAGCGGCGCATCGTGCTGACCGGCGGCCTATCCGCATGGGCGCTTTGTCGAACCATGGGAGCCGACAGCGTTTCGCGCGGACGCATCCTGATGCTTTGGCCGGAATCCGGTCAGGAAAACCCGAGACAATGACTGAAAGATCCCAATACGCCGGCAATCTCGACAAAGTTCTGGACAGCATTCGGCAGCTGCCGTCGCTGCCTGGATTGGTCGTAGAATTACTGGAAAACTTCGGCGACGAGAACGTCAATATCGCCACGCTGGCCAATAAAATCGCCCACGACCAGGCGCTAGTGGCTCGCTTGATGCGAGTCGCCAACTCACCGTTTTACGGGGTATCCGGGCAGATCGGCTCGATCAGCGAAGCCATCGCCATGCTCGGGTTCACCAACGTGCGCGGTTTGGTCTTGACCGCCGGCCTGATCAACGTCTTTACCGGCATGGAAAAGTATTTCGACTGGCGGGCATTCTGGCGGCACAATGTCGCCGCCGCGGTGTGCGCGAAGCTGTTGGCGGGCGGCACAGGCCTAAACCCTGACGCCGCGTTCACCGCTGGCCTACTGCACGACATCGGCAAATTGGTAATGTGGAGCTGTTTTCCGCACGACGTCGCCCGATTAGGCGAACTCAGCGAAGAAAGCGGCTTGTCGCCGCTGCAACTGGAACGGGAAACCTTCGGTTTCGACCATACCCTGCTGGGCAGCGAAGTTGCCAAACGTTGGAATTTTCCGGTGGATATTCAACACGCGATCGCGCTGCACCATACCCATTATCTACCCGGCGGCGGCAAGACGATGGCCGATGTCATCTATACCGCCAATCTGCTGGCCGAAACGCTCCAAGATGACGAGGTGTGCGAGGCGCGCCAATTGCAAGTCAACGGCGTGGCTTGGTCGCGCCTGAAATTGGACGGCGAGCGGCTTGCCAAACTCACCGCGCAAGCCCGTCGGCAGTTTCAAAGCACCATGCCGCTGCTGAGCGACTGAGCCCCTCCAAAACCCAAGGCCGCACTCGGCGCAAAAAAATACCCTCGGCCCGGTCAGAAGCGGAGGGTGTGAGTCCCACGGGAGAGGACAGGAGGAACAGCCAGGAGTTACGATTTTAATTAAGCAAATCCGGTGCCAACCCTTGCATGTCCCACGCTACCGGCCTTCACACCGATCCGCCCGGCGCCGCCCGCCGAAAAGCCGCACCAAAATCAATCGCAAGCCGGCTTTTTGCACCGCAATGAGCGTTACCGCGACACGCGTTACCAGCGCCCCTGGTTCGAACGGCCTTCCTTGCCCAGCACCCATTGCCGTTCAGTTTAGTCTCGACCGTTTGTCCCGAGTCCTTCGGCCTCGCTCGGGAAAGCCTTGTCGAAGGTCGTTTCGGTTTCTTCGTGAAGGCGCTTAATTGATCGTCCGGCTCTGATGAAGTTATCCGCGCGCTTTTTCTCTATCACGGTTTCAGCTTCTTGAGAACCGACGAACGGGATGGGATTTATAAACACCGATCCGACTTGTTGGCTGTCATCACTAAAGGTTGTCTTGCCTCCGCAATCCGTTGAACTCCGTTAGCCTTCCGGCGATCGGCAAACGCTACGAAAGCCGTTTGATTTGCAGCCCTAAAATTCGTAAACCAACCGAAAATCCACGCGCTGTTGGCCGGCGGAAACACTGCTTTGGCCGTGAAAGGGATAACTCCAATCCAGTTCGCCGAGCAGGCGCTTGAACCATTGCATACGCAGGCCCAAACCGGCCGAAGCGAGTTGTTCGACCGCCGGAGTCGGCGCGATCGGCGCGTCTGTCCACAATCTGGCCCAGTCGATAAAACCCAGCAAGCGCAGATTTTGCGCGGCGTCCCAGTCGGCAGGCAGCAAGTGCGGGCTGTAAAACTCCAGAGACAGATTGACACCATGGTCCGCCAGAACCTGGGTCTGATGATAACCGCGCACGCTGAGCGGTCCGCCGGCCGCGAATTGCTCGTTGCTGATCAGTTTTCCGATGCTGGCCTGGCCGCTGGCCCTGGCTTGCAAGCGAAAATCCCAGGGCAGTAGCTGCTGGTGTTTCACGTCGCCAGTCAGGTAGAAATAGTTAGGGGTGGCTCCGGCCCGCTTGCGCTCGAATTCGGCGGCATCATTACCCAAGCCGCGAAAACTGAAATGACCGGCCAAGTTCAGACTGCTGGCGTAGCCGTCGCCGCGCCGCGTTCCGTCGTAGCCGGCCATGAACCCTGCATAGCTGATCGGCGTATTCTCGGTGAAGCTGGCAATCTGCTGACCGAAACTTTTATAGTCGAAGCCGAAGGTCAGATTGTGAAAAATACTTTCGGAAGAGCCCGCCAGCGGCTTGACCAGCCGCGCGCCGTAGATCGAGCCGGTACCGACCACCGACAAGCCGCCGATATTGACGCCGAGTTGGGTGTTGGAGCTGATGCCTATGCCGTATAGCGCCAAACGGGTGTCGGCCCAACCGGTCGGCAGCACGTAGGTGCCGGACCAGACTTCGACTTCTTCGCTGACTTGCGGCGAGACCTGGTATTGCAAGGAGGCGCTATGAAAAGCCTGCCACAGGTTGTCGTAGCGTAGCGAGCCCAGCAGTCGGGAGTAACTGGTGCGCTCGGAGTTGCGGCTGTTCATTTCGACGCTGCCATGCAGCGGCAATTCGTCCTTGACCTTCAGTTCCACTTCCATTTTGCCCGGCGTCGAACCGGCCCGGAACACCGGCGTGACGTTACGGTCGGCCGATTGCTTGGCCAGCGTGTTCATTTGCTCCTGCAGTCGCGGCATGTGCGGGACTTGACCCTCGGCCAGCGCCGGCAAGCCTTCGCGGATCGTGCCCAGCGCGTAATAACGCGAACCGCTGATGTAGACGGTTTCGATGCTGCCTTCCAGTACTTGTAGGCGCACGCTGTCGCCCGCCACGTCCTGCTCCGGAATCGACACGACCACGGTCGGATAGCCGGCCTGACGGTAGGCTTGCTCCAGCGCCGCGCGGGCCCGTTCGACCTCGTCGACGCTCTTATCCGGACCGAGGAAGGGATAAACGGCTTTTTCCAGGGTTTCGTCGTCTAGCAGCGTGTTGCCGTCGATTTGATAATCGAAAACGTCGAATCGGGGTTTCTGCTCGCCCGCCCATTCGGCGGCGACCGTCTCGGCATTGGCGGCGCGATCGGCACCCGTGGCGCCGGCACCGGTGGGCGCGGCTGCCGCAGTTTGCGCTTGAACCGTCGTGACGGCCAGGCTTAGCCCGAGCGCAACGGCAAAAGGCGCGATGCGGCTCATCGGCCAGCCCCCCGACCGTGACTCGCGGTGTCATCGGCCGACCGCGCCGCTTGGCCGGCATCCGGCGATTCCGCGTTATCAACCGGCTCTGCCGCACCGGCGTCAGGTGCCCCGGTCGACGCCGGTTCGGCCGGCATTGCCGCGGCGGCGGCGGGCGCACCGTCGGATTGTACCGGCACTACGGCTTCGAACGGCGTGACTTTCAATTGCCGCAAGTGATAGCGATAGGTTTCGGCTTGCGCCTCGTTTTGCACTTGGGCAATCCCGGTGATCGGTTCCAGCTCGGCCAGTTGTTCGAGCAGACTTTTATCGCCACTGTGTTGCACGATGTCCCGGCCGACCTCGCGCAGCTGACGGTTCAATTCGCCGCATTGGCTAATCCATCGCTCGCGTTCTTGCACCGCTTGCACCAACACCGTGTTATCTTCGCGGATGGCGCGGGCCTGCAAAACCATGTCGTTATGCTTTTGCAGCAAGGCCTGTTCGCGCTGACGCTGTTGGACCAACTGATTTTCCAGGCTACCGCGCACGCTGTCCAAGCCGGCTTTGTAGCGTTCCACCTGGTCCTGCAGTGCCGGCAGCAATCTGGCCTGATTTTCGAGTAATTTGAGTTTGCCCTCCAAAGTTGCCTTGTCGGCCAGCCATACGGCTTTTTCCGCCTCCAGCGCGGATTTTTCCTGGCTAAGCTGGCGGATGATGCCCTGGGCTTTCTTGATCGCACTGTCGCCGACGGGTGCCGGCTTGGGTTCGGCCCGACCGGTTTCGAGGCCGGCCAGCAGCCACAATACCGCTATACCTGATAAACCAATCCAACGCATCGCCATCGCCTAAAACCGTGCGTTCAGATCGACGTTGACAGTGTCGATGCTGTATTTGGGGCCGTCGATCGCATCGGTGCTAAGCCAGCGCAGATTGAGCCAGGCGTATTTGGACAGACCGTATTGGGTGCCGATCACCCAGCCCTTGGCATTGGTACCGCCCAGATGGAAAATCGAGTCGGTGAAGGCGTCCAACACCGCGTCGCGCTGCACGTAGCGGTAAGCCAAATTGACACTCCAGTCGCCGAAATGACGAACCTCGACTTGGCCGATATCGGCGCGAATCTGATAAGCGGTGGTGCGCGGCCGGCTGTCGGTGTAGTTGACGACACCGTTGGCGAATTCGGTCAGGATTTTTTGCTGGTTGTAGCCCAAGTTTTTGGCGTAATCGGCGGTCAGCAATACATGAACCGGGTCGAAGCCGGCGTAGTCGAACATCGCGGTGGCATTGAACACCTTAAACCGCGAGGCCAGGCCGAATAAACAACCGACCGTATCGTCGCACACACCGTTCAAGGTCTGATCGTCGGTAATCGCCACCATCGAGTTGCCTTTCTGGACGAACTGCGGCGCGGTCCAATCGTAGACGTGGCTGCCGATCGGGTTGCGGCGGGCGTTGACGTTCTGGAATTCGTAATACGATGCCGCCAGATTCAGCCGGGAATCATGCCACACCAGCCAGTCGGCGCCGACCTGACCGGCGTACAGCCATTTGTCGTTAACCGACACGTCGATGTCTTGCAACGGAAACACGCCCAGCGTCAAGAACAAACTGTCCGGGGTTTGCTGACCTTGGTTGATGCCGAAGCGGGCGGTCGGATTTGGCGCTTTATAGCCGGCCAATTTGCTGGTACCGCGATTGAACGGGAAACGTACACTACCGGCCACGCCTTCGAAGCTCAAATCCGGGTCGAACACCACATCGGTGGACAGGAAGGGATTGATGATGCGCCCGGCGTACAGGCTGAACCAGGAAGTTTTTCGCTCGTCCAGGTAGTCGTATCGCAGATAGGCGCGGTCGATCGCGAACTGGTAGGACTGGCCGGTGTTGCCCAAGGTCTGGTCGTTGGAGACCGGGTTGTTCAGATTGCTGGTCGCAAAGCGGACGCCGGCTTTCAAGCCGTCGCTCAAATTGGCTTCGAAACCCAAACGGAAACGTTCCCGCAGCCGCAAACGATCGATTTGGTTGTTGACGATGGCCTCATTAGGGTTTTGAGAAACCTGCCGCTGCAAGCCGCCTTGCGGACTGTTGGCGAGCCGGTTGATCGCCAACCAGTTGTAAGGGCCGAAAAAATTGCCGGCGGCATCCAGACCGGCATTCGCGATCCCCCCGGCATTTTCCTTGCCGTAAAACTCGTCGGCAAAACGCACCCGCATATCGAAGCTGGGATGAATCGCCGCCACCCATTCCGGCAGCGCGGCGGGGATGCCCCAACCTTCGGTTTTGGCGTCTTGTTTGACGTCCTGCAACACCTCGGCCTTCAACTCGGCCCGTACCTGGTCGCGGATCTCCTTTTTGACGAATTCCGGTACGTAGCCGACGTGCTTGGTTTTGCCGGTTTTGGGAGCCGAATTACCCGGCTCCCCGGCATCTTCCGCGGTCGAGGTCGCCGCTTTGGCTTCATTGCTTTTGACTTGCGCGGCTTGGGTTTCGGCGGCTTCCTGTTCGGCCGCCCGCACCAAACCCTGGCCCTCGTCGGGTTTCAAGACGCCCCGCTGCACCAGCAGGTCCACCAAATTCACCAACGTGGATTTCTTGACCGGGATGACTTCGTCGCCGGGCGCGGCGGCCTGGGCGGCCGTCGTCGCGCCGCCAATCAACAGTAGAACCAGGGGTTTGATCGCGGTATTCATCGTGGTGTTTTCGCTATTCAAAGGTTTTTAAGTTAGTCGGCTTGGGCCAGCGCCGAGCACCGGGTTAGCCACGGCTAAACCCTGGAATTCAGCCGAATCCGGATCGGTTGCGGCATCGTTTCCGGCGGCGGACGGCCAACGCTGGCCCGCAACTTCGGCAACGCCGCGCGCAGAGCACGATCAACCTCGGCATTGCCGCTGCCTGACGCCAGTTCGCTACGGCTAATGCCGCCGTCGGCGCCGACCCAGATATCCAGAATCACGCTAAAGGCCGCGCTGGCGGCCGGCGTGTCGGCCAGCAAGTTTTGCAAGCCGTCTTCGATTCGGCGCTGGACTTGGCCGCCGTACCAAATCACCGCGTTGCCGCCCCCGCCGCCCAGCAGAGAGCGGCCGCCCTTGCGAGCTTGCAAGCCGAAAGCGTCGCCGCCGGCCGAGCCGTCGGCATCCAAACCGAGCGCCTCCGCCGGCGGTGCTTCGTCCTTCTCGGGCGAAGGTTCCGGCTCTGGCGCGGGTTCCGGTTCTTCGATTTTTTCCACCTTGATCTCTTCCGGCGGCGGCGGTTGGTCCGGCGTTGGCGGCGGGGGCGGTGGCGGCTGGATCATCGCGATTTGCTGCACCTGCTTCTTGGCCTGAGGCGGCTTCTCGTAGTGCTTCGCCAACCACCACACGCCCCAGACAATCGCCACGCTCAAACCGATGCCGAGCAACATCGGCAAACGGCGTAACCACGCATACTGATTTGTCATCGGTCGCTACTTCACCAACTTCTGCGTCACCAAGCCCAACTGGCTGATTTGCAGGCGGGTGACGATGTCCAGCACATCGATGACTTTCTGGTACTGCACGCTGGCGTCGGCTTTCACCACCACCGGCAAGTCCGGCGTGGCGGCCTTATATTGCGCCAGTCGGGTTTCCAGTTCCTGTAGCGACACCGGGTAGGTATCCAGGTAAATACTGCCGTCCGGCGTAATCGAAATGGCCTTGGTCTTAGGCTTGGACATGGCCGGCGTGTTGCTGGCCTTGGGTAGGTTGACGGTGATGCCTTGCACCGTGGCGGTGGTCATGATGATGAAAATCAGCAACAGCACATAAGCCACGTCCAGCATCGGCGTGATGTTGATGTCGTCGTAAACTTTATCCTGGTCGTCGATCTTCATGGCCTGGCCTCTTGCCGCGCGGCTGTTTGGCGGGCGGCGCGCATCGCCAACAAGGCCAGAAATTCGTCGCTGAACACCCGCATGCCGGCGGTGATATCCTTGATTTGGGTCAGCAGATAGTTATAGGCAAACAAGGACGGGATCGCGACCGCCAAGCCGGCGACGGTCGCCAGCAGCGCGGCGGCAATGCCGGGCGCGATCGAGTTGATGTTAACGTCGCCGGTGGCGGCGATGGCCGCGAAGGTGATCATCACGCCAACCACCGTGCCGAGCAGCCCCAAGAACGGGCCGCCGGCAATCGCGATAGTCAGCAACACCATGTGGCGATTCAATCTCTGACTTTCGTGGACGATCTGGCTGTCCAGCTTGACCCGCAAGTAGTCCCAGGCTTCGCGGCTAACCGCCTGGTTGGTGCCGCCTTGCAACGTGTTGAGTTCCCGAATCGCGCCGTGGTACAGGTGATAGAGCGGCGAGCTTTGAAAGTGGTCGTGTTTGCCGACCAGCGCGGTCAGCAAATCCGAATCGGCCAGTTCGTGCTCCGCCGAGCTTTCCTGTTGGTCCAGCCCGCCGAGCTTATTCGGGTCGAGCTGGCGGTATTTTTCGAGAAAGGCGCGGTTGTCCTTGCCGATGCGATTAAGCACCAAGGCTTTACCGACCATAACCATGACGGCGATTATCAGCATCACCAAGGTCAAGCCGATGACGACCCAGCCATCGACGGTAACGTTTTGGACGATGACCAGAAAATGGCTATCCGAGCCGCCGCCGTTGGACTCGTCCTGGCCGTAGCCGAGGACGGCGAAGTCGGGGCTTTGGCTGCGGTAGGCGAACTTGAGCCAGTCGGCGCCGCGGGCGGTGGCGGCGATTTGCACTTCGTCCAGCCAGCCTTGGTAGTTGTCGCCCAAGCGGATGACCGGTTGGCCGGCCGGGAGTTGGGTTTTTACGCTGCCGGCCGAAACACCGTCGATATAAAGCTCGACGATTTGCGGCGTAACCTCGCTGCCAGGGTTTCGCACGGCTTGGCCGCCGGTCTGGGCGGTCAGGTTTTCCGGACGCAAGACCAAAGCGACGTGTTGCCATCGACCCAGGGTCAGCGGTGCCGGCGCGGTGCTGGCGCCGCCGGCGACGGCAGTCAGGGCGTTGCCTTGCACACTCAAACGCAAGTCCATGCCGGGGGCTTGGGCGCTGAGCAGGGTGGCGGCCGGGTTGGCTTGGTCGATTTTCAGCCAGGCCGAAAAGGTCCAGCCTTTCGCCGGATCGACCGCCAATTGCGGCGCCGGATTAACGACAATAGGCCCGGTGCCGGTGAATTGAGCGGCGGCGCCGATCCAGCCGGCGGACTGAATCGCGGCTTTGGAATCGGCGGCGTGGCTAGCGTAGGCGGTGGCGTCTTGCGGCAGGATCTCGCCGGCGGCAAAGTGGTAGACCAAGCCTTGGGCCACGTCGTACAGGCTTTTCGAATCGGAGCCGTCGGCGGCATTGGCGTTGCCGTAGTACAACCAGAAATCGTCGGTCGCCACGCCGCCGCGCACTTGCGGCAGCTTGACCCAGACCAGGCCGATTTCGCTCAACACATCGACTTGCTCGACCTGATAGGCCAGCGGGGTCTGCTCGTCCTTCAACGCGCGCAAATCGCGGCCGTTCTCGGCCAGTTCGGCAAAATAGCCGAAGTTGCCCGCATGCAGCCGCACCAGCACCGGTACGTCAGACAAGGTCTGCTGGATGTCGGCTCCGGTCGCCGAGGCGTCCACCGCTACCTGACGGCGCGAACTCCAGTCGGCGTTCCACCAGGCGTGGCCGAGAGAAGGTAAACAACAAAGGAATAGAATTCGCGGAATAAGATTACGCATCGAATGGGATCGTCGGGAAAAATCGTTAGGGGAGAGTGATTGAAAGTTCGGAAGCCCGCCGGCCACGTTCTCGCCGAACGGACTTGGGCGAACAGGGGAATAAAAGCACTTCATCGGACAAATTCACGATCGTCGACCAGCCTGAATCCAGTGTAAAAGGCCGAAATCGCGGAAGCTCTGGACATATGCGCCGAAACTCGTCGGCTGACACATCCGGTAGCGGAATCCGGTGGCTTCCCGCGGATCGGCGAAAGGTTGCACATCCGTGTGCGGTCCAAGCGTATCCGGTTCCCTGTGGACAGAGGCTCGAAGATCCTGATTTGTTAACGCTAGCGTGTTCGGGTAGCTGAAACTAAATTTCCGCCGTTGCACGGGTCGCTGGGGATACCGCGGCCAAGGTCCTATTTAGCCGCGGCGTGGGAGACTTAAGGCGTAGGCAACGACAAGTTGTTGTAGTTGGTATTAAGGACGGGCAGCGCGCAAGCATCGGGTTGCCCGGCTGTTTGCCGCACGTATGGAGACACCGGATTGGCCGGATCCCAACCGGCTGGCGGCGCCACGTTGGCGCTCAGCGCCACGTAGCCGGCTTGACCCCAACCGTGGTTGCTCAAGCTGGTATTGCGGGCGGCGACGGTGGCAGCCAGTTGGCCGACCTTGACCAGGCCGTTTTGCAGCTTATTGACGTCGTTGCCCTTACTGGTTCCCAGGTTGCTGGTGTTATAAGCACCGCGCCAGGAGAAGGTGTACTCGCCGACCAAGGGATAGCGGTTTTGCGCGACTTCCTTGCCGGTCGGCGATGCGCCGTCGATTTTAATGAAGCGGTAATTGGAGCCGCGGCTCGCGTTACGCTCGGTGGTTTGGATACTGATGCCCCATTGGTTGCCGTGCGCGACGTTTTGCGGAATGTCGCGGTAGTCGTTATACGGCGCGGGGTTGTGCCTGACCGCCGGGCTGCTGACCGTGCCGTTCCAGGAATTGGTGCCGCTGAAATAGGTGTTGCTGCCGTTATTCAGGTCGTTCAAGCAACTATCCACGGCGCCCAAACTGGTCGCGTACATAAAGTCCGCGTTGGACGAACCGGTATCGGCGATCCTGGGTCCGTGATTATCCAAGCAGGGGTATTGCAAGATATTGGCCATGACCGCCACCTGCTGACCGGCGCCGTTTTCGCGGCGGCAAACGTGTACCGTGGTGTCCAGCGGGATGTCCAGCAATTTATCGCCGGTGCCGACGACGGGTGAGTCGGTGCCGGTACCGGCGAAGCCGGCAGCCTTGGCTTGCGCGACCAACTCCGGCAGATCGATCACGTTGTCGGCCACGGCGTCGGTATCGGTCGGGGTAAAGCCGGTGGTCGCCGGGGTCGGCAATTTCACCTTCAGCGCGGTCCAGTCGGCGACCGCGCCGCTGAAAATACTGGCCACTTGGGCTTTGGTCAGGCTGGGCTGGCAAGCGGCGTTTTCACCCGATGCGTTGGCGGTAATCGGCGTGACGCCCTGGCCGGCCAAACCGCAGTCGCTAGGCAAGCTGCCGCTGACGATGCCGGCCAATTGCAAGGCTTGGTACAGTTTCAACGTGACCGGCGTGCCGATGATGTGGCCGGCGACGGTGCGGCGGGTGGTGAACAGGTTATAGTCGATCGGCGTGGTATTCGGCACGGTATTGTCTTCCGCCCCCATCACGTCCGGCGTGACGTCGCCGGTCGCGCCGGTGGGCAGGGCCACGTTGAAGGTGTCGAGCGGGTCGTCGGGCGTCAGGTGGCAAGCGAAGTTATATTGGAAGGTAGTGCCGCCCGAGGTGTAGCTGAAGCTGCCCGAGGTAGAGGTCGTCGTGCCGCAATTGCTGGGGTCCTTGATAAAACCCAACGGGCTATTCGTCGAAGCGGCGGATAAACCCACCGCCGACGCACCCAAGCGGCGCCGCGAGATCCAGACTTTGATCTTGGTGGCGGCGGTGTTGTAAGGCGCGGTGGCAGGAGCAGGGTGAGTCGCATCGACGACATAGCTGCCGGCGGTCGTCAAGGTACTGGCCGCGCCGGTGCCCAGGATGCTGGCCAGTTTCGCGGTCGATGTCAAGCAATAAATCCCGGAATAGCTGTCGTTTTTCGCGGCGCTATCCGCCTCGGACGACAGCGCTTGAAAGTAGACGTGGGTCGTGGTACCGGCGATATTGGCCTTGTCGGCGCAGATGCTGTCGATGACGCTATTGGCCACCGGAAAGCCCAGCACCGGGTCGTTGGCTTGCGAACCGGGCAAATAGAGCGAAATATCGGGCGTGCCGTCGGTGGGCAGCAGCGCCTGGGCGCCGCCAGAAAAGACCAGACTGATCGCCAAGCTCAGTTGAGTCAGGCGCGTAGGGGTAAAGCGATTCATTTTGTGTCTCCGTAAGTGAACGATCGCCCCGGTCGTGCCGGGGCGGTTACCGTTTGTAATGCTGGTCTCAGGCTTGAACGGACCGGCGAGAGCGGTTGGTAAAGCGCAGCCAGCTCAGCAAGCCGCCCAGAAACATCCAGGCCGCGCCCGGCAGCGGTACCGGGGCAACGTAATTCCAGTTCAAGGTGCCGCTGGTGAGATCCAAAGACATGTAACCGGACATGAAGTCGAAGCTTGCCTGATCATTTGTAGTGGTACCGGGCGCGGCACCGGTGTGCCAAAACAACATTCTGACGGTTTCGTCGTTCTGACCGACGAAATCGGTATGTTCCGTGCCGTCGGCATTCACGGTGGCCGTGGCCAGGAACTGGCCCACGCCCAAGTCCGTGCGAAACGCGTTGGCGTTGGTGGTCGTCAAATCCCAGTTCGCCGCCCAGTCGGTCAACTTGGTTGTGCCGGGATGCGTCGGCGTATTGGCCGGCAAGGCATTATTTAGCCTGGTGGCCTGGTCCCTGACCCCCAGTGTTTGGCCTTGCAACTGGCTGATTTGGACCAAAAGCGGGTCGGCACCGACCATATCCGGGGTATTGACTTGGCTGATCAGAATGCCGTAGTGCGGGTCTAATTTAGTGACCGCGGTGTACATATTGAAGCCACCGACGTTCCATTTCAGCTCGCCGGTGGCGCCGGCGAGAAAGTTGGCCCAGCGCGGTCCCAGAGTCCAGCTATAACTGGTGCCATTGGCAATATTGTCTGTGAAGTCGTTGACCGTGGTCCCCAAATCGAGGCCGTAGGTCGTGGCATTATCGACGTCGTAGACGCTCAAAAACATCTCGCCGCTGGTTGATGGAGCAGCTTGGCTGCCATACCAAATCGCCGCCTGGGCCGAACTCATGCCTAGCACCATACACACCGCCGTCAAGCCGAAACCGTGTTTATTAAAAATTTTCATACTCTACCTCTGTAGTTAGTTTGAGAGGGACGTCCGTCCCGTTGGTTGCCCACGGCCTTGTCAGCATTCCGGCATCAATCTATCCGCGTCCGCTACCCAGCCCTTACGATTCAATCATCTATCTTCGATGTTTACCGTGGAGCATAACGTAATGCAAAAATGTGAAGCTCGTCAAACACATTCAGAGGCAATGGCTTATTTGCAATTTGGAAATAATCCCACACAACCTGCGGAAAATCAGTGTTTACACCATTGGCGACATAGTTTTTTTACTAGCTTAGTCAGAATACTCCAGCCCGAAGGCTTGCGAATTCGATATAGACATTGATATATAACAGGCTTCAAACTCGATTCCGGTAAAATTCGATGAAATCCCAGCGCTCCCCGTTCAGCTTCAAACTGGCTCCACTCGCGGTCTGCATTCGGCGGATTCTAGCGGGCGGCTTGCTGGCCGGCGCCGGCGGAGAATTACTGGCCGATGCCGGCTTGCCGGTCGCGGTCGGCGCTGGCGCGTCGCCCGGTTCCAGCATCGCCGAGTTGGCGAACCCGGCCTTGCATCCGACTATCGATGTCGGCCATGCCTCCGCCAGCTACAGCGCCGACGGCCAAAAGCTGACGATCAACCAAACCACAGCCAAAACCGTGCTGGATTGGCAAAGCTTTAACGTGGACGCCGGCAAGAGCGTGCAATTTGCTCAGCCCGGTAGCGGCTCGATCGCGTTGAACAACATTCACCAGCTCGACGCCAGCAAGATTTACGGCAACCTCAGCGCCAACGGCCAGGTGTATTTGGTCAATGCCAATGGCTTCGTGTTCGGAAAGGGCGCGTCGGTCAACGTCAACTCCCTGGTCGCCACCACGTTGAAAATCGAGGACGAGGTGTTCGACAAGGGCATCGCCAACGTCGTCGACGCCGGCGCGACCGGCATCAATCCCCCGCCGGTCGCGGCGTTGACCGGCGACGGCGCCGTCTACCGCGATCTCGGCAACGGCCAGCGCGAGAAAATCCGGATTTTGGTCGAGAACGGCGCCGCGATCTCCGCCGCCAACAGCGGCCGAGTGCTAATGGCGGCGCCGGACGTGGAAAACGACGGCACCATCACCGCGCCGGACGGCCAAGTCCTGCTGGTAGGCGCGACCGATAAAGTCTATTTGCAAGCCAGCGATTCCAGCGATGTGCGCGGCTTGCTGGTGGAGGTCGCTACCGGCGGCAGCGTCGAAAACGTCGGCAAAATTCTGACCGAGCGCGGCAACACCACGATGCTGGGCTTCGCGGTGTCGCAGCAAGGGGTCGTTTCGGCCTCGACCTCGGTGGCCTTGAACGGCAGCGTGCGCTTGCTGGCCCGCGAAGGCGCGCAATTGACCGGAACCAGCACCTATAAGCTAAAACCTAAAACCACCACCAGGGCCCAAGCCGGCGAGGACGGCTTAGGCCGGCAAGCCCGCGTGGTGTTGGACGGCGGCAGTCTGACCGAAGTGGCGCTGGACGCCAGCGGCGGCACCGCCGTGGACGAACAAGCCCAGCCGCGCTCGCGCATCGACATCGAGGCCGGGACCATTCGCTTGAAGAACGGCGCGCAAATAGTCGCGCACGCCGGCGACGTGAATTTGATCGCCAGCGCCCAGCCCGACGCACCGCTCACGCAGAATATCGCCGGCAACGCCAGCCGTATCGTCCTGGAGCAAGGCAGTAAAATCGACGTATCCGGCGTCAAGAACGTCGAATTGGCGATGAGCAGCAATATCGTCGATCTGGAATTGCGCAACTACGAGTTGCGCGATGCGCCCTTGCAGAAAGACGGTATCTTGCACGGTAAAACCGTCAAGGTGGACGTCCGCGACGGCACGACGCTGGCCGACGCTTCCGGCGCGATCGCCAAGCGGCCGCACTCGGTATTCGAACGCAGTATCGGCGCCGGCACGATCAGCTTGCAATCGGAAGGCGATCTGATCGTCCAGACCGGCGCCAACCTGGATATTTCCGGCGGCTACCTGAGTTACTTGGGCGGCTATGTCGATACCACGCAACTGCTGTCCGACGGCCGCCTGTTCGACCTCGCCACGGCCAACCCCAACCGCACCTACCAACAAATCGTCAGCGGCCGGCATTACGAAGCGGCTTACCGGCAAGGCGGCGCTGCCGGCACGCTTTCGATCCGGACCCAAGCGGCGCGCCTCGACGGTAACGTGTTCGCCGACACCGTCGGCGGCTTGTACCAGCGCGATCCGACCTCGGCGGCCGCCGGCGGCGAGCTGAACCTCGATCTGGCCTGGAGCAACACCGCGTCGCAAACCGTGGCCTTTGTCGGCGCGGCGAACGGCGGCGGCGAAGACATCGCCAACGTCTTGGCGCTGACGCCGGCCTTGTTCGGCCACGGCCTGAATCATTTCGAGTTGAAAACCCTGGGACGTTTCACGATCGACGCCGGCGTGGTCTTGAACCTGGCGGCCGGCGGCGGCTTCACGGTCCGTGCCGGAACTATCGATGTGCAGGGCAGCCTGATCGCGCCGGCCGGCGACGTCGCGCTGACCTCGGTGTCCGGCGATTTAGACGGTAAGCTGACGCTGGGTACCGCGAGCCGCATCGACACCAGCGGCCTCTGGATCAACGACATCCGGGACGGCCGGGCCAATAGCTTGCAAACCTTGTGGCTGGACGGCGGCGACATTGCCTTGCAGGCCGGCGGCGGCTTGCTGTTGGCGCGCGGTTCCAGCTTGGCGGCCAACGGAGGCGCGCGGATGACCGCTACCCATAAAGTCACCGGCGGAACCGGCGGCGACATCGCGCTGAAAAACAATAATGCCAGCGGCGGACTGAGCGAGTTTCAGCTCGACGCGACGCTGTCGGCGGTCGGATTGCGGCAAAACGGCTCGCTGAGTATCGGCACCAGCCGCGTCGAAATCGCCAACGGCGCCGGCCAGCCGATCGTGACCGACGGCACCTTGTATTTGAGCAGCGGTTGGCTGCAAAACGCCAATTTCGGCGCTTACGCGCTGACCACGACCGATGGCGCCGTCAAAATCGCCGACAACACCCGCTGGCAATTGCGCCAAACCAATTGGCAGTTAAACGGCAATGCGCTTAACGTCGCCAGCGGCACGCCGCTCAGCGAATTAGTCCATTTGGTCCTGCTGCCCGATTACCAGCGCCACGCCGTTGACCTGAGTTTGACCCATGTCAGCCAAACCAGCTTTACCGCCGACGGCGATAGCGGCGGCCTCTTGATCGGCGCCAATGCCTGGCTGGGCGCGGACTGGGGCGCTCGATTCAATTTGACGTCGGACAGTAGCATTCGCATCGACGGCACGCTTAGCGCGCCGGCCGGCACCATCAATATCGCGCTGACCGCCTCCGACAGCGATTACGATCCCAATTTAGGGATATTTCTCGGCGGCCTCGGCCAGCTCAACGCCGTCGGCACCGGCGTGCTGACGCCGAACGGCGCCGGCTTGACCCAAGGCGACGTGAAAGCCGGCGGCACGGTAACGCTGACCGCCGCCCGAGGTTATATCGCCGCGTCCGCCGCCAGCTCGATCGACGTATCCGGCGGCCAGGCGCGGCTGGACATCGTCAACGCCAAGGGCCGAACCAAGCAAACGATAGCCTCGGCCGGCGGCACGATCAATCTAACCGCGGCCGAGGGTTTGATCCTGCAAGGCCAATTGCTGGCGCAAACCGGCGCCGGTAGCGGCGCGGCCGGTGGCGTATCCGGCGGCACGCTCAATCTGGCGTTGGATACCAGGGGGCGCGCCGTGGGCGAGTTCACTACCTTTCCGACTGGCGAACGGGTGATTCGGATCGGCGCCGAAGCGGAGGTGCTATCGAGCGATGTCGAGGCCGCGATCGCGGCCGGCGTGGTACCGGCCCGATTGAACGGGTTGGCCTATATCGGCGCTCGCCAAATCGCGCAAAGCGGCGCCGACCGGCTGAGTCTGGCGAACTTGAGCAATGGCGAAATCCGCTTTGACGGCCCGGTCGCTCTGAACCTTGAACAAAGCCTGACCCTGGATGCGCCGTTAATCGGCCATGTAGGCAGCGGCTCGGCCGTGCTATCCGCCAACGTGGTCAATCTGGGTTCGAGCTTGAACCGAACCGTGTCCGGCTCGCCAGGCGCCGCCGACACCGAAGACCGCTTGACCTTCAACGCCAACCTGATCAACCTGTTCGGCGCCACCGCGATCGGCGGATTCGCCGAGACCCGCTTGCTCAGCAACGGCGACCTGCGGCTGACCGGCATCAACCCCAATGCCGAAGCGGATCTGCTGGGCGCGCTGAAATTGGCCGGCAATTTGACCTTGGGGGCTAGGGAAATCTACCCGACGACCCTCAGCCAATACACGATCGCGATCGATGCGGCCGTCAATCCCGACGGCACGGTGACCGTTCTGCCCGGCGTCGGCGATTCGGCGACGCCGTTGTCGGCGGCCGGCAAATTGACGATAGCAGCGGCGCATATCCAAAGCCAAGGCCGCTTGCTGGCGCCGTTCGGCAATATCGAGCTGAATGCCGGCTCGTCGTTGGCCTTGTTGGACGGCAGCGTCACCTCGGTCAGCGCCGACACCGTGATTCCGTTCGGCCGCACCCAAGGCGGCCTGGACTGGCTGTATCCGCTCGCCGGTTTTAGCAACGTTCAAACCGCCACCCCCGCCAAGTCGATTGTGTTGTCCGGGCCCGACATCAACCTGGCCGCCGGGGCCAGCGTTAATCTGAACGGCGGCGGGGATTTGTCGGCCTTCGAATTCGTTGCCGGCGCCGGCGGCAGCCTGGATGTACTGGACACCGCCGGCGCATACGCGATCCTGCCGGCGTATTCGGCGGATTTCGCGGCTTACGATCCCATCGAATTCGCCAAGTCGGGTCTGAGTTTCGGCGACAGTCTGCATTTGAGCGCGGCGCTGGGCAAGCCGGGCGATAACCAGTACTTGGCGGCCGGCGACTACGTGTTGCTACCGGCCCATTACGCGTTGTTGCCGCATGCGTTTCTGGTCACGCCGCAAGCCGATACCTTGGACATGGCCGCCAGTACCTCCGGCAGCTTGGTTGACGGCACCGCCGTCATCGCCGGCTACCGCTATACCGCGAACACCGGTATCGCCGCCAGCCGCTGGTCCGGCTTCGCGGTCGAAACCGGCGACGTCGCCCGCACTCGCTCGGAATACCGCGAAACCACCGCCAGCGAATTTTTCGGCGCGAAAGGCGCCGGCCTGCCGCAGGACGCCGGCAATCTGGCTCTATTGGCGCAAGGCCGCCTGACATTGGCCGCCGACATCAGCGCCACCGCCGCGGCCGGCGGCTTGGGCGGACTGCTGGACATCGGCGCCAACAAGATCAGCGTCGTGCAAGACTTGAACGCGACCGCGCCGGCCGACGGCGTGGTGGTGTTGGCCGAGCAACTCAACCGCTTGAATGTCGACAGCCTGTTGTTGGGCGGACGGCGCCAGCGCGGCGCGGCCGACACCCGACTGAGCGTCAGCGCCGAAACCGTGACGCTGGGAGACGGTGTCAGGCTGCAAGGCCGGGAGATATTGTTGGCCGCGCGCGACCGAGTCGGCGTCGGGGCGAACGCCGGCGTGGCATCGTCCGGCAAGTTGGACCGTAGCGATGCGATGTTGAATGTCGTCAATGCCGACGGTAGCAGCGACGGTGCCTTGCTACGGGTGTCGGCGGCCGCGCCGACCCAAGTGTTGCGGTCCGCCGCCGCGCTGAGCGGTGCGACCGGCATCTTGGAAGTCGAATCCGGCGCTGAGTTAAGCAGCGGCGGCTCCATCTTGCTGGACGGTAGCCGGGATGTGGCATTCAACGGCACGATCGCGATGAACGGCGGCGATCTGGCCTTGAGTTCCAGCCGAATCACGCTGGGCGGCGACGGCACGGCCGCCGGCCTGAACCTGAGCGACAGTAGCTTGAACGGCCTGAATGCGGACCGTATCGCGTTGAACAGCTACAACGCCATCGACTTTGCCGGCGCGCTGCATCTGGCGGTGAAAGAATTAACCTTGAATGCCGCGAACTTGCGCGGCGTGGCCGGTGGACAAACCGCCAGCATCGTTGCCGATACGATCACGTTGACCCATACCGGTCGCGCGGCGGCGGCGCAAACCTTAGCCGGCGACATGCGCTTGGATTTATCCGCCCGTAACAGCCTGAGCTTGGCCGAAGGCGAATACGCTTGGTCCGGCTTCGGCCAAGTCGCGCTCAGCGCCGGTGTGGCGCTGATCGACGACGGCACCGCCACGATCCACTCGACCGCCGACTTGGCCGTCACCGCGCCGGTGTGGACCGCCAGTGCCGGCGCCAATACCGTGATCGAGTTGGGCGGCCACGATCTGACGGTCGGCGCCGGCAACGGCGGCGCGGTCGGTGGCGGCCTGGGCGCGCGCTTGACTGTTAACGCGCGCGACATCGTGCAACAAGGCCGTATCGAACTGGCCGCCGGCGGCGTCACGCTGAACGCCGGCCGCGATCTGACGGTCGGCGGCGACATCGATGCCGCCGGCCGGGTCGTCAACCTGGCCGATGCGGTAGCCTATGCGGGCGGCGGCTATATTTCGCTGACCGCCGAGCAAGGCAAACTGGCGATCCTGAACGGCGCGCGCTTGGACGTATCCGGCAGCAGTCTCGGCGGAGACGCCGGCAGTCTGAACCTGGCGGCCGCCAACGGCGAGCTGACGTTGGCAGGCAGCTTGGTGGGCCATGCCCACGCCGGCGCGGTCGGCGGCGGCTTGGCCTTGGACAGCCAAACCCTGAGCCCTGCCCAATGGGCCGGGTTGCTCGGGCAATTGCACGGCGGCGGTTTTAACGGCGATATCGCGATCCGCCAGCGCCTGGGCGACATCACAATCACCGCCGGCCAAAGCCTGCAAGCCACCAACATCACGCTGGCCGCCGGCAGCGGTTCGCTGACGGTCGCCGGCGAACTAAGCGTCAGCGGCGCCCAAGCCGGCAAATTGCAACTGGCGGCCGGCGACGCGTTGGCGATACTGGCCGGCGCCAAACTCGGCGCGGTTTCCAGCGGCACCGATAAGGCCGGCGGTTCGATCACGCTGACCTCGACCGATGCCGACGGCGACGGGCTGGAAGGTGTCGCGATAGCCGCCGGCGCCGCGCTGGATGTCAGCGGCGGCGGGGCCGGCGGCGACGTGGAGGTCATCGTCAATCGAAACGGCGACGACGACGCGGCGGTCGATATTGCCGCCGGCAGCGTCGCCGGCGCCGCCAGCCTGAAAGTCGCGGCGATGGCCCATTACGCGACCGACACCATCACCAACGCCCAAATCAAGCAATGGTACGACGATACCCGCGTTTTCATGACCGCCGCCGCCGACAACGCGGATTTGAGCGGGCGCTTGGGCGGCTTTACGCTACAGCCCGGATTGGACGTGCAAGGCAGCGGCAGTCTGGATCTGAATTTGTCCGAGAATTTGGCGACAGCAACCTGGACCAGGGTCGGTAGTGCCGGTGTCTGGCGAACCAAGTTGGACAATATCGCCGGCGCTGTGCAGGCCTTGCGCCGCTTAAATTCCGATGGCAGCGTGAGTAAGGAATACAGCTACTTTTCGCCGGCCTCGTCGAACATTCCCTGCACGCTGACCAATTGCGCGTTGAATGCCGGAACCTATTATTTCGATGCCAATCCCAACTCGCCCACGTATCGAACCCTGTTTTTCAAGGGCAGTACTAACGCCAACCCGCGCACGCTGAGCGGCTTGACCGAATTCAACGGTTGGGACTTGGCCTTGCCTTACGCCAACGGCCAGGATTGGCATTTCGGGGCCGAACAAGTACCAGGCCTGTTGGTGATTCGCGCCGCCGAAAATTTGGACATCAATCAAAACCTGTCGGACGGCATTGCCAGCTACGACGGCAAACAATTGAACGCGTTGTTAGACACCAGCCGCGCCTGGGGCAGCCGGGAAGTCCTGCAAACCGGCGCATCCTGGAGCTACCAACTGGTGGCCGGCGCCGATTTGTCCAGCGCGAATCTGATGGGCTTGCTGAGTGCGCCGGCTCTTGGCACCGGCAATTTGACGGTGGGCGCCAACAGCCGCATTCGGACCGGCACCGGCGACATCGAGATTGCCGCCGCCGGCAATATCAAGCTGACCGATTGGACTTCGGCGATCTACACGATGGGCCGCGCCGACACGGTCGACCGCTATGGCAGTTTGACCGGCTTCACCGTCAGCAACGAGTTTTTCGTCGAATATCCGCTTGCCGGCGGCGACCTGTCGTTAAAGGCCGGCGGCGACATCATCGGCGCAGTCAGTTCGCAGTTTCTCAGCGACTGGCTGCAACGCGGCAGCGTCTCATCGCCGGCGAATGATGGGACGTTGACCGGCGCCACGGCCTGGGGTATCGCCTTCGACGCGCCGGCTACCTTTAACGGCCAAAATCAGAGCTTCGGCTTCCGGGAAAACCTCGGCGCACTGGGCGGCGGGACTATCGACGTCAACGCCGGCCGCGACATTCTGAATTTGTCGGTGATGCTGCCGACCTCGGCCAAGCTGACCGGCGCCGTCGATGCCGACGGTAACATCGCCGAAAGCCCGCCGCTGATTCGCGGCGGCGGCGACCTGAACTTGCGGGCGGGTGGCGATATTGCCGGCGGGGTGTTTTTTGTGGACAAGGGCAACGCAAACCTGAAGGCGGGCGGCGCGATTACCGCCAGCCGAGCCGATCCGGACGCCCCGGAAGGCAGCGTCGGCTACGCCGCCGGGCCGATTTTCGCGATCGGCGATTCGGTGTTTAACGTGCAAGCGGCAACCGGTATCGCGGTCGGCGCGGTTGTCAATCCGTTCGGCGTCCCACCCGCCAATAACCCGGCGTCCAATACCACCATCGTCAACAGTTACTTTTTCAATTACGGCCCCGGCAGTGGTATTGCGCTACAAACGCTGGCCGGTGATATCGATTTTAACAACGATGCGGAACTGATCAACGAACTGGCTAAAACCTTCCCAACCGCCAACAGCGATCCGCAAACCTATATTAGTCTGGCGGCGACTGAGTTGATGTCCAATTATTATCCCGGCAATCTGACCGGCCACGCGCTCAGCGGCGACATCAACATCCACAATTCGATGTTGCTGTTTCCGAGTAGCGGCGGCACGCTGGATCTGGCTGCCTGGGGCAACCTGACCCTGGGCATCGACACGCTGAGCAGCAGCGAAATCCGCCAACTGGATGCCGATCCCAACCTGTTGCCATCCGTGCTGACTCCGACCAATACCAGCGGCAATTGGCCCGAACACGCCGATGTATCGGTCCACGCCAACGACAGCCGTTCGAATCGGCTGATTGCCGCGCACGGCAGCATCGTCGGTATCGGGTCCGCCAGCGTGATTACCGCCAAGGCCACGACCTTTTACGCCGGACTGGACTTTAAAAATTTGGGCGTGGCCATGCAGAATTTGCACGCCGACGACGTCAGCAGCATCAGTGCCGGCCGCGATATTCTGTACGAATTGATTAGAAACCCGACGACCGGCGAGTTTAACGGTACCATCGCCCAGATCGAACTGGCCGGACCAGGCCTGTTAAACGTGTGGGCCGGTCGCAATATCGACTTGGGCGTGTCCGGCGGCATTATCTCGGTCGGCAATTTGCACAACGTCGCGCTACCCAGTCAAGGCGCCGACATTAGCGTGTTGGCGGGCAACCGCTTCTCCGACTCCACCGCGCCGCTGGAAGACTTCCTGAACACCTATGTCGTGTCCGGCAACTACCAAAGCTTGCGCGCTTCCTTGGAGCAACAAACCACGCCGATCGGCCGGCTACAAATCGCGTTGGCGGTGTTGTTCGACGAAATTCGCGCCTCGGCCAAGGCCGCGGCGATGACGACGGGCGCCAAGCAGCAGGCGGCCTACCAACGCGGTTACGACGCGATCGCTCTGTTGTTCCCGGACGCGCCGGCCGGCGACATCAAGTTGTTCTTTAGCCGGATTCAAACCGTGCAAGGCGGCGACGTCAATCTGTTGGCGCCGGGCGGCATGATCAACGTCGGCCTGGCTTCGGGATTTACCGGCGGTAAAGCCGACCAAGCCGATCTGGGCATCATGGCTCAGCGCGAAGGCAACATCAACATCCTGGTCAAAAACGACTTGCAGGTGAACCAGCAACGGGTATTCACATTGGCCGGCGGCGACATTACCGTCTGGTCTTCCGAGGGCAATATCGACGCGGGCCGCGGCGCCAAAGCGGCCTTGGCGACCGCCGCGCCAAGAATCAGCATCGACAAATCCACCAGCCAACTGATCGTCGAATTTCCGCCGACGATTTCCGGCAGCGGTATTCGGGCGCAGTCGGGCTATAACAGCGATAGGATAGGCAATGTCGTGCTGGCCGCGCCGAAAGGCGTCGTCGATGCCGGCGAGGCAGGTATCGGTGGGCAGAACGTGACAATTGCCGCCACCGCCGTGATCGGCGCCAGCAATATTCAGGTGTTGGGAAGCAGTATCGGATTCGGCCAAATCCTGGCGCTCCCGACCATGCCCGACAATGCCGGCGCGGCAGCGGCCGCCGCCAGCCGGTCAGCGTCGACAAACGAAGCGGCCGCCGAGCAGCAAACCGACGATTCCGCAGCCGGACGTTCGGTCAAAGTGGCGTTGTTGGACAGCCAATTGCTTGGTTTCGGTGCTTGCAGCCTTGCCGACATCAAGTCCGGCAAGGCGGGGTGCGGCGACTAACGGGACCGCTAGGAGGCCGCAATTTAATTTCGCCGGGTAGACCTCGGGCAGTAGCGGCAAAGCGCTTGGGTAAGCCCAAGACAGGATTCCGCGCGAGCGTTTTTCAGTGAATGTGCGAAAATTCACGGTTCGCCAATTGGGAGCCTTAGCTCGATCATGCCCACCTCCGAAACCTGTTCCGCGCCGATCGGCGTTTACGACTCCGGCATCGGCGGACTGTCGGTGTTGCGCGCCTTACGGGAAAAGTTGCCAAACGAATCCTTCGTTTACGTCGCGGACAATGCCCACGCGCCTTACGGCGACCGGGCGCCGGACTTCATCGAAGCGCGCGCCCGGCAAATCGCCGCCTTCCTGGTGCAACGCGGCGCGCGAGCCTTGGTCCTGGCCTGCAACACGGCCAGCGTCGTCGCCGCCCAACAGCTACGCAAACTGCATGGCTTGCCGATCGTCGCGATGGAACCGGCCATCAAGCCGGCCGCGCGAATCACGCAATCCAAGGTGGTGTTGGTCATGGCCACCACCAACACGATCCGGAGCGCGTCGGTCGCCCGACTGTGCAGCGCCTACGGCCGGGAGGTTAACGTGATCCTGCAACCGTGTCCGGGTTTGGCGGACCAGGTCGAACGCGGCGAATTTGGTAGCGCGGCAACCTTAGATCTGTTGGACAAATTCATCAGACCCGGCATTGCCGCCGGCGCCGATACCATTGTGCTGGGCTGCACGCATTACGCGTTTCTGACTTCGGAAATTTCGCGGATTGCCGGACCGACGATCGCGGTGGTCGAGCCTTCCGACGCCATCGCCCGGCAACTCGCCCGAGTTCTGCCGGCCGCCACCGCGCCTCGGCGACCAGCCAGCGCCACCACTTACTACACGTCCGGTTCGGCGCCCGACATGTCGGCCTTTTTGGCGACGATCGGCGAAACCTCCCAAGCGGTGTATACGCTGCCAGCGGGCGTGCCGTAGCCGGCCCGAGGGTATAAGGACCCGACGAGCACTTGTCTGTTTGTGCCGAAAAAGTACGGACAGACCGGTGTCCAAACGCCTTCGATTATGTGGAATACCACGCCACAGGTCCTCGCCTACGGATCATCCGTTAAAACCCAGTCTCGAAAGTCGCCCCGCGATTCCGACCGGGTTCCCCCCGAAACCCGGCTGATCCTTACCCTTAGTCTGATGCTCAGCGCGTCAGGGCATCTGGCTCTCGAGTGCCGCCGGTAGCTGACGCAGGTTTTACCGAAAGGCCTTAGTTTAGTTTTTGATCCGTCGCGGTAAGCTGTAAAATCGCCTTTAAGCGTTGGCGCCGTTTCGGCATCAGCTGGCACGCCTCACCGATTTCGTCATTTAGGAGTTCCATTTCATGAGCAATACACAAACTCACGCCGAAGTTCTGGTCCTGGGCGGCGGCCCCGGCGGTTACACGGCGGCCTTCCGCGCCGCCGATTTGGGCAAGCAGGTGGTCCTGGTCGAACGCTATCCGGTGCTGGGCGGCGTTTGTCTGAACGTCGGTTGTATTCCGTCGAAAGCCTTGTTGCACGCCGCGCAAATCATTCACGAAGCCGAGGCGATGGCCGAACACGGCGTCAGCTTCGGCCAGCCGCAAGTCGATTTGGATAAAATTCGCGGCTGGAAGCAAAGCGTCAGCCAGGGTTTGAATCAAGGTTTGGCGAAGCTGGCCAAACAGCGCAAAGTCACCGTGATCAACGGCGTCGGCAAGTTCGCTTCGGCCAATAGTCTGACCGTCGAAAATGAGTCCGGCAGCCAAACCGTGACTTTCGATAACGCGATCATCGCCGCCGGTTCGCAGCCGACTAAAATTCCCGGTTTCCCGCACGACGACCCGCGCGTCTGGGATTCGACCGATGCGTTGAACTTGAACTTCGTGCCGGAGAAGCTGCTGATCGTCGGCGGCGGCATCATCGGTCTGGAAATGGCGACGGTGTATCACGCGTTGGGTTCGAAAATCAGCGTGGTCGAGTTGATGGACCAAATCATCCCCGGCTGCGACAAGGATTTGGTCACGCCGCTGCAACGTAAGATCAAAAAGCAATACGACAATCTGTGGCTGAAAACCAGCGTGAAAGCGATGGAAGCCACCGACGCTGGCATTAAGGTATCTATGGAAGGTAAGGACGCGCCGGAAAGCGAAACTTTCGACGCGGTGCTGGTCGCGGTCGGCCGTCGGCCGAACGGCAAACTAATCGACGCCGATAAAGCAGGCGTTACGGTCGACGAACGCGGCTTTATTCCGGTCGACAAACAGGGCCGCACCAACGTCGGCCACATTTTCGCGATCGGCGATATCGTCGGCAACCCGATGCTGGCCCACAAAGCCACTCACGAAGGCAAAATCGCCGCCGAAACCATTGCCGGCCATAAAGCCGGTTTCGATGCGTTGACGATTCCGTCGGTGGCCTACACCGATCCGGAAGTGGCCTGGATGGGATTGACCGAAAACCAGGCGCAACAGCAAGGCGTCGAATACGACAAAGCCGTATTCCCGTGGGCCGCCAGCGGTCGGTCGTTAGCCTTGGGACGTAGCGAAGGCATCACTAAAATTTTGACCGACAAAACCAACGGGCGAATCCTGGGTGCCGGCTTCACCGGCCCCGGCGCAGGCGAATTGGTGGCGGAAGCGGTATTGGCGCTGGAAATGGGCGCGGACGCCACCGACGTCAGCCTGAGCATCCATCCGCACCCAACCTTGTCGGAGACGTTTGCGTTCGCGGCGGAGATGATAGAAGGGACGATTACCGATCTTTACGTTAAAAAGTAGATAGTTTAGCGGTTTGATTTCCGATCATAATTGGCGTCGGAAATTGAATGTCCGGCAAGTTGTTTATTTGATGATTGATTTTTCCTCGATCACTTGCGTCGTCCATCGGAATGGGAAATTTCCTTCGGAATTAGCGAGGAGATTCCAGACAGGCCGCCGCGTTGGCTATAAATATTACTTTGACAGCAGGTCTGAAAATGGAAAAATTATTCAAAAAGATAAAATACTTGCCTGAATTGGCAAAGAAGTACCGAATACTTAAACACTGTAATCTGCTGGACGATAGGCTTAGCGCATCTGAGTTGGAGCAGTATTTGTACACTTGCAGCGCGGTTGGAACTCATAGAGGGTATTTGCGTTCGCTTCGCGAAACCATGTGCGTCGACCGCGAAGGTAATCCGCTCCCCTGGTACACCTATCCGGCCATCGAACAACTGGCGAAATGGGATTTTTCAGAAGCGGAAGTCTTTGAATTCGGTTGCGGCAATTCGACCCGATGGTGGGCCGGCCGGTCTAAATCGGTCGTGAGCCTGGAGGGCTCACGGGTCTGGTACGACAAAATCTTGTCTTCCAATGTCTTACCGGACAACACCACACCGATACTTGTCGCAATAGATGGGGATGAATATAGTCAAGCATTTGGCGATTACGCGGAGGCTTTGAATAATTTCGGCCAGTTCGACGTCATTATTGTCGACGGCGAATCTCGTTTCAGGACGCGCTACGCTTGCGCAAACAACGCATTAAAGCATTTAAGAGCAGGTGGTTTGATTATTCTCGATAACTCCGACTGGCATCCGGAATCCGCCAAATTGCTAAGAGATTCAGGATTGCTTCAGATCGATTTTTGCGGTCTCGGCCCCTTGAACACCCACGCCGAGACTACCTCGTTGTTTTTGGACAAATTCTTCAGCGTTAAGCCCGTGAACGATAACGAGCACCCAGGGCAAACTATTGGCGGATTGAAGCTCACCCTGGGTTAAAAATCGCAATCCCCTCACTGGGGGGTAGCTAGCGACAGATTTCCACGTCGAACACGGTACCGTTGACGGCGACTACCTTGACCTTACCGCCCACCGGGCAATCGTCGCCGTGGACTTTCCAGATCGTGTCGTCCACCTTGATTTTGCCCTGTCCGTTTTCGATGGCTTCCACCAAATTGAAGGTACGGCCGACGTATTGAGCCCCGCGCCGGTTCAACAGCGGATGATCGCTGGTTTGCGATTTGGCGCTGGAGTAACGGCGCCAAGCCAGTACCGCCGCGATCGCCATCGCCGAGAACAGCAGCACTTGCACGTTAAATCCCATCACCGGCACGACCAGTAACAACGCGCCGGTCACGAAAGCCGCCACCGCCAGCCACAAAAAGAAGAAACCGCTGACCAAAATCTCCAAGCCCAGGAACGCGACCGCGGCCACCCACCAATACCAGAACACGATGTCGAATTCGCTCATCGCACTAGCCTTTTTTGGACAAAGCTTCCTTGGCCAATTCGCCGATACCGCCCAAGGCACCGATCACGCTGGAGGCTTCCAGCGGCATTAGAATCAGCTTGCTGTTGTCGGCGGTGGCGATCTCCTTGATGGACTCGATGTATTTTTGCGCGACGAAAAAATTGATCGCCTGCACGTCGCCCTTGGCGATGGCTTCGGACACCATCAGCGTGGCCTTGGCCTCGGCTTCCGCCAAGCGCTCGCGGGCTTCGGCCTCGCGAAACGCCGCTTCGCGGCGGCCTTCGGCTTCCAGAATCGCGCTCTGTTTCAAACCCTCGGCTTTTAAAATTTCCGCCTGCCGCAAGCCTTCGGCTTCCAAAATCTGCGCGCGTTTTTCCCGCTCCGCCTTCATTTGCCGAGCCATCGAATCGACCAAATCCTTGGGTGGCGCAATGTCCTTGATTTCGATCCGGGTGACTTTGATGCCCCACGGCGTCGTCGCGTCGTCGACCACCGCCAACAAACGGGCGTTGATCTCGTCGCGGCGCGATAACAATTCGTCCAGATCCATCGAACCCATCACGGTGCGGATGTTGGTCATCACCAGATTGATAATCGCCACATCCAGATAATTCACCTCGTAAGCCGCCTTGGCGGCATCCATGATTTGGTAGAACACCACGCCGTCCACCCGCACCATGGCGTTGTCCTTGGTAATGACTTCCTGCGACGGCACGTCAATGACTTGTTCCATCATGTTCAATTTTCTGCCGATCTGATCGATGATGGGGACGATGATGTTCAAACCCGGCGTCAAGGTCGCCGTGTACTTGCCGAAACGCTCGACCGTGTATTCCATGCCTTGCGGCACCGATTTGACGCTCATGAACACCATCAAAATGGCGAAAAAGAACAACACTGTCACGAATAAACCGAAACCGCCCATAACTGCCTCCCGAGGCTGATGTAATTTTTTTATGATTGCCGATCCTAAGCCTGGTAATAATATAGGTTTCTTTCACCTGCCGCTAACCAACCCGGATACATGAACACTCTGATTTACTACAGCTTCAACCTCCTGATTCTTACCTTAGTCCTGTTGCTGGTCGGTTTGATCAAGCCTAAGTGGCTGCTATTTTGGATGGACAAACCCGGCCGCTTACCGATCATCTTTGTTTGCACCGGCCTGTTCATGACGTCGGCCGTGATGTACGGTGAAGGCAACAAGGAACTCCAAGCCGAAAAAGCCCAACAAGCCAAGGCCCAAACCCCACCGCCGCCGGCACCCACCAGCGGCGACGTGCCGGTCGTTAAACCGGTGCCGGCCGCCAAGCCGGCGACTCAGCCCTAAAACGGGCCGATCCGGGCCGATCAGCGTAGAGCGTCGATCCGCCGTTTCAAATCGCTTAGATCGACGTCTTCGCCGGTTTCCTCGAAATACAGGCGGTTAAACGTTTCGGCGATGCGGCCGGCCGGTTCGGCTAAATCGGGTCTTAGCCGGCGAAGCTGATCCGCCAATTCGCTCGGACCATACCCCGGTTTGGCCATCAATCCCGCTTTGACCAAGCGCGCGACGAAGCGTCTGTACAACTCGGCGACCGGGTCCCGGCGCCGACGCAAGGGTTTCAACAAACGCCAGGCCAGTAGCCCGCCGATGCCGGCCAAACTGGCAAACAGCCAGTAGGCCAGCGTCAACCAATCCTGGATCCCCAGCGCCGACAGAAATTCGCGCTGACTGGCGTTATCGTAATTGATGACCCAGCGCTGCCATTGATAATCGATGTTGCTCCACAATTGAGCGCCGCGTTGCAGCCAGCTCAGCGCCCTGGGATCGAAATTCGCGGCCCGAAAGTTCACCGCGCCGCTGGCAACCTGCAGGTCGATATCGACGCCGCGTTCGATGCGCTCCGGGGCAATCGCGGCGGTTGGATCGAAGCGCACCCAGCCGCGTTCCGCCAGCCAGACTTCCGCCCAAGCATGCGCGTCGGCTTGGCGGACTTCCAGAAAGCCGCCGACCGCGTTGAACTGGCCGCCCTGATAACCGCCCACCACCCGCGCCGGAATGCCCGCCGCCCGCAACACGTAAACGAACGCGGTCGCGTAGTGACTGCAGAAGCCGGCCCGGTGGTCGAACAAAAACGCTTCGATCGGTTTGACCGGCATAGTCGGCGGCGTCAGCGTGTAACGAAAATTCTGCTCGCGAAAATACCCGAGTAGTCGAGTGATGAAGCGTTCCGGATCGGCATCGCCGTCGCGCAAGCGCTCGACCAGCGCTTGGATCCTGGGCGCCAGCTTGCCCGGCAGTTGCAGGTTTTCCCGGCGTCCCGAGTCGTCGAGGTCGCCGGTCCGGTAGTTGGGGGCAGACGCCAGCCGATATTCGGCGCGTTCGCCGGGGTTATTGTCGGCCAGCAATTGGTACAAGCCGTTGCGGCGCAATTCGGGCGGGTAGCGGTAAGGCAAATCCAGCGCGTAGACCCAATGCTGGTTTTGCGGCTCCATCAACAGCGTGTAGTCGTAAATCCGAGTCGAATCAAAGGTCGGATCGCCTTCGCCGCGACCGGCGTAGGGCAATTGCTGCCAAACCACGCCGTCGGTGAAGGCGTAAATCGGCCCGCGCCAGTAACGCAGATGGGCCGGTGGCAGCTCGCCCGCGAACTTCACCCGGAACACCAGGTCGCCGGACAGACTCAGTTCGGCGATGGCGCCCGGCTCCAGCTTATTACTCAAGCCGCTCCTGGCCCTGTCGGTATCCTGCAACCAACTCCAGCGCGGCGCCTCCAGTCGCGGAAACAATACGAACAACACCAGCGCGGCCGGAACAGCCTGGGCGATCAAGCGCCCGGCACTCCACAGCGCCGCGCCGGTGCGCGGCGTCCGGCTGTTCAACGTAATCAAGGTCGCCAAGCCTAGGACGCAGACTAGCGCAATATAGCCGGCCATCAAGATGCTTTCTTCGTAAAGAAATTGGGTGGCGGCGACGATGAACGACAAAAACACGATCACGTAGACGTCGCGCCGGCCGCGAATTTCCAGCAATTTCAAGCCCAGCGACACCACGAATAAACCGGTGCCGGCATCGCGGCCGAACACGCCGCGCTGCTGACTGAACAACAAGACCAGCCCGGCCACGGTCAGCGCGAACAACAGCCACTTGCCAGGCAAGCAGTCCGGCCGGCCGATACCGACGCATCGCCAACCCAGCGGCAACAGGAAAAAGCCGAACAGCGGCAGCGGCACGTGCCAGGCGTGCGGCAACACGATCAGGCCGGTGGATGCCAACACAAACCAGAGCAGGCGGTCGGGTAAATAGTCGGTCATACGCCGAACACCGCCAGCGCTTCCAAGCAGCGCCGATAATGCTGGGTACCGCGATCGGGCGCCAGGCGCAGATTGGGTAGCACCAAGCCGTAACGCAGGCCGGCATGTTCGGCGTCCACCACCCAGCGGCACAGCAAACTCAAGCGTTCCTCCAAATGGTGGCCGGACGCCGCTTGCAAATCCAGCCACAGCTCGGCGGCGGTATTGCCGCCGTACTGTTTGCTATGCACGCCCTGGCCCTTGGCGTAAGTCTTCCAATCGATCTGCCGCAGGGTATCGCCGAGTTGGTAGGCCCGCAATCCGTTGAACTCGTCGCCGCCGCGCGCCCGATAGCCTGCCCGGCCGTCGCCGCCGGCTTGCTCGGGAAACGGCGCGCCCGGCTCGGCCGGTTTAGGGTAAACCAGCAATGGACTATCGAAACGCAACGGCGACCAAGCCCGAAATATACCCAGCGGATAACTACTGCTGACGGTTAAAGTGCCCGGTTGGCGCCGTCCGCGCAGGGCGGCAGTCTCGAATAACGTGACGGTACGGCTTTGTTCGGCCGGCAATTCCACTGTCAAGCGACTCCGCAAACTCAACTCGAGATTTGGACGAGGTCGCCGTCCCGGTTCCAGCGTAAAAGCGTAAGCGGCCGGTTGGCCCGCGAATACCGGTGCCTCCCGCCCGGCCCGCACCACCAAGCCCGCCAGCGCCAGATAGGTATGCAGTATCGTCACGAAAAAAACGCCGGCCAACAAAAACCCCAACAAGTAGCACAGGTTGTTGCCGTAAACGTAGCCGATCAGCAATAGCACGCCGATCAAGCCAACGAACAACAATCCCCGCCGGTTGGGAATAATGAAGATGCGCCGGTGATTGAGTTCTATCGCGTCGCCGGACGGCGCTTCGCCGCGAATGAAGCGGGACAGGCGAAAGCGTTCCGACAGCTTCAGGCTCACAACACGGCAACTTGTTCGAGTATCGGCGCGACGGTGGCCGCCGAATCGACAACCCCCGCCTGCAAGCGATGGCCGGCCACCGCCGGCAACACGGCTTGCAAGTCTTCCGGCAAGACCGCCTTGCGCCGGTCCAGAAACGCCCAAGCCCTAGCAGCGGCCAATAAGCCCAATCCGCCGCGCGGCGACAAGCCGCTGGCGTAATCCGGGTGGTGCCGGCTGAAATCCAAGATGCCTTGCAGATAATCCAGCAAGGCCGGCGAAACGTGAACCTCGGTCGCCGCCAATTGCATTTCGAGCAATTCGCCGGCGCCGATCACCACCGGCAGATTGTCAATCAAGGCATGCCGGGGACGGCCGCTTAGCAATTCGCGTTCGGCCTGGCGATCGGGATAACCCAGTTCGATCCGCATCAAAAACCGATCCACCTGCGATTCCGGCAGCGGGAAAGTGCCGATCTGGTGAGCCGGATTCTGGGTCGCGATCACGAAAAACGGCCGCGGCAACGGATAGGTCTTGCCTTCTATCGTGACCTGACGCTCTTCCATCGCCTCCAGCAACGCGCTTTGGGCCTTGGGTGTGGCCCGGTTGATTTCGTCGGCCAGCACCATTTGCTTGAAAATCGGTCCGGCGTGAAACGTAAAACTCTGGCGATTGGCATCGAACACCGACGAGCCGAGAATGTCGGCGGGCAAGATGTCGCTGGTGAACTGGATGCGCTGGTACTCCATCCCAAACAGTTTGGCCAGGGTGTGCGCCAGCGTGGTTTTGCCGACGCCCGGAATGTCCTCGATCAACAGATGTCCTCTGGCCAGCAGACAGCAAACCGCCAACCGGATTTGGCGGGGCTTGCCGAGGATAATCCGGTTAGCGGTGTCCAATAAGCGTTCGAGGGCGAGATCCATCGGAGAAATGTCGGTAGCGAAAGGGCTGCGGCCGAGTATAGTCCAGCCCGGTTGCACCCGCCATCGGCTTCGTTGTATAAAGCCGACAGCCCCAACACCCATGCGATCCGGCCGGACCGCGGAGACGCTTATGAAAGACTACGACGACGTGCGCGACCAGCTTTTGAACATGCTGGAAGAGCTGGACGACCGCCTCGGTAAAATTACCGACGACGTTAAGCACATCGACCAAGCGCTGGACCGCGATTTTTCCGAACAAGCGACCCAAACCGAGAACGACGAAGTGCTGGATGCCATCGGCAACGTCACTCGGGACGAAGTCGAAAAAATCAAGCAAGCGATCATCCGCATCGACGCCGGCACCTACGGCATCTGCCAACGCTGCGGCGAGCCGATCAAGCCCGCCCGGCTGGCCGCGTTGCCCTACGCCGCGCTCTGTATACGCTGCGCCGAGCAACAGTAAACCCGCCGAGGAATCACCTTCAGTGGTTCCAGACGGATGACGCGAGCCCTCGGGCCTGAACCCCGCATTCAAAAACAACGGCCGGGCCTTCAGGGCCGCAACCATTCCGGCGGCCAGGGTTCGCGGCATCGTGACGTCCAAGCCTGTCGTTTCCGGCGGGTTCGGCGCGCATCCCCGCCGCCGATTCGGATTTTGTACTATCCTTTGCCCACCACCTTTTTTCGTTGGACCCCGCCCCATGGACATCGCAGAATTGCTGACTTTTTCCGTTAAAAACAAGGCCTCGGACCTGCACTTGTCCGCCGGCTTGCCGCCGATGATCCGGGTGGACGGCGACATCCGGCGGATCAACATCCCGCCGCTCAATCACAAGGAAGTCCACGCGCTGATCTACGACATCATGAACGACAAGCAGCGCCGGGATTACGAAGAGTTTCTGGAGACAGACTTTTCGTTCGCGCTGCCTGGCGTGGCGCGGTTCCGGGTTAACGCCTTCAATCAGGATCGCGGCGCGGCCGGCGTGTTCCGGACCATTCCGTCCAAGGTGCTGACGTTGGAAGATTTGGACGCGCCGAAATTTTTCGCGGAACTGTGTACCAAACCACGCGGCTTGATCCTGGTGACCGGACCGACCGGTTCCGGTAAGTCGACGACGCTAGCGGCGATGATCAATCACATCAACACCAACGATTACGCGCACATCCTGACCGTCGAAGACCCGATCGAATTCGTTCACGAAAGCCAGAAATCGCTGATCAACCAACGCGAAATTCACCGCGATACCTTGGGTTTTAACGAAGCCTTGCGCTCGGCCTTGCGGGAAGACCCCGACATCATCCTGGTCGGCGAGATGCGCGACCTGGAAACCATCCGGCTGGCGCTGACCGCCGCGGAAACCGGCCACTTGGTGTTCGGCACGCTGCACACCACCTCGGCCGCGAAAACCATAGACCGGATTATCGACGTGTTCCCCGCCGCCGAGAAAGACATGATCCGGGCCATGCTGTCGGAATCCTTGCAAGCGGTGATTTCTCAAACGCTGCTGAAGAAAGTCGGCGGCGGCCGAATCGCCGCGCACGAAATCATGGTCGGCACGCCGGCGATTCGCAACCTGATCCGCGAGGCCAAGGTCGCGCAAATGTATTCGGCGATCCAAACCGGCCGCAAGGACGGCATGCAGACGCTGGATCAAAACCTGAAGGAACTGGTTGATAAGGGTTTGATCACCGCGAAGGCGGCGATGACGCGCGCGGTCAACAAAGATATGTTCCGCTGAGGTTAAGGAGGGGCCATGGACTTTAAAGCCTTATTGGCGCTGATGGTCGAGAAAAGAGCGTCCGACCTGTTCATTACCGCCGGCCGGGCGCCGTCGATGAAAGTGGACGGCAAGGTCGTCGAAGTATCCAAGGGTGTTTTGAACAGCGAACAAACCATGAAACTGGTGCTCAGCGTGATGTCGCAACGCCAGCGCGACGAGTTCGAGAATACCAAGGAATGCCAGTTCGCGCTGAGTGTCAGTGAATTGGGCCGCTTCCGGGTAAGCGCCTTTACTCAACGCGATTCGGCCGGCATGGTGTTACGCCGCATCGAAACCACGATTCCGACCGCCGAACAACTGCACCTGCCGCCGGTGCTGAAAGACTTGATCATGTATAAGCGCGGTCTGGTGATGTTCGTCGGCGCGACCGGCACCGGTAAATCCACATCGCTGGCGGCGCTGATTAGGCATCGTAACGAAAACACCAGCGGCCACATCATTTCGATCGAAGACCCGATCGAGTTCATCCATCCGCACCAAGGCTGTATTGTGACGCAACGCGAAGTGGGCCTGGATACCGAGTCCTTCGAAGTCGCGCTGAAAAACACCTTGCGGCAAGCGCCCGACGTGATCCTGATCGGCGAGGTACGCACCCGCGACACGATGCAGCACGCCATCACCTTCGCCGAAACCGGTCACTTGTGCGTTTGTACCTTGCATGCCAACAACGCCAACCAAGCGTTGGACCGGATTCTGCATTTCTTTCCGGAGGAGATGCATAGCCAATTGTTCATGGACCTATCGTTGAATCTGCGTGGTATCGTCGCTCAACAACTGGTGCAACGCTCTGACGGCAAGGGCCGCTATCCGGCGATCGAAATTCTGTTGAACACCCCGCTGGTGTCGGACATGATCCGCAAGGGCGAAGTGCATAAACTGAAGGAATTGATGAAGAATTCGCGCGAACACGGCATGCAGACTTTCGACCAAGCGCTTTACGATTTGTACGCAGCCGGTAAAATTAGCTACGAAGACGCGCTGCACGCCGCCGACTCCCGCAACGAAGTCCGCCTGATGATCAAACTGGGCGCCGAAAACGTCAATTTCGAGGTCAAGGACATGATGCTGGAAGAAAACGACGACGACGGAGGCGCGCTGTATAAATAACATTGGGTAACCCGACCTTTGAAACCTCCGAATTCTCCGCGCGCCAACAAAATCGCCGCCGTCCTGCTGATTGCGCTGCTGGATGGCTGCAGCTCTCAACCCATTTCCAAGAACGCGCCCTCCGAGCGGGCTTACAGTCCAACCCGGCAAGCGCCGCCGGAACGCGGCCGTACCGCGACACCCGATTTAAGACCGCTGGCCGAACCCGGCAACTATCGGGCCTCTTCGGTATCCGGCGATTACGCCGGATACCCAGCGCTCGGCCGTTTTATTGACGACATCAGCCAAAAGCACGGCTTCCATCGCGAATATCTGTACGGCCTGTTCAGCCAAGCCAAGCGCAAGCAATGGACTCTGGACTACCTCGCCAAGTCGGACCAAGCGATGAAGGGCAAGCCGGCCAAGGGCGGCTGGAGCCGCTATCGCGCCCAATTTCTCGACGCCCGTCATATCGACGCCGGCGTCGCTTTCTGGCAAAAGTACCGATCCTCGCTGCAACGCGCCAGCCGCGAATACGGCGTGCCGGCCGAGTACATCCTTGGCATTCTGGCGGTGGAAACCACGTTCGGCGGTTTCGTCGGCAATCACCGCGTCATCGACGCCCTGACCACCTTGGCCTTCGATTACCAGCGCCGGGGCGAGTATTTCCGAGGCGAACTGGAGAATTTTCTGGTCATGACCCGTGCCGAAGGCTTGGACCCCGGCAAGCCGGTCGGTTCGTTCGCCGGCGCGATGGGCTTGGGTCAGTTCATGCCCAGCAGCTTTTTGCAATGGGCGGTCGACTTCAACGGCGATGGCCGCCGCGATCTATGGAATCCGGAAGACGCGATCGGCAGCGTCGCCCACTATTTTGCCGAACACGGTTGGCAAGCCGGTCAACCGGTGGTTTCCGCCGCGTCCGGCCAACCCGCCGCCGACTTGGAAACCGGCTTCGACAGCCGGTATTCGCTGGACAAACTGACTGACGCGGGGCTGAAACCGGCGGAATCCTGCAGTTGCGATTACCCGCTCAGTTTGCTGTTGCTCCGTCACCATGACCGCGACGAATACCGGCTGGGACACCCCAACTTTTACGTCATTACCCGTTACAACCACAGCACCCATTATGCGATGGCGGTACACGAGCTGGCTCAAGCGATCAAAAGCGGCTATTTGAGAACGGCGGGCGGGGACGGTCTTGGTTAGTCCCAAGGCCTAACGTAAGTCGTACGGTAAGTCGAATGCCGCCAAGCCCGGCCTTAACCGCACTGGCAAATTCCGGTTGCAGCGCGAGCCGGCCCGCGCGGTGTCCACCCGACTGAATCCTCACACTCCACATCCATAGTTTCAATGCGTTGCGAACCGCGCGGTTCCCACCAACCAGCGCCGACGCATGTCAAAAACCTTCCCGACATCCGCACCGTCATCATGGTCGCGCACTGGACCTTCGAACAATTCCAGGCCGGCGCTTTCAAGGCGACCATACGCAACAAGCCGATAATTGCAAAATTGATCACACTTTTAATCAAACCGGATTGCCAAATCGTAAATTCTTTCACGGAAAAATGGCGATGCTGACATTGGACTGACCGCAGACGGTAAAGGATAGTTGTCATGAAAATCTACTTAATAACAGACGAGCAACAAGAAGAACTGGAGAGGCAACGCGACTCCCTGATCAAAACCAAATCCATGTGCGATTTGATGCTGGATATCGCCACCCAATCCGGCGATTTAGCGACTTTCGATGCCGCGCTGGAAATCGCCAACACCGAACTGGACCGGCTGGAAGTCTTCTTCGATATGCCGGATTTCTGCCTTCGATAATCAAACAAGACCATCGAGAGCGGCACGCCGCACTTTCAACCCGTATTGGCCGATGTCGGGAATATCCAGTCCTTCCTGTGGCGTTGCGGGGCGATTTTGCGGCTCCCGCGTATCGACGAGCTAGAGGATAAATACCGGCACGTTCAAAAGTGCCCAGCCCCTCGGCTCTTCGTGGTAAATTTTCGGCTGATTTTTAGCTTTCAGTCGCGCCATGACAACGATACGTCAAGACGATTTCATCCAAAGCATCGCCGATGCCTTGCAATTCATCTCGTACTACCATCCTCAGGATTTTATCGACGCCTTACACACGGCGTATCTGAAGGAGCAAAGCCCGGCCGCCAAGGACGCGATGGCGCAGATTCTGATTAATTCGCGGATGTGCGCGGAGGGCCGCCGGCCGATTTGTCAGGACACCGGCATCGTCACGGTGTTTTTGAAGATCGGTATGGAGGTACGCTGGGACGCCAAGCTGGGTGTTAGCGAAATGGTCAACGAAGGCGTACGGCGGGCTTATCTGCATCCGGATAACGTGTTGCGGGCATCCATCCTGTCCGATCCGGCCGGCAAGCGTATCAACACCAAGGACAATACGCCGGCGGTGGTGCATATGGAGCTGGTGCCGGGCGATAAAGTAGACGTGGAAGTCGCGGCGAAGGGCGGCGGCTCGGAAGCCAAGTCCAAATTCGTCATGCTGAATCCGGCCGACAGCATCGCCGATTGGGTGATGAAAACCGTGCCGACCATGGGCGCCGGCTGGTGTCCGCCCGGCATTTTGGGTATCGGCATCGGCGGCACCGCCGAGAAAGCCATGATTTTGGCCAAACAGGCTTGCATGGGTTCTATCGATATTCAGGACTTGATCGCGCGCGGCCCTAGCAATGCGCTGGAAGACTTGCGGCTGGAGTTGTACGACAAAGTCAACGCGCTGGGCATCGGTGCGCAAGGCTTGGGCGGCCTGACCACGGTGCTGGATGTGAAAATCCTCGATTACCCGACTCACGCCGCCAACAAACCGGTGGCGATGATCCCCAACTGCGCCGCCACCCGTCACGCCCATTTTGTTTTGGACGGTACAGGCCCCGCCATACTGACGCCACCTAAATTATCCGATTGGCCGGAAATTACCCAGTCCGCCAGCACAGCGCGCCGCGTCAATATCGACGGTCTGACCAAGCAAGACGTTGCCGATTGGAAACCCGGCGAAACCTTGCTGCTCAGCGGCACTTTGCTGACCGGCCGCGACGCCGCCCATAAGCGTATTGTCGATCTATTAAACAAAGGCGAACCGTTGCCGAACGGCGTCGATTTAAAAGATAAATTCATCTATTACGTCGGACCGGTCGATCCGGTACGCGACGAGGTAGTTGGCCCGGCAGGTCCGACTACAGCCACCCGGATGGACGGCTTTACCGACACGGTACTGGAAAAAACCGGCCTACTGGGCATGATCGGTAAATCCGAGCGCGGCCCGCAAGCGATAGCGGCCATCGCCAAGCACAAAGCCGTGTATTTGATCGCGGTCGGCGGTGCGGCTTATTTGGTCTCCAAAGCCATCAAACAGGCGCGGGTCGTCGCGTTTCCGGAATTGGGCATGGAAGCGGTACACGAATTCGTGGTCGAGGATATGCCGGTGACGGTGGCGGTCGATAGTCGGGGCGAGTCGATACACGACACCGCTCCCAAGGAATGGCAATCGAAGATTGGCAAGATTCCAGTCGTGACCGAGTAATTTACGGCATTACCCCCGTAGCCTGAAGGCGGCAGTCTACCGATACGCAAGGATTCGAGGCCCAGTAGTTAGAAACGGATGTAACCCCGGCACCTTAGCCGTCCACGCTGACTCGACAACGAAATCTATTCGGAAAATCAAGCGGACCCGCATGCCAACTCGACGTTCCCACCTGTCCCCAGCTCGCGGTATAGTGCCAATCTTCGATAATTTCAAAGCAGTGTTATTCATCGTCCGATGCCGAAATTCATACTGAAACTGTTTGTACTGTGTCTGGCGTTGCCGCAACCCGCGCTTGCCGATGCCGACCTATTTCCGAACCGGTCCACATCCGGTTCGACCCGGCAATTGTCGCTGACCAACGAGGTTTGGGTCGGCGATTTCTCGCAAATGTTGGAGCGGCGATTAATTCGAGTTTTAGCGCCTCACAGCCGGACGCTATATTTTCACGATAAGGGTCGCGAGCGCGGTTTAACCGCCGAACTGGTGCGTAACTTCGAACGTTACATTAACCATCAATACGCCAAGCAGTTACACAAACGGCCGATTACCGTCGTAATCGTGCCGACGACTCGCGACCGGCTGATTGATGATCTCAACCGCGGTTTGGGAGACATTGTCGCCGCCGATCTGACTAAAACCCCGGAGCGTCTTGATCTGGTCGACTTTCTGGCGCCCGACGACTATTCGATCTCCGAGTTGGTGCTGGTTCGCCGGGGCGGCGAAGTAATCGCTAACGTCGAAGACTTAAGCGGCAAAACCGTGCATGTCCGCCCGTCGTCCAGCTACCACGCCAGCCTGACCGCGTTGAACGACCGACTGAAAAGCGCCGGAAAAGCGCCGGTCAATATCGTCACCGTACCGGATGCGATTGAAGACGAAGATTTAATGGAAATGCTGAATGCCGGCTTGGTCGGCATCATCATCGTCGACGATTGGAAGGCGGATATTTGGGCCAAGGTTTTGCCCAATATCACCGTGACCGATGTGGCGGTGCGCTCCGCCGGACAGTCGGGATGGGTTTTTCGCAAGCAAAGCCCCGAATTGCAGGCGGTACTGCGGGACTTTTATTTCAATGATGTCAAAAAACATCGTTTGATCGAACAAACCATCGTGGCTTTCAATAAAAACATCGAGCAAATCCGGAACAACACCGCCGATCAGGAATGGCAGCGTTTCGCCGATATGCTGAAGCTGTTCGAAAAATACGGCGACCAATACCGCTTCGACCCACTGATGCTTGCCGCCCAAGGTTTTCAGGAATCGCAACTGAGGCAGAGCGCGCGCGGACCGACCGGCGCGATTGGGGTGATGCAGGTATTGCCGTCCACCGGCAGGAGCCTAAACGTCGGCGACGTGCGGCGTTTGGAAGCCAACATCCACGCCGGCGCAAAGTATTTGGACGATTTGATGGTGCGTTACTTCAGCGACATCGAGTTCCGCGACGACGACCGAACGCTTTTTGCCTTCGCTAGCTACAATGCCGGCCCCGGCGCCATCACCCGTCTGCGCCACGAGGCGGAAAAGCGCGGCTTCGACCCCAATCGCTGGTTCAATAACCTGGAATTGGTCGTCGCCGATAAAATAGGCTGGGAAACCACGACGTACGTGCGCAATATTTACAAATACTATGCGGCGTACAAGCTGCAGTTGGCAATTCAGCAGCATCAGCAACAGACGCGCGAGCAATTCATCCCTTAGCAAAATAGTTCCGAACCGTCTCGCACGCGTTTTTTGTCCCGGAGTCGGCTAGAATACCGAATCAATCGGCCAGATGTAGCGTGTGTATTGCCCCCCGTCGGAGATGCCTAAATATCCGCTGCCGCCAACCTAACATTCATTAACTCAACGTCCAACAAACGTTTCAACACCCTAACATCGCAACCAGCGCTAGCGCCGGCAGCCGAATCTCCGAGCAGGCCATCTAGGATGATTGAGTTTTGGTTCGGCCTAAGTGCTAACGGTAGCGGCGAATCGACGCTCAACACTGCACGCAACGTCCATGAATATCTCTTTTGAAATAGTGCCTAGAAGCCTTGCGGCTTTCGATGAACAATACGCTTTCGTTCAAGGTTTGGGTAACGGTATCAATATCATCAACATACCGGATATCCAGCGTTTCGACACCCGTAGTTGGGAATTGGCGACTCGCATCGATCGCGGCAAATATCGCTTTGTTCCGCATTTTCGAGCAATCGATTTCAAGATTGAGAGCGGCGAGTTGTACCGGATCATCGAGCAGTACCAGTTGGACAGCGTATTGCTGGTCACCGGCGATCCGCCGGAAGGCTTGAAGCGGGCTTTTTACAACACCGATGTCGTGGATCTGATTCGTGCGACACATCAGCGTTTTCCCGAGTTGAATATCTATGCCGGTTTCGACCCGCATCGGCACGGTCTGCGGGACGAATGCGACTACATCCAGCGCAAGGCCGATGCCGGCGCGACAGGGCTATTTTCGCAACCGTTCTACGATAGCCGAATGGTGGAGATTTATGCCGAGCAGGTTCGGGGGCTGGAGACCTATATCGGGATCAGTCCAATCACCACCAAAGCGTCGATGAATTATTGGGAAGTCAAAAACCAGGTCAAATTTCCGGCCGACTTCCGCCCCGATTACGACTGGAACGTTGCCTTCGCCAACCAGCTGATCGCGTCCGCCACCATTGCCGATCTGCACGTTTACTTCATGCCGATTCGGATCGACTTGCAAAAATATTTCGAACGGATAGACCTGCCGCGTTGAGCTGCTCCTACCCATTGCCGCACCGAAGGGGAGCCGCGGTTTCCCACAAAACGGGCCAGAACCGTGATGCAGTGCTATAATCGTTCCGGACCTTTTTGGGTTTTGGCCTTCGGAATCAATAACTATCCGAGCGAAGTTAAATTGGGAGATGATGGATGCTGAGACGTAACTTAGAAAATCACAGCAGCAAACAGGACGAGGTGGAACTCTCTCGTCGTAGTTTTTTCGGCCGTTTCGCGGTCGGCGCTGTCTTATCTATAGCGATGCCCGGCGCGGTGCAGGCCGCAAAAAAATCGGCGGCAAAATCGGAACACAACCATGGCGCGGCAACCGCCGGCAGAACTGCGGTGCGCTTACCTAAACACGCCGCGAAGGCGGCGCGAGAAATTCACAAGTCTGGATCCAGCCGGGGATCAAACATGACGGTAGCAAGCAGATCGGCTAAATCCGCGCGACCGGATCACGGTCATGCCCGTCTCGCTTCGGCGGACCAGCATGGCGCGCCTAACAGCCGGGTACACGACGTTTACGGCGGAAAAAAACACGGCGTGACGACGGAATATCACTATGCGAATCGGCATAGTTATCACGGCGGTAGAGTACATTCGGAGATTCAACCGATCCAACGCGATTTGGTGATGCCAGGCCCGCGCGAGCCGATGTTTTTAGCGGACCGGGGACGCTTGGTGAATCATCGTTCGCTGGCTTTTCAAAATCCGCATACCGGCGATCACTTGAATCTGACCTATTTTGAAAAAGGCCGCTATCTGAGCGATGCGTTGAACGAAATCAGTTTTTTGCTGCGGGACCACCGCACCGATGATGTTCACCCCATCGATCCGGAGCTTTTGGATCAATTACACGATCTCAAGCAAATGCTGGGTCTAAGTCAGCCGTTCGATGTGATTTGCGGTTATCGCTCGCCGTTAACCAACGCCAAATTGCACGCCGAACATTCGGGCGTTGCCAACAACAGCTTCCATATGTATGGCCGGGCGGTCGACATTCGCATCGAACGCTTCGATCTGCGGCGCATCCACAATGCGGCGGTAGCGATGCACCGCGGCGGAGTGGGCTATTATCCGGACTCGAATTTCATCCACCTGGATACCGGAACGTTTAGAACCTGGAGCTTGTAACTCGCCAGCCCATAAAAAAAGCGCCTT
>NZ_LUUK01000101.1 GCF_001644025.1 Methylomonas koyamae
CAGCGCCGGCTCGCCGGCCGGCTTGCCAGGCGCGGCTTCGCCGCCGGCCGGTTTGGCCTTGCGCTGTTCGGCGGCGGCCTGGCGTTGCGCGCCGCTACGTTGCCAGACTTCGCCGACGCTCAGCCAACCGGACTCGGGTTGCAAGACCTCGGCGTGCGCCAGTTGTTGGGCGCGGCTTTGCGCGGTCGGCGTCGAATACATGATCACCAGTCCGGTCGCAAACCAGACGAACATGAACAACGCCAGGACCACGCCCAGCCAGCGGTGGGTTTCGTATAGCAACCAGTTCAACGATTTCTTCATTTTCATCTCCTTGTTATAGAAACTGTCGTAAAAGTCAAAACAGAACCCTCTCCTCGCGGGAGAGGGCAGGGTGAGGGGAGATAAAATCAATGCATTACCTTGCAATCCCCCTCACCCCTCCACCCCTCTTCCGCGAGGCGATGGCCGTTTACGACAGCCTCTGGTCGCGAATAATCGCGGCAATACTCAATCTTTACATCGCCGCCAAATAGGCTGCCAGCCCGTCGATTTCGTCGTAGCTCAATGCGCCGGCAATCCGGTTCATCACCCCGTTCGGGCTATTGCGGCGGTCGCCGGACTTCCAATTGCGCAATTGCGAACGCAGATAAATCAAGCGTTGGCCGCCGAGCAGCGGATAGGCGATGCCGTCGGCGACTCGGCCCTTCCCGGCCGGACCGTGGCAACTGAAGCAGGCCGGAACCTTGCGACTGTCGTCGCCTTGTTCGACCAGTATCTTAACCGCCGATCGCTCTCCGTTCAGAGTGCCGGCCGGCGCCGGGCGCCCGGAAAAATACGCAGCGATATCGACGATGTCGGCCGGCGCCAAATCGGCCGCCATCACCGTCATCGTCTCGTGTTGCCTGGCGCCGGATTGAAAATCCCGCAGCTGTTTGACCAGGTAATCCGCCGGTTGGCCGGCGTGGTTGGGAATCTTGTCGGCGACGCTGATACCCTCGCTGCCGTGGCATTCCTGACAGCGCTCGGTCTCGGAAGTCAGCCGGCCGATGGCGGGATCGCCGGCCCGCTCGGCCGAAGCCTGCGGCGCGGCGGTCAATAGAACCATCGCGCCGAGCGCCAGCCAACGCCGGCCCAAGCGGCGGCGGCGCGGCGCGGCGTTGGCGGCGCGAGGGTTCCGCGCCGACCGGCCGATCACTGATCGGCGTGGCGCTGGCCGGCCAAACGCTCGACGGCGGCCAGCGCTTGCGCGACGTTTTCTTCCGGTTTCAAGCCGCCCAACGTCGCGGCGATCTTGCCGTCCGGCGTCACGACGAAAGTGGTACGTTCGGCGAAACCATGATCGATAGCCTGGCCGCGACTGTCGGTCTTGCCGGGCTGCGGATCGCGTACCGCCAGATCGTAGGCCTTGGAAATCGAGCCGCCGGCATCCGATGCCACCGGAAACTTGCCGGCGCAGAAACTGGGGTCGGCGGAAAATTCGTTGAGACGCTCGATGCTGTCCAACGACACGCCAACAATGGTCGCGCCGGCGGCGGCGAATTTGTCGTGGTTCACGGCAAAGCTGTGCGCCTGGATATTGCAGCCGCCGGTATAGGCGGATGGATAAAAATAAACGACGACCGGACCTTTCTTTAAAGCGTCGCCCAGCGAGTAGGCGAAGGCCTTGCCGGCTTGCGATGCCTGGGTCTCGATGGCCGGAGCCGGGTGGCCTTCGGGTAGCGCGGCCACGGCCGACGCGGACAGCCAAGCCAAGGCCAGGCCGGTCAAAAAAACGGGTTTCATAGTGGATTTCCGGTCAAAGTGGTTTGTACTTGTCGTGGCAGGCGCCGCGACATTGTTTGGAAAAATCGTTGGCGACGCTGGCGGCGCTGTTCAAATCGCCGACGCCCAACGCGTGTTGGATCGATACCGCCTTGTTTTGGTAATCCTGGGCGTCGGCCACCGCATCGGCGGCATCGCCGCGCTTGGCGAAATAGCCTTCCACCAGTTTAAAAGCCTCTTGCAATTGTTTGGTTTCGGCGCTGGCGGTCGCGGTATCCTGCGCTGAAATGTTGTTCTGCACGTTCTGGATCTTGGTTTCGACGTCCTTCATCAATTCCTCGAAGTCGAATTCGGCTTCGGCGAACGCGGCTCCCGGCGCCAGAATCCAGGTCAAGGCCAGTATCCGCAAGGTCTTGCGTATCATGCTAAAAAATCCCCCAATCAAAAAATCCCTGCCGCCCAAACCAGCCGCCACGTGCCCCACACCGGACACGCGGCATTGATCGGCTGGCGTGGCAGCGAACTACGGCGGCGTCCCTAGGCGATCAGCTCCTTAATCACCTTGCCGTAAACCACGGTCGGCCTTTCGGATCGACCTTGATATTTGTAAATCAGCTTCAAGTGGTCCAAACCGAGCTGGTTAAGTACCGTCGCGTGCAGGTCGTAGGTATCGACTTCGGTGCCCTTGATCGCTTGCACGCCCAGATCGTCGGTGCCGCCGTGGGTGTAACCGGCTTTAACGCCGCCGCCCGCCATCCATTGGGTATAACCCCAGGGGTTGTGGTCGCGGCCGTCGCCGGATTCGCTCCACGGCGTGCGGCCGAATTCGGAAGTCCACACCACCAGGGTATCGTCCAACATGCCTTTGGCTTTCAGATCCTTCAGCAGGCCGGCGATCGGTTTGTCGATAATTTTGCTGTGCTTGCTGTGGTTGTCTTCGATGTTTTGGTGAGCGTCCCAGTCTCGGCTGTCGCCTTTGATGTCGGTCGGACCGGACACCACTTGAATGAAGCGCACCCCGCGCTCGGCCAAGCGTCTGGCACGCAGCAGCAATTCGCCGTAAGGTTTGGTGATGTCCTCGTCCAGGCCGTACAACTTTTTGGTGGCTTCGGATTCCTTGCTGAAATCGACGGCTTCCGGCGCGGTTTCCTGCATCCGGTAAGCCAAATCGTAGGATTCGGTGCGGGCTTGCAGTTCGGTATCCGTCGGATAACGGCCGGCATGGGCTTCGTTCAAACGTTTCAACAAATCCAGGGCCTTGCGTTTTTCGGTATCCACGACGTATTGCGGATTGTTCAAATGCAGTATCGGCGAGTTGCCCGGCCGGAACGGCGTGCCTTGGTAAACCGCAGGCAGGAAGCCGGACTCCCAGTTGGTCACGCCGCCGCGCGGCTCGCGCTTGTCGTTGTACAGCACCACGTAAGCCGGCAGGTTGGGGTTGTTGGAACCCAATGCGTATTGAATCCAGGCGCCCAAGGTCGGTCGGCCGGGATTCAAGCCGCCGGTATTCATTTTCATGATCGAAATGTCGTGGGTCGCGCCGATGGTCACACTGGACTTGATGAACGCCAGATCGTCGGCTTGCTCGGCCAGATGGGGCAACCAGTCGGAGAACCAGGCGCCGCTTTGGCCGTGTTGTTTCCAGGTCCGCTTGGTCGCGATCAGTTTGGTGATACCGCCCTGGGTACTGGTCTTGATGCCTTTCAAGTACGATGCCGGAATGCCGGTGCCGGCCAGTTTGACCAATTCCGGTTTGTAATCGTACAAATCCAGCGTGCTGGGCGCGCCGGCCATATGCAGCCAGATCACGGTTTTGGCTTTCGCCGGAAAATGCGGCGCTTTCGGCGCCAGCGGGTTGCCGCCGGTCAGTGCGGTCAGCGCGGCATCTTCGGCCAACGCGCTGGCGATGACGCCGCCGCCGGGCAAAAAGGCGCTAACGGCCAAGCCGCCAAGGCCGTAGCCGGTTTTTACTAAAAAATCACGTCGCGATTTGTTATTCATGGGTAAACCTCTTGATTGTTATTGGTCGGCAAAGGCCCTACGGGGCGCCGGCGGCGCCCCGTAGGTTTGCAGTGATCGTTAGAACCGGTAGATGAATTCGTTGGAATTGGCGACCACGTGTACCAAATCCACGAAGGCGGCAGCCCGCACCGGGTCGCCGATCGGTTTATCCTTGACCCCGGCCGGCACGTTGACTTCGAATTTACCGTTGGCGGCCTTGGCGCGAATCACGCCTTCCTGTTCGTTCAAGAATGCCTGCAACTCTTCTTTTTCCTGGTCGTTCGGCTGGCGGGCAAACAGGATTTGGTAGAGTCTGGCAATCCGTTCTTCTTCGCTCTCGCCGGCCTCGTTGATGACCCGGCCGGCCAACGATTTGGACCAGTCGAAGATCAATTCGCTGTTGTACAGCGTCAAGGCTTGCAATGGCGTGGTGGTCACCTCGCGTTTGCTGTGGGCTTCCTGCGGCGACGCCATGTTGAACGAATCCAAAATCGGATACGGAATGCTGCGGCGGGTGAACACGTACAAGCTGCGGCGGTTATGGTCCTTCTCGTCCTTCGAAGTCCGCCACATTTTGTCGTTGAAATTGGCGTTGTTGACCCCGTAGTTGGTGTTGATCGCCGACGGTAGCGGCGGATATACGCTCGGACCGCCGACCTTGTCCTCCAGCTTGCCGGAAGCAACCAGCAGCGAATCCCGCACTTGCTCGGCTTCCAAACGCTGTCTGGGGAATACCGCCAGCAACTGGTTTTCGGCATCGGCCTGGTGCACGTCTTCGCGGTAATCGGACGACTGCCGATAGACGCTGGACAACAGAATCTCGCGATGCAATTTCTTGACGCTCCAGCCGTCCTTGACGAATTTGTCGGCCAGATAATCCAGCAGTTCCGGGTTGATCGGTTTTTCGCCGGCCTTGCCGAAATCGCTGACGGTGGCGACGATGCCCTTGCCGAAATACTGGTCCCAAACCCGATTCACGTAAACGCGGGCGGTCAGCGGATTGGTCGGACTGGTGATCCATTTCACCAAGGCCGAGCGACGGCCGGACGAGAACGGCAACGGTTTGATGTCCGGTTGTTCGTCGGTAATCGCCGCCGGGAAGGCCGGTTGCACCTGTTCCAACGGTTTCTCATGGTCGCCGACCGCAAACACGAAGCTGGGCGGCGCGTCCGGATGGCCCAGCTCGGTCATCGCCGAAATTTCATTCGAGAACGTCGCCGGTTTCAAGTCGTCGAATTTACGCAATTCCTTGTTCAGCTTCTCCAATTCGGCCCATTGCTCGGCAATCTTCGGATCGCGGGTTTTAGCGTCGGTACTTTCGCCTTTTTCCTGGAAGTAGGATTGCATGCTGGCTTCGTCGGTGACGTTAGCCAAGCGATGATTGACCCAGCGGTCCTGGGCGGTCCATTTTTCCTTGGGTTTGAAAATCGCGTCGCGCGAGTCGGTCAGATAACGTTCCTTGTGATACTTGAGCGCCTCTTCCCGATGGGTATCGATAATCGCTTTTTGCTTGGCGCGAATATCCTTGGTGGCTTCCTGCCACTTGGCGTATTGCTGGTCGTAAGCCACTTCGATCGGACCTTTCTTAGCCGGGATGTTGTCCACCGGCGCCACGTTGGCGAAGAAGGACTGGAACGAGAAATAGTCTTTCTGACTGATCTTGTCGAATTTGTGGTTGTGGCAACGGGCGCATTCCAAGGTTTGACCCAACACCACTTTCCCGACCGTATCGGTAATATCGGTGGTGATTTGGTATTTACGTTGCACCAAGTCGCGCGAGTTGGAGTTGTCCGGGAATTGCGCCATGAAGCCGGTCGCGATCAGGGCTTGCTCGTCGCCGGGCCACAATTCGTCGCCGGCCAACTGCTCCTGAATGAAGCGGCTGTAGGGCTTATCCTGATTGAAGGAATTGACCACGTAGTCGCGATAGCGCCAGTTGTTCAAGCGGTCGTTGTCGTTCTGAAAACCGGTACTGTCGGCGTAACGCGCCAAATCCAGCCATTTGCGGCCTTGGCGTTCGCCATACTTGGGCGATGCCAACAGGCGGTCCACCAGCTTTTCGTAGGCATTCGCGGATTCGTCGTTGACGAAGGCGTCCACGTCTTCCGGGCTGGGAATGATGCCCCACACGTCCAGCGTGGCCCGGCGGATAAAAGCGGCGCGATCGGTGTCCGGCGACGGCGTCAGGCCTTTTTCTTCCTGTTTGGCGAGGATGAAGGCATCGATCGGCGTCCTGACCCAATCCTGATGCTGGACCGCCGGCGTTGCCGGCGCCTTGACCGGTTGATACGACCATAATTTCGCCTTGCCCTGCGCCGCCGGAACGGCATCGCCGGCGGATTTTTCGTCGGCCCCACCGGCCTCGCCCACAATCGCCACGGACAAGGCCCAGGCGATTGCGATCGTTAATTTTTTCTTATTCATTTCACCACTCCAAAAACTCAAGCACCGGAAGGCCCCGTGCGGATGAACGCGAACCGCCGCCCATCCGGCGATCCGCGGTTACGATCAATTGGTTTTAGGTTTGGGAGGCACGATCTTGACGATCTTGCCGCCCTCTTCCTCGTAATTTTGCGAACCGACCGCGCCGACCACCTTGAAGCCTTTCGTAGCCAGCAAATCGGCGATCTTGCCGGCGCGGCCGGCGTGGTTGGATACCGTGACGATAGACCTGTCCTTGGGAATGAAGGGCAACGCCGCCTCGATACCGTCGACCTGTACGTTCAGATACACTGGAAACGAGCCGATCTTGCTGATTTCGTCCGGGCGGCGAGTGTCGATGAACAGCAATTCGCTCGGTTTAGCCAATAACGCATCCACTTGGGCGCGATTCAGCTTGGGGGTTTTGTACTCGTAAGGTCTGGGCGCTTGCGCCGCCGGTTTGGCGTCGGCGTGAACGTGGGCGTCTTTCTCGGCCGCCGATGCGAAGACCGGCGCGGTCAGCAGCATCGCCAACAAAACTAATGACAGAGGTTGTTTCATATTCGGGTTTTCTCGTTTCATTTTTTGAACAAGCGTCGTTCGACGCGGCAAGGGTTAACTCATTAGCAATATGGCAAGTAGCATGCCAACCGAAAACGCCCAGCCAAAAACAACACAACCAACTGTTTTAAAAGGATTTTAATAAACGAAATCGCCAGCGCGACCGCAACTCCCACCGGAAACCGCCAAGGGCTGATGAATTTGCAGCACCCCTGCAACAGGCTGTGCTGCTCGGCTAGCATCCCAAAATGCTCGCCGCCGAAGCCAAGCGACGGGCAAAAAAAACGGGCCGAGGAAATTCCTCGTCCCGTTAAGAGGCCACCACGATGCCTAAATCGATAAACCAAACCTCATGTGCTCTGGGCGCGCTTTTGCGGAAATTGAAGGCGCTGTCGATCGCGGCTAAAGCCGTGCGTACAAACCAGATGGCTTTTCCGGACGATCAAGTCCAAACCGCTGTAACGCGCGGTTTCCGCTCCAGCCGCCTGGCATTTCGTATTCCGCTCGCTATTATTTGGGCCGGCTGGAAATGCCCTTGGTCAATAACGGCACCTTGTACGCGGCGCCGCGACCGACGACGTACAAGGTACTTTTGTTGATGCCGGCGAAGGCCAAATTCTGCGGCTTTTTCGGCACCGGGATCGTACCCAGCGCTTCGCCCTTGGCACTTAACACCTCAACGCCGGCATTCGAAGCCACGAACAGCCGGCCTTCATCATCCAGCGCCAAACCGTCCGCGCCGCTGGACCACGTGCCGTCCTCGCCTTTTTGCCAGCCTTCCAGCTTGGAAAAATTGCGGCGGTTGGCAAGCGAGCCGTCGGCGGCGATGTCGTAAGCCAGAATGTGCTCGCCCTGAGTATTGGCGACGTACAAGGTTTTTTCGTCCTTGCTGAGCTGAATGCCGTTGGGCCGCTCGATGTCGTTGGCCAGTTGCTTGAGCTCGCCGGTCGGGCTGATATAAAACACGCCGGGATGCGACGGTTCCGGATTGGGATTTTCCTTGGTCGGCCGGGTGCCGCTATCGGTGAAATAAATACCGCCGTTGCCGGCGCGTACCAAGTCGTTGGGCCGTTGAAATTTAACGCCCTGGTAATCCTTGGCCAGCACGGTTTTTTCCTTGACCGGATAGACTGTGCCGACCTGGGTATCCTTGGTTTGCACGGCGATGATCTTGCCGTCCGGAGTCAGGGCCAAGCCGTTGGCGCCGTTGGAATTCTCCAAAAAGGTCGACACTTGATCGTCCGGCCCGATGCGCACGATTTTGTTGGCATTGGTCTCGGTGAACAGCAAGCTGCCGTCGCTATAGCCTATCGGACCTTCGGTGCCGTTGAAGCCATCCTTAATCAATTCCAGCACCACGCCGCCGGCCGCGACGCCCGGAATCGCCGGCGTGACCGGATCGTCGGCGCGCGCGGCGCCGGCCGCCAACAAAGCGCTGATACTCAACAACAAGGTCGAATACTTGACTGACATAAAACTCCTCTATCGATATGAGTGAAACATCCGGCCACGCGACCGTTAAGCCGCCCGGCCGGCTCGCATTAAAATTTGGCCCGGAAATGCACGCCGTAATACCGCGCGTCCCCAAAAGAGGCACTTGCGGCGCTGGTACTCGAATAGTTTCCGGCGTTCGTAAAATAAATCGTGTCGAAAATGTTGCGACCCACCAAGTCCAAGTTATATTTGCCGTTCTTGGTGCCGATACCGATACCGCCGTCGGTGACGTGGTAGGCCGCCTGTTTGCCGTACACCGACAGACTGGCGTTGTAATTAGCCGCCGATTTATAGCTGTCGATCAAATAGGCATGCCATTGCAAGCCGTAGTCGTTACCCAAGCCGAAAGTCAACGGCGCGCGGTAGTCCACACCGTAGTTGGCGGTGAAGGTCGGCGCATTCGGCAAGGTCCGTCCGGTTTGGTCGCAAATCACCGAATTTGCTTCCGGCGGACACGGGGCGTTGGCAAAGTCGGTATAAATCGCCCTATTGAATGATCCGTTCAGGAACACGCTCAAGCCCGGTGTAATATCGTAGTTGGTCTCCAATTCGATACCGCGCAATTGGATGCCCTTGATGTTACCCAAGGTCGTTCGGTTACCGGTGGTGCATCCGTCCACGCCAATCGTGCAGGGAATAACCAATTGCGATTGGAAACCTTCGATGTCGGTTTGGTAGAAGTTGACGTTGGCCACCAGCTTGCGATCCAGCCAAGTGCTCTTGATGCCGAATTCGTAATCCATCACGTTCTCCGGATTGACGTTTTCTACCTTACCCGTGTTCAAGTTAAATTGTGCCGCGCCGGATTTGTTGCCGCCCGATACCGAGCCATAAACCATCAGATCCTTGTTGATTTTGTAGCTGGGATTGACCAGCCAGTTTTGCGAGTTTTGGTCGAATCCTTGGCGCGGCGCATCCCACTCGGTTCCCAAACGGCCACTCCGAACCGCCTTGGCGGCAGCAATCTGATTTGCCGAAGCGCCGATTTGGGCGCCGAGCACGTCTAAGTCGACTCCGCCAATCGGATGGCTCCAACCGGTGTTTTCCCGCCGTTCAAAGGTATCCCGCAAACCCACGGTCAATGTCGCGTCGTCCGTCACATGCCAGTTGACCTGCCCATACGCCGCGTAACTGTCGGTCGCGGGCACAACGCTTTGCCGGTACATAACGTTGTTAAGGGACGCCAGCATCATTTGCCGCCCGATCGCATTGCTGTTCAAGGTTGAGTATTGCGAGTTGCTAGCATAAAAAGCCCCGGCGTCACTCCCGAACAAACGCTGGTTAAACGTGTCCGCAATGGTGCGCATCGCAAACACGCCGGCCTGATAATCGATCGGCCCTTTCTCCTTCGAGCTTATGCGCAGTTCCTGAGACCATTGTTCGTTTTTTACGGTCCAACCGCTAATACGCTCAATGTCGGCGGTACTGCTCTCTCCGTCGTGATTCGGTTCAAACAAGGCGTCGCGCCAAGCGGTAATCGATGTAAAGCGATGCCCCAGGGCGTCGTAGTTGATTTCCGCGGACACGCCCGAACCGTCACCGCGCGATTGACGGCGCTCATTGTTCGCCATCGCTCGCGGATCTCCGATGATCGCTAAAGGTTGACCATTGCTGCGCACCGGGTCAAACCGGTTTCGAGCCAAGCGGGTGCTAAACGTCGTCCCCCTAGAAGCGCCGTTTGCGAAAGTTGACGGATCGGCGATTAGCGGCTGTACGCTCATGGTTTGGGTAGACGCGGTTTTATCGACGATGACTTTCGCACTCAACACGTCGCTGGGCGTCAACAAAAATTGCAAGCGCCCGCCCAACGCATTGGTTTCACCGAGATCGCCCTCGCTACGGTGAATGTCGTAATTTTTGATGTAACCGTCGCGCTTGTCGATAAAACCGCTTGCCCGGTACGCCAACAGCCCAGGCAGTATCGTACCGGTGGCGCCGAACTTGCCTTGCAAGGTATCGCGGTCGCCGGCAAAGCCGTCAACGTAGTAACTGTCCTTGAACGACGGCGCCTTGGTGGTGATGTTCAGCAAACCCAGGTTGCTGTTCTTGCCTTGCAGAGTGCCTTGGGGGCCGCGCAACACCTCGACCTGATCCAGGTCGGCGAAGTTGGCCCATGCCGAGCCGACCCAAGCCCGCCAGACGTTGTCCACCATCACGCCGACGCTGGACTCCATCGATTCGTTGCCGCTGTTTTTCCCCAAACCGCGCAGGGCAATACTGGTTTGCCTGGCATTGGCGGACGTGACGCCCAGGTTGGGCGCGCGACGGGAGAAATCCTGCACCGACACTACGTTGTCGCGCTCCAGGGTTTCCCGGTTGATGACCGCGATCGGAATCGGCACTTCCTGCAATTTCTCTTCCTTGCGCCGCGCGGTGACCGAGATTTCGGACAAATTCTTCGGCTTTTCCTCTTCGACGACCGGTTCGGGCTCGGCCGCCGCCAACGCGGCCGCTTCGGTAGCCGCGCCAACTTCCGAGGCAACGCCGCTGGTGGCAGCCGAACCGGCTGCGACGCTCGCGGCATTTTTCCGCAGCAAATCCTGTTCGCGGCGTTTGGACGCTTCCAATTCCGCGGTCAGTCTGGCTACTTTCTCTTCCAAATCGGACACCGATTTGTCGGGCGCGGCGACTTTTTTGACCGACTTTTTCGGCGGCGCGGCGTCGGCGTCCGAGACGACCATCAGCGGCGCCCCCGCTAATGCCAAGCTCACGCAAGCCGACAAGGTGTTGCGACCTAAAGTTTTGGGAACGCCGGCCCGAAGGCCGACACCTGGCGCATCGGCGCTATCTAAGTACTGTTTCACTGTCTCACCCAGTCGAATGTCAATTTCGAAAATTCGAACCGGTTTGCCCGGCCGACAGCGTCGGCGCGCAAACCGGCCTAAGCCCTGTAGTGCAACCGATATGCCATGAATGCGGTTAGCGACCGACGCCAACCGCACCAGCCTCGATAAACAATTGATTTCTATTGGTTAAAGACAGAAAATCCCGTCAAACTCCGCGAGTAAAGACACTGCCGGAAAGCGGGGCACGGCGATCGCCTGCTGACTGCGAGCCAGCAACTGCTGACTCGCTGCCTAATCAGCAACAGCCGGTCGTCACGGTGTTGCTGTATCCGCAAAGCGGACTGGGATCGGCTTGCCGAGCGGGCGCCGATTCGAGGTAGGATGGCGGACGCGCGTAGCGAGAGAGTGGCTGGAGTGCGGTTTACCGATCGACGAATCCGTGACCGTCGTCCATCGCTGCTGAAGCCGCTTCAGTGTTTCGTCGGCGCGCCGGGGGGGAATTGTTGGACAGGCGGCTATTCTTTCATGGTTTTAGCGAGTACCACGCTTGGCCTCGTTCGCTTCCGCTCCGCACCGAACCGGATGCCACGAACTCGCCCCAGCCGCGATCTTTAGTGCTGATAGAGCGTCAACGATGTTCGGCCAACAACTATTTCGGGAAATTGAATATGCCACCAACCCTGCCCCCGCCGCACCCCAGTTTTAGCGAAGCCTGCCGATTCTGGCTAAAGCTGGGCTTGATCAGCTTCGGCGGCCCGGCCGGACAGATCGCGATCATGCACCGGGAACTGGTCGAGCGGCGCCGCTGGATCAGCGAGCGCCGCTTTCTGCACGCGCTGAACTTTTGCATGGTATTGCCGGGGCCGGAGGCCCAGCAACTGGCAACCTATCTGGGTTGGCTGCTGCATAAAACGCCTGGGGCATTGGTCGCCGGTAGTCTGTTCTTTCTACCGGCCATGTTGATGCTGATCGTTCTGGGCTGGTTGTATTTGAGTTTCGGCGATCTGTCGGCGGTGACTGCTTTGCTTTACGGCGTCAAGCCTGCGGTCACCGCGATCGTCTGGTTTGCTGCTTACCGGATCGGTTCGCGGATTTTGCAAAACCGCTGGCTAGCGGCACTGGCCGCCGCCGCGTTCGGCGCGATCTTTTTGCTGCGGGCACCGTTTCCTTTGATCCTAATCGGCGCTGCGCTGATCGGCGCGGTAGGCAGCAAACTCGCTCCGCAGGTCTTCGCGGTCGGCGGCGGTCGCGGCAAACCCCGCGCCGATTTCGGTCCGGCGCTGATCGACGACGCGACACCGATACCGACGCACGCGCTTTTCAGTTGGCCGCGCCTGGTTAAACTGTCGGCGGTCGGCGGTTTACTGTGGGCCGGCGCGTTGGGGCTGCTGTGGTTACTATTCGGCTGGAACGGCGCGCTGACGCAAATGGGCTGGTTCTTTACCAAAGCCGCGTTGCTGACTTTCGGCGGCGCCTATGCGGTTCTACCCTATGTGTATCAGGGCGCGGTCGAGGAGTTTCGCTGGCTGAGCGCTCAACAAATGATGGACGCGCTGGCACTCGGCGAAACCACGCCGGGACCGCTGATCATGGTCAATACCTTTGTCGGCTTCGTGGCTGGTTGGGGCCAGGCGCTATTCGGACCGGAACGCTTGTTCGCGGCTGGCGCGCTGGCGGCGACCGTCGTTACCTACTTTACCTTTCTGCCCAGTTTTTTGTTCATCCTGGCCGGCGGGCCACTGATCGAAACCAGCCACGGCAATGTCGGATTCACGGCGCCGCTAACGGCGGTCACCGCCGCCGTGGTCGGCGTCATCGTAGACTTGGCGGTATTTTTCGCCTACCACGTCGGCTGGCCGAACGGCTGGGACGGCCCTATCGACGGCTTTGCGGTATCACTGAGTGCGGCTTCACTACTGGCGCTCGGCCGATACCGCCTGGGCGTCATCCCGGTTATTGTCGCGGCGGCGCTGCTGGGTGCCGGATGGCGATGCCTGAGGGGCTGAATCCGGCCTGTCCTCTTCGCTTTCAGCTAAACGCTTAGCGACTTCAAACAAACCCGGCCCGCACGGCCCAATCTCCAAGCCAGCATCACGCCAGCGCATTACAGCCAGAAAGGTGGCGCCGATTGGCCGGCGAGCCTCGTCGACACTAGTGTTCCCAATCGCCGGATATGCGCGAGTGTCTTGCCAACGCGCTTGGCTTGTCAAAACCGGCGGAAAACCGACTAACGCCTAAAAAAATCCGCAACTAGGAGGATTTCCTAAATTCACCGAGACTAAGCATGCGTGCGGCTCAAGTCACGCGAATTTTTGCGCACATTTTCCCTGCAAATCACTTGGTTGTATTCACAAAAAAACCGACTAGGCTGATTTTCGACATGACAGTCCGGTTAATTTCCAAACTCAGATATTCAAACCTGTATATGCGTCGAAGTTTATCGTTGTTATCGGTGGTAGTACTCAACGCCGCGCCCACATCGGCCATCGCGGCTCCAGCCGATGACGAGCACATCCGCCGAATTGTGCAGACCATGCTCAAGGAAAAAGATCAAAAGATCGAACAACTCGAGGCTCGCATTAAGCAACTCGAGCAAGAACGCGCGCCGCCGGTCGCCACCGCACCAGGGCAACCAGTGCCGCCCCCCCCGGTTGCGGCCGCTAAGCCGGCTCCCGCCGGCGACGATGGCTCGGTTGCCCGCAAGTTGCAAGCTTTGGATAAAAAAGTCAGCGAACTCCGCCAAGCCGCATCGGCCAGCGGCCTGGAAATCAGCGGATTTTTCGACATCAACGCCAAGACCGGCAATTCCACCGACCAGACCTTTAGCGTCGGCTCGGTGGAACTGGATTTGGATTATGTGCACGACGACCATTTCGGTGCCAGCTCGGCCTTGGTGCTGTGCGGCAATTCGTCGAATGCCGATTACGGCGCGCCGGGCGCGATTTTTTGCGGTAACAGCGGCCCAGGTGCATTGAGCGGCGGCAGTACGATGGCCGGCATCGCCGTCGCGTTGGTCGACTACCATTTATTTAACGACCGCATCCCTCCGCGCGGCCGTATCTTCAACAACAAGGGTCTGCATATTCAAGCCGGCCGTTTCGACTTGCCCTTCGGTAACGATTACCAAAACTTCGCCAACAAGGACCGGATCACCGTGACCGCGCCGCTGACTACCTCGCGCATGCAGTTGGGCGGTTACAACTCAGACGGCGTTCGGTCCTACGGCGCCTGGGACGGGTTCAATTATTCGGTGTTCTGGACCGATGCGTTGTACGCCAACGACGGTCACGCGATCGGTGGGCGCTTGGGTCTGGCCTTGGGGCAAAATACCTACAAAATCCACAGCGCCAACCCGGAAGGCATCGAACTCGGCGTATCCCACCTTAGCGAACTCGACGGCGAAAATCGCATCCGCAACACCGTTTACGGTGCGGATTTGAGCGTAGGCTACGGTCCGTGGCGTTTGCAAAACGAATTCATGCTGCTGAATGCTCATCAACAGGTATTTTTGGATAGCGGCGGCAACATCGTGCCCAATCAAGCAGCCGGTCACGCTGTTTGCCCGCTATAGCCGCTGGCAGCCGTCGCAAGACCTGGCTTTGGATTTCGACGGCAGTACCGTCGCCGTCAACGATTTGTCGATGCTGACGCTGGGCTTCAATTACAAATTCAGCGATCACTTGCGGATCAAGTTCGAGTACGACGATTCGTTGGGCACTCGCACCTACGAGCGTTACTTCGACCGCCGCCTGGGTATCGCCCAAATCGTGATGTCTTTCTAGCCATGAAAAAGCGTCTTATACAAAGTTTGGTAGTTGGCGGCAGCCTAGCGATGCTGCTGTTCGTCGGCGGCGCCCGTACCGCCGCCGAAAATCCGCACGAAATCTCCCGGCAAACGCCGCAATCCGGTTGCGGCGAATGTCATAACACCGCCGCCGACATCAAGGATGACGGGATACTCACCACCAAGAATCACACGGTGGATCTGGCGGCTTTCGCCAAGGACGGGGTGGCGATGTGTTCCTCTTGCCACAACCCTAATCAAGGCCATAAAGTCGGTTTGAACATCGATTTCCCGGTACCGGCCGACCTGCCTCTGAACGAAGAACACGATATGACTTGCCTGACCTGCCATTACACCCACGGCAGGTTGGACAGCGATCGGCCGCAAGCCAGTCACAGTTTCATGGACAAGCTGATGAACGCCGAACGCTTGAAAAAAAGCTTTTTACTGCGCCGCAACAATAGCGACGGCGAGCTTTGCCTAACCTGTCACAACGTCAACTAAGGTTTCCGAAAATGAACAACACCGAATCCAAACGCAGCCGCGTTTTCATTAAAAAAGCGTTCCAGGGTCGATTCATCCTCGGCGTGTTCGCGCTGATATTGTTGGCCGGCCTATGCTCGGCGCTGCTGATTTACTGGATGACCGGCGGCGATTTGCAGGCACAAGCGCAATCGGCGCACGTCAGTATCGTCAACGCTGCCGAGCGCCTGGGCGTATCGATTTTGATCGGCAACGTGGTGGCTATTTTGCTGGCCGGCGGGATTGCGGTCGGTGGCGTGCTGTACGCGTCGCACAAGATCGCGGGGCCGTTGTACCGGTTCGAGACCTTGTGCCGGGAAGTCGGCGACGGCAATCTGGACACCGTCACTCAGCTGAGGGAAAACGATCAATTGCAGGAACTGGCCGGCGCGTTCAGCGACATGGTCGGTAAACTGCGCGGCAGCCGTGAACGGCGCCTGCATCTGATTGCCGAGCAACGCCGGCAAATCGAGCGCTGCGTCGCGGAAAACCCAGAAACTTTGTCGAAAAGCCAGCAAGACGCCCTCTCCTCGCTGGCAAAGTTGGCCGACGAATTGGAAAAATTATAAGTCGTATGCGGCCGGCCTTCAGCAATCGGCTACCTTCGAGCTCGCCACGCGCCGAAACAACCCGTTTAACACATTCCAAATCAAGCGCTTACCCACTCAATGTTTAAATCGACCTCCATTAAATCGTATCTGATCGCCATCGCCTCGATACTGGCCTTAGCCAATCTGCTGTTCGTGGTTTCGCTGTGGCAGGCCTTTCAATCGATCGATCGCACGCTGGCGGAAGCCACCCGCAAGCAAGACGTGTCCGACGCGTTGTCGCACGTTCGCTTTCATGTCGTGCAAATCCAGCAATTTCTGACCGACGTCGGCGCGACCCATTCCGACGACGGCTTCGCCGAGGCCAAGCACAATCTAAGCTCGGCCCTGGAGAATTTGGAAAAAGCCCGTCAAATCGAACCCAATCTGGCGCCGCAAATCGACGTATTGAAAGAGCATGTCCAGAACATGCACGATACCGGCGTCAAAATGGGTTGGGACTACATCAAGTTCGGCAACGAAGCCGGCACCGCCACGATGAAGGCCGCTGGCACGGGGCTGGACGACTCGGCCGCCCGCCTGACCGAAAAACTGCAAACCCTGAGCACCCAGATAGACGACGAAGTGGCCCGCTCCAAACAGTTGCTCGGCCAAACGCTGACCGACTACGGAACCACCCGCATCGCGTTTTCGATCGCCTTGCTGATGTTCGTCGTGATCTGCTTGTTGATGCTCTATTTTAAAATCGAGCCGCCGCTGACCGCATTGCGGCAGTCGTTGCAAGCCCTGAAACAAGGCGGCGGCGACCTGACCCGGCGCATTCCCTATGACGGCAAGGACGAGATCGGAACGATTGTAAATCTGTTCAACGAGTTTTTAACGACGCTGCACGCTATGATGCGGCAAGTCGCGATAGAATCCGAACAACTCACCGGCTCGTCGAGCCGACTGAGCCAATTGGCCGAACGGGTACAACTCGACATGGTCAAACAGCAACAGGGTACCGATCAGGTGGCTACCACGGTGACCGAACTGTCATCGACCGCCGCCGAAGTGTCCCGCAACACCGGCAGCGCCGCCCAAGCCGCGCAAAGAAGCAGCGCCGACGCCAATAACGGCAAGCGCGTGGTTACCGAAACCGTGCAGGCCATTCATGCGCTGTCGGCCTACATCGACAGTGCCAACCATGTGATCGGCAACGTCGAGCAAGACTGCGTCAACGTCAGTTCGGTGTTGGATGTGATTCAGGGCATCGCCGACCAGACCAATCTACTGGCGCTGAACGCGGCGATCGAAGCCGCCAGGGCCGGCGAGCAAGGACGCGGCTTCGCGGTGGTCGCCGATGAAGTCCGCACCCTGGCCAGCCGCACTCAGGCTTCGACGCACGAAATTCAGGCGATGATAGAACGCTTGCAAACCGGCTCCAGGGAAGCGGTCAAAGCCATGTTCGACAGTCAAAACCAAGCCAAGCAAACCGTCACCGTCATCGAAAACACCGGCGTATTGCTGGACAATATTTCCGGGATGGCCGAGCAAATCTCGGAAATGAACGCCCACATCTCCAACGCGGTCCGCGAACAAACCCTGGTCGTCGACCACATTAATCAAAACGTGATCGCGATCAACGAAGTCACCGCCAATACCGCCGACGACGCCAAGCAAACCGCCGGCGAGGCCAGTACCCTGCAGCAGATTTCCGGCAACCTGCGCACCACGATTTCGCAGTTCAAGCTGTAACGGCTTGCCGGCCGGCGGCCTGGTTTACTCCAACTTCATCCAGCGCAGCCGGTTGGCGTTGCTGACCACGGTGACCGACGACATCGCCATCGCCGCGC
>NZ_LUUK01000102.1 GCF_001644025.1 Methylomonas koyamae
CGGCTTCGGTTATGCCGGTTTGCGCCAGTAATGCCGCTTCGATTTCGCCCAGCTCAATGCGCAGGCCGCGCAGTTTGATCTGATGATCCAGGCGACCCAGGTATTCGATGACGCCGTCACTGCGCCACTTGGCCCGGTCGCCGGTGCGGTATAGGCGGCGGCCGCTGCCGAACGGGTCGGGTATGAAGCGTTCGGCGGTCAGGCCGGGGCGGCGATGGTAGCCACGCGCCAAGCCAAGGCCACCGATGTACAGTTCGCCGGCGACACCCGCCGGTAGCGGGTTGAGGTCGGCATCCAGAATGTGGATTTGGCTGTTGGCAATCGGTTGGCCGATCGGCACGCTGGGTCCGCCATCGGCGCGGCAGGTCCAGTGGGTGACGTCGATCGCGGCTTCGGTGGGGCCATACAGGTTGTCGAGCTCGACGCCGGGCAAACGCTGGAAGACCCGCTGTTGGAGTTCCGCCGACAAGGCTTCGCCACTGCAGACGATGCGTTTCAACGCGGGGAACGCCGGCAGCTCGGGCTGGTTGACGTATTCGGCCAACATGGACGGCACGAAATGCAAAGTGCTGACGCGGTGGTTCAACATGAGTTGGGTCAACGCCGCCGGGTCGCGATGCGCGCCGGGTTCGGCAATCGCCAGACGGGCGCCGGTCAGCAGCGGCCAAAAGAATTCCCACACCGAGACGTCAAAGCTGAATGGGGTTTTTTGCAACACGCTGTCGCCGGGGCCGATCGGATAAGCTTCCTGCATCCAGTGCAGCCGGTTGGCCAGGGCTGCGTGGCTGTTGGCCGCGCCTTTGGGCCGACCGGTGGAACCGGAGGTGTAGATGATGTAGGCCGGGCTTTCCGGATGCAGTCTTGTGCTGGGCGCGATATCCGGTTGACTGTTCAAGTCCAGTTCATCCAGATCGTAGGCTACGCATTGATGCCCTTCAGGGTGCCGCGTACTGCAAAGGCTCTGAAACTTGGGCCACACGGCACCGTGGCTGAGCAACAAGCCGATGCCGGAGTCTTCGATCATGTACGCCAGTCGATCCGCGGGGTAGTCCGGGTCCAGCGGTACATAGGCGCCACCGGCCTTGACGACGGCCAGCAGGCCGACCACCAGTTCGAAGGAGCGTTCGATAGCAATGCCGACCGGGGTCTCCGGACCGACACCCAGGCCTATCAGGTAATGCGCCAAGCGGTTGGCGCGGCTCTCCAGTTCGCCGTAACTCATAGTTTGCGCGCCGAAGCCCAGAGCAATCGCCTCCGGTTGCATCGCGGCACGTTGGCTGATCAGCTCGTGAATCAGGCCTGACGGATAAGCTCTCGCTGTTGAATTCCAGTCGGCAAGCTGGCTTTGCTCG
>NZ_LUUK01000103.1 GCF_001644025.1 Methylomonas koyamae
CGGCAAGCTGGCTTTGCTCGCCCGCCGCCAACCAATGCAAATTGGCGACCGGACGTTCGGCGTCTTCGATCATGCTCGACAATAATTGCCGAAATTGTTCATCCAGTTTTTGCACGGTGTCGGCATCAAAACGATCCCGCCAATAACCGTAGGCCAACCCCAGCGATTCGCCGATGCTGACATTCAAGGTTAACGGGAAATGGGTGGTATCGACATGCGAGGGCAAACCGAATTTCAGAGCGGCATCGACATTGCGCAACGCCGCATCGACCGGAAAGTTTTCGAACACCAGCAAGCTGTCGAACAAAGCCGTACCGGCATGTCCGGCCCAGCGTTGAATGTCGTACAGCGGGGTTTGCTCGTGTTCGCGCAAGGCCAGATTATCGTCCTGCAATTTTCGCAACCAATCGCCGATGGTTTGCGCCGCTTGGCCGCCGACAATCAGCGGCAGAGTGTTGATGAACAAACCCAGCATGTTATCGACGCCAGGCAAGTCCGCCGGACGGCCCGACACCGTCACGCCGAAAGCTACCGTTCCTTGGCCGCAATAGCGCTGCAACAAGAGTGCCCAAGCGCCTTGCAACAACGTATTCAAGGTGATGCGCTGGCGTTGCGCGAAGGCTTGCAAGCGCTGAGCGATCGCCGCATCCAGCCGCGTGCCGAAATTGCCGTGACCTGCTCCGTCGGCCCGACCCAGCGCGTTAGCCAATAATGTCGGCTCGTCCAGGTTCGCCAGACGCCGACACCAGAAACCTTCGCTATCGGCCGGATTTTTCAGTTGCAGCCAGGCAATGAAAGCCCGATAACGGCTGCCGATGTTGCGGTCGTTGCCGGCGTAGCTTTGCAGTACTTCGCCGAGCAATTGCGAGGTGCTCCAGCCGTCCAGCAGGATATGATGACTGGTCCAAATCCAGCGATAACGTTGCTCGGTCAACCGTACCAATACCAAGCGCAGCAACGGTGCTTGTGCCGGGTCGAAGCCGCGCGCGTGATCTTCAGCGGCCAATGCCGCCAACTCAGCTTCGGAAGCCGCGCGGCCACGCCAGTCAAGGATTTCCAACGGCAAGGCTGCCTGTTTATAAACCACTTGCAACGGCCGATCGGCCTCGCCGCGCCAGATGAAGGCGCTACGCAAGATGTCGTGGCGGATGATGGCCTTGCGCCAGGCGGCGGCAAAGCGCTCGACATCCAGACCCTCGATATCTAAAGTCATTTGATTGACGTACACCCCGGTTTCCGGCTCCAGCAGAGCATGAAACAAAATGCCTTGCTGCATCGGCGCCAGCGGATAAATGTCTTCGACGGACTGGATGGCAACCGGCAATGCGTCGATTTGCGGCTGACTCAGACCGGCCAATGGAAAATCGGCCGGCGTCGCGCCTTTGGCACCGCTCAGGCAATGCTCGACCAAAGTGTTCAATTCGTTGTGATACTCATCCAGGAAACTCTGCACCGTGGCGGTTCGGTATTGATTTTCGCTGTAACGCCAACGTAATTCCAGTTCGCCCGCCAATACTTGGGCATTGATTTCCAGCCAAAACGGCAGCGGCACGGCAGGGTCGCGGTCATCACCGGCGGTTTCCGGCGCCACCTCGAACAAAGCCTGCTCGGCGTCGAGTTGTCCGAAGTAATTGAAGCTGACTCGGGGTTGCGGCAAGGCCGCCAATTGCGCTTGCACCGCAGGCTCCGCCAAATATTTCAAGACACCGAAGCCCAAGCCGCCGCCCGGCACGCTGCGCAGTTGTTCCTTGACGGATTTGATCGCGGCGCCGGAATCGGCGATGGCCGACAGACAGACGGGATACACACTGGTGAACCAGCCGACGCTGCGACTGAGGTCGGTATCCTCGAACAGATCTTCGCGGCCATGGCTTTCCAGTTCTATTAAAACTCTGTCGCGGCCGCTCCAGCGACACAATACCCGCGCCAGCGCAGTCAACAACAGATCGTTGACCTGCGTGCGATACGCCGCCGGCGCCTGTTTTAACAGTTGCCGGGTGGTTTCGGCGGAAATCGTCAGGCACAGCGTGCGGGCATCGGCAAAACTGCCGACATCTTGCGGAAAATCGCGCGGTAATTCGTCGGCACCGGCCTCGGCCAATGCCAACCAATACGACAGTTGCCGGTTAAGCGCTACGCTGGCGGCATAATCTTGTAGGCGTTGCGTCCACTGTTTGAAACTGACGGTCTTAGCCGGCAAGGCCTGGTTGCCGTTATAAAGCGCTTGTAAATCCTCCAGCAAGATTCGCCAGGATACGCCGTCAACCACCAGATGATGCACCACCAGCAACAACCTTTGACTGCCGTCGGCAACGCGAATGGACACGGCCCGCAGCAACGGGCCGTTTTGCAAATCCAGGCTGCGCTGGGCCTGATTGGCGATACTTTCGACCTCGGTGCTGTCGCGAGCCTTGCGCCGCCATAGCAGGTCCGCGGCGATACCGGCCTCAAGATCGGCATAATATTGGCGCCAAGCGCCGTCTTCCAGGCTATAACGTAAACGCAGGCTATCGTGATGATTGATCAAGATTTGCAGCACTCGCTCCAGCTTGGTTTCGTCCAGCGGCTGGCGAGCTTGCAGCAGCAAGGACAAATTCCAGTGTCGGCGATTGGGAACATCATCCTGGAAAAATTGAGTTTGAATCGGCGACAACGCCGCCTCGCCAGTGACCGCGACCGCCATGGAATCAACCGAATGCAGCGCGGGTCGCGCGGCAGCCGCCAGACCTGAGACGGTTTGATGCAAAAATAGCTCCCTGGGCGTGAACAGCCAACCGGCCTCGCGGGCACGGCTAACCACCCGAATCGACTGAATCGAATCGCCTCCCAATTCGAAAAAATTATCGTCGATGCCGACCCGTTCCACGCCCAGCACTTCCCGCCAGATGTCGGTCAGCGCTCGCTCGGCCTCGGTTTGCGGCGCCCGAAAGCTTTGCCCCGTCGTCCATTCCGGTTTGGGCAAGGCCTTGCGGTCCAGCTTGCCGCTACTCAGGCGTGGCAATCGGTCGAGCAGAATGATTTGCGCCGGAATCATGTAGTCCGGCAGACGGCTTTGCAAATAGCGTTTCAAGTCATCCGCAGCCATTTCGCCGACGCCAACCGCATACACCAATAGCCGCTTGTCGCTGCCCTCGTCGTCGGCGAGGGCCACGGCTTCACTGACGGCGGGATGCGACAAGACCTGCGCTTCGATCTCGCCCAATTCGATACGGTAGCCGCGCAACTTAATCTGATGATCGCCGCGGCCGAAATAATCCACATTACCGTCGCTACGGAAACGTACCAAATCGCCGGTGCGGTATAGCCGGCCGCCGTCGGCGGCGAAAGGGTCGGGAATAAAGCGTTCGGCGCTCAAGTCGGGCCGGCCATGATAGCCTCGGGCCAGACAGGAGCCGCCTATGTACAGTTCGCCGATCGCGCCCGGCGGCAGCGGGTTCAGGTCTTTGTCCAATATATAAAGCGTACGTTCGCCGACGCCGGTCCCTATCGGCGCGTAGGCGGTCTCGCACGCGGTATTTTTGTGCGCTATCCACACCAGCGGCGTAATCAAGGTTTCGGTGGGGCCATAGCCGTTGACGATAGGCGCGTCGCCCACCATCCGGCGGATTTGCGCCAGATTTTCCTTGCTGACCGCTTCGCCACCCACCGAACAAGCCCGTAACGGCAGCGTAAGGCCTTGCTGTTCAGCCCAGCGGGCGATTTCGGTCAGATAAGCCGGCGGCATTTCAAACCAGCTAACGCCCTGTTCGATCAAGGTATGGTAGGCCTGCTCCGCGCCCCACATTTCATCTCGGATCACTAAGCGGCAACCGTTGATCAACGGTACCAGCCATTGTTCCATGGCGGCGTCGAAGGTGTAGGCGGCGAAATGCAAAGCCGTGTCTTGCTGTTTCATTTCATAACGTTCGGCAATGGCCAAACAATGTCGCACCAAAGCCCCATGAGCCACGGCCACGCACTTGGGTTG
>NZ_LUUK01000104.1 GCF_001644025.1 Methylomonas koyamae
CAGGCTGGTGAAAAACTCGAAAAGCCAAGTAAGCTAAGGCATAGATGAGCGGCCAACTGTTAAAATAGGCTACCTAAATTTGGAGCCTTTCAATGCGCGGACACGATGCCATTCAAAACAGCTGGTTCAGCTATGTTAGCCTGGAAGACCGTATTCCCAAACAGCATTCGTTGCGTCGTTTACGGCTACTAGTTGATGGCGTATTGGCCTCGATGGATGCCGTCTTTGCCGAGCGTTACTCGCACACCGGCCGTCCCTCGATTGCCCCTGAAAAACTGCTGCGAGCCTTGCTGTTACAAGTCCTGTATACGGTCCGTAGCGAGCGTCAGTTGATGGAACAACTGGACTACAACCTGTTGTTTCGCTGGTTTGTTGGTCTGGGCATCGACGATGCCGTGTGGGAACGCACAGTGTTCAGTGCCAACCGCGAGCGCCTATTGTCCGAGTCCCTCAGCCGCGAATTTTTCACCCGAGTGCTGGCGATTGCCGAGTGGCAAAATCTGGTGTCCGACGAACACTTCAGTGTCGATGGCAGCCTGATCGAAGCCTGGGCCTCGCACAAAAGCTTCGTCAAGAAAGACGGCAGCGGCCCGGACAAACCTGCCGGCCGCAATCCCGAGGTCGACTTCAGCGGCGAAAAGCGCAGCAACGCCACCCACCACAGTACGACCGATCCCGAAGCCCGGCTTTACAAGAAAGGCGAATACACCGAGGCCAAACTGCGTTACATCACCCACGCCCTGTCCGAGAATCGCAACGGCCTGATTGTCGATGTCGAAACCACTCAAGCCACCGGCACCGCCGAAATCGAAGCCGCGCAAAAAATGATCAAACGCCGCGTGCCCAAAGGCGGCAGCCTCGGTGCCGACAAAGGCTATGACCAAGCGGCGTTCGTCAACGGACTCGAGTCCCGTGACATCAAAGCCCATGTGGCCCGCAAAAAGACCGGCAGTGCCGTCGATGGCCGGACCGCTCGCGGCAAAGGTTACGCCCAAAGTCTCAAGCGCCGCAAAATCGTCGAAGAAGCCTTTGGCTGGGTCAAAACGGTCGGCGGCCTGCGCAAAACCCGTCACATCGGCTTAGCCAAAGTCGCGGGTCAGGCCTTGTTTTGCTTTGCCGCATACAACCTGACGCGCATGCTCAACCTATTGGTGTTCACGCCGAAACCGGCGTGGAGTGCGCCCGCCTAGGGTGAAGTTCGCCTGAAAACCGTCCACAGACGGCTTCAGGCGAATAAAAAGCCCTTGAAACCGGGGCAAAACGCTTGAAACTCGATGTCATGACCGATTTCAACTCGAAAAAATCACGAACATCGTGGGTAAGGAGAAATATCGGCGGGTTTTTCACCAGCCTGTTA
>NZ_LUUK01000105.1 GCF_001644025.1 Methylomonas koyamae
AAGGCGCCGTCGCCGAGCAACTGCTGCGCGCTTGCGTGCATTGCGGATTTTGCAATGCGGTTTGTCCGACTTACCGCCTGCTGGGCGACGAATTGGACGGGCCGCGCGGCCGGATTTATCTGATCAAGCAAACCCTGGAAACCGGCGCGGCCGACGCCGCCGGTCTGAGCCATCTTGACCGTTGCCTGACTTGCCGGTCCTGCGAAACGGCCTGTCCCTCCGGTGTGGAATACGGCCGATTGTTGGACATCGGCCGCGAGCTGATGGCTAAACCAGGCATACGTCCGCGGCGCCAACGCTGGCTAAGACGCGGGCTGGTCGCGGCGCTGGCCTATCCGCGCCGGGTGGCTTGGTTGATCGGCGCGGCGCGGCGGCTCAAGCCGTGGTTACCCGGATTTCTGCGCGCGAAACTGCCGGACCGGCAAGCCGCCGAAACGTGGCCGGCACCGCGTCATCAACGGCGGGTGTTGATCCCGCAAGGTTGCCTGCAGCCGGCCTTGGCGCCGCGCATCGACGCCGCGACGGCTCGGGTGCTGGATAGTCTCGGCATCAGCGCCGTTTCGTTGCCGGCCGGTTGCTGCGGTGCCCTGCCCCACCATCTGGACGCTCAGTCCGAGGCGTTGGCGATGGCGCGCGCCGCTGTCGATCGTTGCTGGCCGGCGTTGCAAGCCGGTGCCGAAGCCGTGGTTTCCACGGCTAGCGGTTGCGGAGTCACGCTCAAGGACTACGGCCGACTTCTGGCCGACGACCCGGATTACGCCGCGAAGGCGGCGGCGGTCGCGGCCAAGACCCGCGACATCGCCGAGCTGCTTAGCGGAGAAGACCTGAGCCGCTTGGCGATCCGGACTTGCCGGGTAGCGGTACATTCGCCCTGCACGCTGCAACACGGCCAAGGCCTGCCCGGTATCGTCGAGTGCTTGCTGAAGGGCCTGGGCTTCGAACTGGCGACGGTCGCCGACGCCGATCTGTGCTGCGGCTCGGCCGGCAGCTACAGTCTGCTGCAACCGGCAATCGCCGAACGCTTGCGCGATGCCAAGCTAACGACCTTGCAAGCCGGCGCGGCGGACGTCATCGTCACCGCCAACATCGGCTGCTGGCTGCACTTGCGCGAGCGGGCGACGCTTCCGGTTCGCCACTGGATCGAATTGCTGGACCCCGGCGCGCCGGGCTAGCGCCGCTGACGCCACGGCCGGTCTTGGCGTCGATATTGGATGTTGCATGGTCGCCGCGCGCACCGGCCCCGGTAGCCCGCCCAAGTTTATCGAATATACAGATGAACTCATCAAAACATATCGTTTTATTTAATTCAAAACCGCCGCTACGCTAAGCCACCTATTCGATGGACGCTTGGCCGCTGTCGGTTCCGTGGCGTGTCGCTAAACGCCATTTCAACCGGTGCATCAGAGATTCGGACGCCGTTAAATGCGGATCGGCATAGCCGGTCGCGCAACCTGTTGCCTCGAACAAAACCCATCGAGTACGCCCTTTTGCCCCCATAGTCAGGAGACAACCATGCCATTACTGCAACTGGTGGAATATTTCAACGACCGGCTGGAACAGGAACACAACAGCGGGTTTCGGCCGTTTGTGCTGCGGGACGGCCGGGTGGAAGCCTCGTTCGGACCGATTCGACTGGCAAGCCAATTAAACCCGGTTCGGGAAACCTTGCGCAGCGCGCGACGCGTCGGCCACATGGCCCAACTGCAAATCAGCGCCAATCCGGCTTCAAGCCCGCCGCCGGCCGCAGTCGACGCGCTACTGAATCCGGAGCCGCCGCCGCAGAGCATCGTCAATTTCGACCGGCTGTCGCGCGCGGTGCACATGCTGAATTATTTGCCCGAAGCGCATCTGGACGAGATTTTGTTTCTGGATGTCGATCCCCGCCACATCCTCGGCGTCAAAACCGACCACGGCGCGTATTTCGAGGAAGTCATCGTCAAATGCGGTCTGCAAACCGGCAACGTCGCCATCGTCTTGACCGTGAACCGGATTTACGCCCGCTACTACCAAACCCTACTGAAAGGCTTGCAAAACTATCAAGCGCGCGGTTATCGGGTGGCGTTGAAATTCGATTATCCGACCCTGGATCGGGCGGCACTGGATTTACTGGCCCGAGCCGCCGCCGACTTCGTGTGCTTGTCGGCCGGCGAACTGGAACGGATTCGTGACAGCCGCTTATTGGAGAAACTGCGCCAATTGAACGGCTTGGTCGACTCGATAGGCGGTCGCGGCATTTTGCTCGACATCGCCGACAAACAGAACGCCGCGCTGGCCCGTCAAACCGGCTTCGGTCTGGTGCAGGGCGAACATTTCGAGGCAACGGACGTGCCGGCACCGGTTTACGCCCGTTTGGCCTAAGCGAGTTTTTTGATTGAAACGAACTTATTGGCCTCGGTCAGTTCCATTTCGAAATGGCCCTGAATGCCGGATTTGGTGAGATAGCGTTGCACATTGCCGGCCGGAAATACCACCCGGCGGCCGTCGTCGCTCAAGGTGGTGACGGTTTTGGCGTGGCCCTGGTAAACCGCCAAGTATTGATCGTAACTCAGGTTTAAACGGAAGCGGATATAGCGACGATTGGACATTAAAAAGCCGCGCCGGCTAGCCGGCGCGGCCTCCCTTCGGTTAACGCATGTTTTGCAAGGCTTCGATGCGCTCTTCGAGCGGCGGATGGCTCATGAACAAGCGCTGCACCCCGCCGCCGTTAATGCCGAACGCGGCCAGTTCTCCCGGCAATTGCGCCGGCTCGTGCGAACGCTGCAAGGCTCGCAACGCACCTATCATTTTCTGCCGACCGGCCAAATTGGCGCCGCCGGCATCGGCCCGGAATTCGCGGTAACGCGAGAACCACATCACCAGCATCGAGGCCAAAATCGACAACGCGATCTGAGCGATCATCTGGGTGATGTAATAGGCCGGACCGTAGCCGCGTTCGGTCTTGAACACGGCCCGGTCGACGACGTAGCCGATGATGGTCGCGAAGAAGTAGACAAAGGTGTTGACCACGCCTTGCATCAGGGCCATCGTCACCATGTCGCCGTTGGCGACGTGGCTGATCTCGTGGCCGACCACGGCTTCCACCTCGTCCGCGCTCATCGCTCTCAGCAAGCCGGTGCTGACCGCCACCAATGCGTCGTTGCGGTTGGCGCCGGTCGCAAAGGCGTTGGGTTCAGGCGCGTCGAAAATCCCAACCTCGGGCATGCCGATACCGGCCTTTTGCGCTTGGCGGGAAACGACCTCCAGCAGCCATTGTTCGGTCTGGTTTTGCGGACGATCAATCACATGCACGCCCATCGCGTTTTTAGCCGACCATTTGGACATGAACAACGAAATAACGGAACCGGTCATGCCAAATACCGCCGACATCGCCAGCAAGCCTTCCAGATTCAGGTCGACGCCTTGGGCATCCAACGCGCCCTTCAGGCCGAGGACGCTAAAAATGATACTGATCGCGATCATGATGGCCACGTTGGTGGCCAAAAACAGCAGTATTCTCGTCATGGTGTGACTTTCCTTTATCGTTGTTGAGTGGTGATTAATGTGGGGCGCCTAAAAATTAAATTCAAGCTTATAGAGTGTTACCATCTGCGAAAAGTTTATTTTGGGGTATAAAAATGAAAATAATCCAAGCGCTATGGCTGGTTTTGGCGACGATCGGCGCCGCCCACGCCGCCGATCGCGGCTACGAGTCGGTACTCAGCCAGCTCAAGTTGCCGGCCGGCTTCAAGATTAGCATTTTTGCCGACGGCGTACCCAATGCCCGGCAATTGGCGCTCGGCGACAACGGCACGGTGTTCGTCGGCAGCCGCGACGGCAATGTATTCGCGGTGCAAGACCGAGACGGCGACGGCGTGGCCGAGCAAAAATTCCAAATTGCCCAACAATTAAACCTGCCGAACGGCGTGGCGTTTAAAAACGGCTCTTTGTACGTCGCGGAAATTCAACGCATCATCCGCTTCGACAATATCGAACAGCGCTTGAGCAACCCGCCCAAACCCGAAGTGGTCTACAACGATTTCCCGGAAGACCGCCATCACGGCTGGAAGTATCTGCGCTTCGGTCCGGACGGGAAGCTGTATACCGCCGTCGGCGCGCCGTGCAATATCTGCGATCCCGGCAAGCCGATCTACGGTGCGCTGGTCCGCCTGAATCCGGACGGGAGCGACTTCGAAATCCTGGCGCGCGGCATTCGCAACACGGTCGGCTTCGACTGGGAAACCCGCACCGATCATTTGTTCTTTAACGACAACGGCCGCGACTATTTGGGCGACGACCTGCCGCCCGACGAACTCAACGAATGGAGCCGGCCCGGCGAACACTTCGGCTACCCATACTGCCACGCCGGCACCATCCCGGATCCGCAACTGGCCGGCGACAAAAAATGCAACAGTTTTATCGCGCCGGCCTGGAAATACAAAGCCCATATCGCGCCGCTGGGTATGCGCTTTTACACCGGCAAACAGTTCCCCGACCAGTATTTCCGGCAATTGTTCGTCGCCCAACACGGTTCATGGAACCGGACTCAACCGCAAGGCTACCAGATCGACGTCGTCAAATTCAGCGGCGGTCATCCTTATAACGAACAAGCCTTTATTAGTGGTTGGCTGACCGCGTCGGGCGAAGTGCTGGGCCGGCCGAACGACGTTATCGTCGGCCGCGACGGCAGCTTGCTGATTAGCGACGACAAGCTTGGCGTCATCTACCGGGTGAGCTACGGCCGATGAGCAAACATCAATTCGAAGTGCTGGACGTCAAAACCGTCTACGAGGGATTTTTTCGGCTGGAACAATACCACGTAAGGCACACGCTGTATCGGGGCGGCTGGAGCCGGCCCTTGCAACGCGAGTTGTTTCGGCGCGGCAACTGCGTGGCGGTTTTGCTTTACGACCCGGACCGGGATGAAGTGGTGTTGATCGAGCAATTTCGGGTCGGCGCCATCCTGAGGCCGAACCATGCTTGGCAAATCGAAATCGTCGCCGGCGCGATCGAGGACGGCGAGACCGCCGAGGACGTCGCCTACCGCGAAGCGCTCGAAGAAGCCGGCTGCGAAATTCTGGATCTGATCGAAGTCAAACGTTTCTACACGACGCCGGGCGGCTCGTCGGAATTGATCACCCTGTTCTGCGGCCGAGTCGATAGCCGCGGCATCGGCGGCGTTCACGGCCTGGACCACGAGGACGAAGACATCCGCGTCTTCGCGGTCAAGACCGAACAAGCTTTCGATATGCTGGAAGACGGCTCTATAGAATCCGGAATTCCAATTCTGGCCTTGCAGTGGCTGTATATGCACCGCGACCGCTTGCGGGCGCGCTGGGCGGCGAGTCCGGCCGAGCGGGAGCAGCCAGAACCAGCCTAGGCCCGCGCACCCTGGCTGGCGCTAACGCCCTTTGAACACACCGGCCTTGCCCAACCAGGGGTTGAATTTCTCCAACAACCAGGCTTTGGCGAATTCGTCGTTTTTGACGAGCAAATCCAAAAAAGCGGTGCTCGCGCTTTGCACCGCCGCAACTTGTTTGTACGCGCGTTCTATCCGCATTTTTTCCAGGTCTTCGCCGCGCAAGCCGTAGCCGGGGCCGCCGCCCATCGGCGGTCCGCCGCC
>NZ_LUUK01000106.1 GCF_001644025.1 Methylomonas koyamae
ATTGCCGAGGCCAAGCAAAAGAAAGTACCTCGGCCGTCGGGCCGAGACCCGACTTCAAAAAAGCCGTCGCAACAGCGACACTTTAAAACAGACGGAAGTCAAAAATGAATATCGCTAAACTGACCCAAGACAAAACCTACTCTTCAGTGCTAATCGCCCTAGCCAGCGTCACCCTCTTAATCCCTCTCTGCAACCTAATCTTCCCCGAAGATTCCGCATTGCATTTCTCCGCCTATTCAGTCTCCCTAATCGGCAAATACCTCACCTTCGCCCTGCTCGGCTTGTCGCTGGACATGGTCTGGGGCTACGCCGGGATTCTGGTATTGGGCCAAGGCGCATTCTTCGCACTGGGCGGCTATGCGATGGGTATGTATCTGATGCGGCAGATCGGCACGCGCGGTGTTTACGGCAACGCCGAGCTGCCGGACTTCATGGTGTTCCTGAACTGGACCGAGCTGCCCTGGTACTGGCACGGCTTCGAGAATTTCGGTTTCGCGATGTTGATGGTTTTCCTGGCGCCCGGCTTGCTGGCTTTCGTGTTCGGCTGGCTGGCGTTTCGTTCTCGGGTCACCGGCGTCTATCTATCCATCATTACCCAGGCTTTGACTTACGCACTTCTGCTGGCTTTCTTCCGCAACGAAATGGGCTTCGGCGGCAACAACGGCTTGACCGATTTCAAAGACATCCTCGGTTTCAATATTCAATCCGAGGCGGTGCGTTCAGTCTTGTTATTGATGACCGGCCTGAGCCTGATCGGCGCCTTGTTGCTGTGCCGCTGGATTGTGAACAGCAAACTGGGCCGGGTCGTCACGGCGGTTCGCGACCAAGAATCGCGGGTACGTTTTCTCGGTTACCGGGTGGAATTATTCAAACTATGGGTATTCGTGTTCGCGGCGATGCTCTCGGGTCTGGCCGGCGCGCTGTACGTGCCGCAAGTCGGCATCATCAACCCTAGCGAGTTCTCACCATTAAACTCATTGGAAATCGTCATCTGGGTCGCGGTCGGCGGGCGCGGCACCTTGTACGGCGCCATCATCGGCGCGGTGCTGGTCAACTACGCCAAAACCGTATTGACCGGCCTGATGCCCGACGCCTGGCTGTTTTGCCTGGGCGGTGCCTTCATCCTGGTCACCTTGTTAATGCCCGACGGCATCGTCGGCCTGCTGCGCCGTCGCAGCAAACCCAAACCCACTCTTAATGCTACCGGAGGACAACCGGCATGATGATCTCGGCTGCAACTACCACTGAAGGCGGCGCCAGCCTGCCGCTGGACGGCGAGGTCGACGCCCGCCACGGCCCGATTCTGTACATGGAAGACGTCAGCGTCAGCTTCGACGGCTTCCGGGCGCTGAACCATTTATCGCTGTACATCGACGACGGCGAATTGCGCTGCCTGATCGGCCCCAACGGTGCCGGTAAAACCACCTTGATGGACGTCATTACCGGCAAAACCAAGCCTGACAGCGGTTCGGTGTTTTTCGGCCAGACCATCGATTTGCTGGAACTGGACGAACCGGCCATCGCTCAGGCCGGCATTTGCCGCAAGTTTCAAAAACCCAGCGTGTTCGATGCCCTGACCGTATTCGAAAATCTGGAACTGGCCTTAAAAACCGACAAACGCACCTGGCCGACCTTGTTTCATAAATTAAACGGCGAGCAACGCGACCGCATCCAGGATGTGCTGCAAACCATCGCCCTGCCCGCCCAACAACGGCAATTGGCCGGCGCGCTGTCGCACGGTCAGAAGCAGTGGCTGGAAATCGGCATGTTACTGATGCAGGACCCAAAAGTGATGCTGGTCGACGAACCCATCGCCGGCATGACTCATCAGGAAGTCGAACGTACCGCCGAACTGTTGTTGTCCTTGCAAGGCAAACACTCCATCGTCGTCGTCGAGCACGACATGGAATTCGTGCGCAGCATCGCCCGTAAAGTGACAGTGTTGCACGAAGGCTCGGTGCTCACCGAAGGCACGATGGATGAAGTGCAAAACGATCCGCGCGTGATCCAAGTTTACCTGGGGGGATGATGTTAACGATTAGCGCATTGCAACAATACTATGGCGCCAGCCACACCTTATGGGACCTGGATTTGAGCGTACCCGCAGGGTCCTGCGTCTGCCTGATGGGCCGCAACGGCGTCGGCAAAACCACCTTACTGAAAGCCATCATGGGTCTATTACCGGTGGCCGACGGCAGCATTCAATTCGACGGCGTGGAATTGGCCAAAGCCAAGGCCGAGTCCCGTGCCGAACTAGGCATCGGTTACGTGCCGCAAGGCCGGGAAATCTTTCCGTTGTTGACGGTGGAAGAAAACCTGAAAACCGGGCTGCGCGCCGCCAACAAACACGGTATCAAAAAAGTGCCGGACAGCATTTTCGAGATTTTTCCGGTACTAAAACAAATGCTCAAACGCCGGGGCGGCGACCTGTCCGGCGGCCAGCAGCAGCAATTGGCCATCGGCCGGGCGCTGGTACTGAATCCGCGCCTACTGATCTTGGATGAACCGACCGAAGGCATTCAGCCCAACATCGTCAGCGAAATCGGCGACGTGATCATTCGTCTGAATAAATCGCGCGGTGTAGTGACACCGGCCCCAAAACCGGAAACCGGCGAAATCCACCAAGCCATCGACCGCATCCATAAAGAACTGGGCGTAACGGTATTGCTGGTCGAACAAAAACTGCCGTTTGCTCGCAAGGTCGCCAATCAGTTTTGCATCATGGACCGGGGGCGGGATGTGGCGGTGGGGGCGATGAACGAATTGGCGGACGACATGGTGAAGCGGTATTTGACGGTGTAGTATTTTGATTTTCTAGGGGCGAAAATCGACTTTTCCGTTTGCATGCTAGGATTTTCCCGTTCGTCCTGAGCCCCGTCGAAGGATGGGCGGGAAAATCCGTGCATCTCTGCGCCAAACCGTTCGTGCTGAGTCCTTCGGCGGCGCTCAGGAGAGCCTTGTCGAAGCACGAACGGTTTGGCGAGTAGCGATTATTTCCCGGCGGAATTGATTGGCGTAACAGCGACCTACAACACCTCAAACAAGGATAAGGAAGCAGAATGTTCTGGGTTTATATCCTTCGCTGCGCCGACGGCAGCTATTACACCGGCCATACCGATAATCTCGAAAAACGAATAGCCCAACATCAAGCTGGCGAATGCGGTGGCTACACTTTACCGCGTCCTCCGGTAGAGTGCATTTGGTCTCAGGCAACCAGCACGCGAGAAGAAGCGCTATCGGCGGAACGGCAAATCAAGGGCTGGAGTCGGAAAAAGAAAGAAGCCATGATGAGAGGTGATTGGGCTGAAGTTAGCCGGCTTGTGAAAAGTCAATCCGTTCATCCTTCGACAAGCTCAGG
>NZ_LUUK01000107.1 GCF_001644025.1 Methylomonas koyamae
CAACTCGACCCCACGAGCACGGCCTACCACATTGCCGGCGGAGTGAGGATCGTCGGCGCGCTGGACCGTGGCGCGTTGCAACAAGCTTTCGACACGCTGGCCGCGCGCCATGATGCCTTACGCAGCGTATTCTACGCCGTCGACGGCCAGCCCCGGCAGCGCCTGTTGGACGCCGCGCCGGTCGACATTGCTTACCACGACCTCAGCGCTCTGGACGCCGAAACCGCGCAAACCCAAGCCAGCCGAGTGGCCGAAGCCGCCACTCGTCAAACGTTCGATCTGGAACACGGCCCGCTGTGGCGGGTTACCTTGGTTCGATTGCCCGCCGAAGATGCGCCGGTGCACGAACTCAACCTGAGTCTGCATCATTTAATCGCCGACGGCTGGTCCCTGAACCGGTTGCTGGCCGAATTCGCCGAACTGTATTCATCCCTAATTCACCAACGCGAACCGCACTTACAGGTTTTACCCATCCGTCATGCCGACTACGCCGTCTGGCAACGCAGCTGGCTGGAAGCCGGCGAAAGCCAACGGCAACTGGCGTACTGGACCGACCGCCTGGGCGGCGAACAACCGGTCATCGAACTGCCTTACGACCGGCCTCGGCCTTCGGAGCCTAGCCAGCGCGGCGGCCGGGTCGGCTTTGCCCTGTCCGAACCGCTCAGCCACGCCATCCAGCAACTGGCCCGGCAAAACAGCGCCAGCGTATTCATGGTGCTGCTGGCCGCCTTCAAGGTGCTGCTGTACCGCTACAGCGGCCAAACCGATTTGCGCATCGGTCTGCCGCTGGCCAACCGCAACCGCCCGGAAAGCCAACACCTGATCGGCTACTTCGTCAACACCGTCGTGTTGCGCAGCGAGCTCGACAGCCGCCAGTCGTTCACCGCCTTCCTGGCCCAAGTCAAACACCACCTGCTGGACGCCCAAGCCCATCCCGACTTGCCGTTCGAACAACTGGTCGACGCCCTGCAACCGGAACGCCGGCTCGGACAAAACCCGCTGTTTCAAATTCTGATCAACCACCAGCAACAAGACTTCAGTGCGTTGCAACAACAAAACGGCTGGCAAATCCAAGCCATAGACCGCGACAACGGCGCCGCCCAATTCGATCTCAGCCTCGACACCGAACAACACAGCAACGGCCGGATCGGCGGTTTCTTCACCTATGCCCAAGACCTGTTCGACGCCGCCACCATTCAAAGTCTGGCAGACCACTACCAACAACTTCTGGCGCAACTGACCAGCCAGCCGGCCATCGCCATCGCCGCCCAACCCCTGCTGACCCCCGCCGAACAAGCGCAACTGGCTGCCTGGAACGT
>NZ_LUUK01000108.1 GCF_001644025.1 Methylomonas koyamae
GCTGATACGGCGGACGATGGGGCAGTCCGCAGAACAAAAGCGTAGGCTAAATTCAGAGACACGCGCTACATTGTTTACTAGAGCGCTAACAGGCGTTGGATGGCATCCGGGTACCAAGCGGTGGCTGGCAACCGGCGTTATTCGAACAGGACTATAGGCAAGGGATGCGCGCTAACCGGCGTTCTTTGTTACGGAGCCTGCGATTGGTGAAATCCGGCGGCGGTGCCGACTAAAATGGGCTTATAAACCGTTGAATTAGACCGCCGACGATCGGCGAAGCTCGGCCATTACATGAGCCGCGATTATCATCCAATCTCAATCGATCAGGTGACCTGCGGCTCAGTTGACGGTTAGGTCTTTGGCGAGCAAAATGGCAGCGTTAATGCGTGGTGACTGGCGATATTCCGTCAATATTTTGGGTTGATATGTTCTTCGAGTATGGGGGGCGGTATCGCGCAATATTTGAATATGTCAAGGCAGAGAGCGCCAAAAGGTAGATGGTGAATACCCCAATGCCGTTATTGACGAATATACTCTGGCCTGATGAAATTAAAATAACGTTATTGAGCACTGGAATAGTCATAGTATGAACGAGCTGATTGAGAGCCGAATTACTCACAACCCGCTGCAATGCGGTGGCAAGCCTTGTATTCGCGGTATGAGAATACGGGTCAGTGACATCTTACAAATGCTGGCGGAGGGCGTCAGCAATGAGACCATTCTGCAAGACTACCCGGACCTAGAACTCGCTGACATCCAGGCCTGTCTTTTCTACGCGGCCCGACGAGCCAACCTTGAACGACTGGTCGCATGATTTTTTGGGTTGACGCCCAACTACCGCCTAACCTGGCCGATTGGCTACGCTGGACATTCAAGGTTGAGGCGTATGCCCTACGTGAACCGGGGTTGCGCGATGCCGACGATCTGGAGATTTTCGAGCGCGCTCGGCAAGAGGGTATCGTTTTAATCAGCAAGGACAGTGATTTTGTAGAATGACTATTGCGTCAACCACCCCCACCGCAATTACTTTGGGTCACCTGCGGTAATACGACTAATCAGCGGTTACAAGCATTGTTCAACGAAGTTTTTCCACAAGCCCTGCAATTGTTGGTTGAAGGTCATGCGGTTATGGAATTGGCTGATAAGTCCTGAAGTTATATTGGTTTTATGAATGCTCGTTATCGGCTAAAAGCCAACAAAATGTTGATTGCTGCTGTATTCCGCGTGTTTGAGCAGTTGCCGCACTTCGGCCGTCGTCAACATCACTGGCAGTCCGCGCGGCTTTTTCGAGCGATCGAAGCCATCCAACCAAGGCAGTTGAACAGCCAACACATCGCTAGACAAAAACAGAATGGCGGACAAAGCCTGATTTTGCGTGGAGCTGGAGCCATGCCGCTCGGTTGCCAGATAGGTCAAGAACCGTTCGACTTCGGCCGCTCACATCTTCGTCGGATGACGCTCGGCGTTAACAAAATAAATTGCTTAATCCAGTAGACGTAAGTATCCTCGGTACTCAGACTGTAGTGCTTGAAACGAATTTTATCGCGTACCTGATCCAGTCGTTTTTTAGCGGTGCCAATGTCGTATTTGTTTCCATAACATGTCCCGTTAGCCCGAGCGAATTCTTTCAAAAACAATAGCTTGCCATCATGAAAAAAGGATTATACGACATAATGCTCTGGATTATAGGACAAGCGATGTCGTATACATTACGTTAGGCATCATGCGTGATTTAGACGAACTCCTGCTGAAGGCGGCTACAGAGGGCGACTTTGCGGCAGCCAGCGCGTCTCTTTGTCGCGGCGCATCGAAAGATGCTACGACGGATTTCGGTTTCACCGCCATGCATGTTGCCGCGACGGCTGGTCACCTGCTGATCGTCCGGTTGCTGATCGACGCAAGAGCTGATGTTAACCGCCGCGACCGTTATGGCATTTCTCCTCTACACCAAGCCATCGGTTGGCCTAAAGTCATGGAAGCACTGCTCGACGCGGGCGCAGACGTTGACAGTGCCACGACACAGGGAGTTACTCCCTTGATGAGTGCGGCAGCCTTTGGAGAGATGGAGTCGGTGCGCCTGCTATTGGTTCGCGGAGCGGATCTGAATCGGCGAGACGATAGAGGCTCAAGTGCCGCAGATGCCGCCGGCGAAAAGGGCGAAGACGAGATCTTCTCCCTCCTCGACGGGCTTGAGCACAAGCCGATCAACTTTGGGGGTGGCGGGTGATGCCTAACCCGGCGCTCAACCTCGCTCCCTTTGGTCGCTGGACGCTGCGCGATAAAGCCGCGCAGCGCCGGTTAGCTCTACGTTATGCGGAGGAGATGAGCCTGTGGAAGTAACTTCCCTCGCTGAAAACTTGTATTTCACAACTGTCCGAATCAATACGGTCGACAAAGATGGCGTCGCTGGTTCAGGCACTGGCTTCTTGTTCGCTCACAAGCACGAGGACAAAGAGTGGCCGTTCATCGTCACAAATAAGCATGTCGTTGCCGATTCCGTAAAGGGCGGCGTCACGTTCATTCGGGGCACCGAGAACAAGCCAACACTTGGCGATTCCTTTCGGGTTGATTTCGACAATTTCCCATCGCATTGGCACGGCCATCCAGACGCAGAAACGGACATCACAGTTACCCCATTGGTGCCTCTCGTTGAGTTTATGAAAACTCAAGGAGTGGAAGTTTTCTACCGCACTGTTAGTACCGAGCACTTGCCATCGCCTGAACAGGAAAAGGAACTTGATGCCATTGAGGAGGTAGTTTTTGTCGGCTATCCGAACGGAATTTGGGACAGTAAGAATTTCACACCCATCCTTCGAAAAGGCACAACCGCAACGCCAATCGCAATTGACTATGAAGGGAAGAAGAAGTTTTTGATTGATGCCTCAGTCTTCGGCGGGTCAAGTGGAAGCCCCGTATTCATTTACCAGTCGGGTACCTACGGCACTAAGAACGGCCCAGCGAAGGTGGGCATCAAGTTCTTTTTCGTTGGCGTCGTTGCCGCCGTTTACTTTAAGACCGCCGCTAACGACATCGTCAGCCTACCAATACCAACACGCACAAAGGATGTTGCGATCGACAAGGAAATGATTGACCTCGGCATCGTGTTCAAGGCCGAAACCGTAGTTGAAACAATTGAAGCATTCATCGCGAAATGGAAAACCGCATAACCCGGCAGTCCACACGGACGCTGCGCGATAAAGCCGCGCAGCGCCGGTGACTTCTACGTTATGAGTCTCCACGCTGAAAGCATGTACGAAATATCTTTGACGGAAGGGCTCGGACCAGTCAAATTCGGTATGTCACCCGGTATCGTCAAGTCACTATTAGGGTCTGAGTTGTGCTACGAAGATTGGATGGGTGGGAACCTAGAAAACTTTTTGTATTACAAGGGTCTCTTGATAGGGTTTTGTGGAGAAATTGACGACCATCCAACCGACAGTTCGTTGGTGTGTATGTTTCTGGTTAAAACGTCCCATCCATTAAGTCTTTGGGGACAAAAAATTTCTAATGCAAAAATGGAAGACATTGAATCATTACTCAAAGTGAAAGCGATAAAGTGCAAACTACTTCAGAGTGGCGTCTTACAGTGTGTTGATCAAGAGCTTCAATTTTTATTTGATAGTGACGGCCATTTAGATGAGGTGTATTTTGCGTTTAAATACTCATAACACTTCGCTCCAGCCGACGTCAGGCCGCGATGCGGCCTTCCTCGGCTGAGCTTGGCGTTAGGCATAGAAAGCTACAGCATGAGTCTTTGGTTTATTCCTGTGATCGGTACAATAATTGCCATTGCTTTTGGTCGCTATATTTATCGACCAAGCTGGGAATATCTACGCAACCGAGTGCCTGACAAAAAGCTATGGGTTGAAATATATTCATCCAACGACTTACCAGTGGTAGAGGACGCACTAGACGATATTAAAAATGCTTTTTTACTGCGAAACGATGACGTTTTTCGTCTACGCCCCAACGATCTGCTTCTTGATATCTATAATGCAGCCTATCCACATAAGTGGGCTGACACCCTTGAGTTCGAGACGCTAACTTTATCTCTCAAGAAAAAAGGTATTCCAGAAAAAGCGCTTGCTGAGTTAACAAATCCAACCGTTGGGGACATCATAAATCTGTGCCTAACCTTGCATTCGAGAGGGACTGGCTGCGCTAGCCCCTCAATTTAACGTTAGACGCCTATGCCCGCAATCTCCGAAACGCTCGCAAAGTGGGAACAATCACTCTGTCCAAGGGTAGAGGTTTCGGGCCTTGTCGCTCGGAATCATGTTGCACACAAGTGGAAGGCGCCATTTCGAAGCCTTGTCCTTCGCGAAACGACCTTCTGGCGTATTAACGACTTGCTTACGCAGTCGTATGAACTGCACATCAATCATCGTGCTCTCGGCGCACGTATTCTCCTGAGAAGCGCATTCGAGACGCTTGCTGTCTTAATTCATCTGAACCAACTTACGGCACAAGTGCTGGAAGGCACGCTCAGTTTTCACACACTTTCGAGGAAAACCACGCTTCTATTACTCGGCTCCAGAGACAAAACAACGAGGCACGAGGCAATAAGCATCGTCACCGTCTTGAGCAAGCACTGTGAAAGAACATACCCTGGCATCTCCGACTTGTACGCATCGCTATGCGAAAGCGCACACCCAAACTTTGAAGGCATGTGCTTTGGGTACTCAAGAGTTGACCACGAAGCCCATGCCTCAGAGTTTTCAAACAACATGTGCGAGATGTACGAAGAAAGACATCTCTCGGCAATGGAACTCTGCGCCGCTGTCTTTGAGCACGAATACAACACAGTTTGGCCGAATCTATTTACGCGCTTGGAAGCATGGGTCGAAGAGAACGACGGTAGCTTGGAGGCAACCAAAGAATGAAACCGGCGTCTAACCTTGCGCTCAACACGGACCGCCTGCAAGCTGCGCTTGCAGGTTCCCTCCGGCCTTCGGCCTCCGACGGCCGGTTAGCTCCACGTTATGCGTCCTGACCTTGGCTCCCTTCTACCGGCTGGCAAGCCCGCGTAGCTCCGATTAGCGATAGCGTAATCGGAGGGATGTTGACCTCGAAATGTGCGATTACGCAAGCTAATCGCACCTACATTTTCAATGGCAGCTCGGTAGGTCATGCAGTCGAGTCTCTCCGACCACACCATCAAACGCGGCGGACATTTCCGCGATCGACGGCCGATACGCTCGGCTCATTCCGGTTCATCGGAATTTAATCCTTCGTAAGCGATCTTTGAAGGA
>NZ_LUUK01000109.1 GCF_001644025.1 Methylomonas koyamae
GCCCAGCAACGCCTGTGGTTTCTGGACCAGTTGGAACCGGACAGCCCGTTTTACAACATCCCGGTAGCGCTGCGCCTGACCGGGCGTTTGGACCTTGCCGCACTGACGCAAAGCTTCACGGCCATCGTCCGCCGGCACGAAATCCTGCGGACCGTGTTCGAGACCGGCCCGGACGGCGAGGCGGTGCAAACCATTCGCCCGGATCTGACAGTAGAACTGGCGCACATCGACCTGACCGACTTAGAGTCCGGTCAAGATGACGCTTGGCAAGCGCTATGCCGGCAAGAAGCCGCCAAACCCTTCGATTTGCGTAACGGGCCTTTGATCCGTGCCCGCTTATTGCGGCTGAGGGACTGTGCCGAACAGCAGGATGCGGTGCTGTTGTTGACCATGCACCACATCGTGTCCGACGGCTGGTCGACGGAACTCCTGATCAAGGAATTCAGCGCGCTGTACCGAGCATTCACACAAGGGTTCGCCGTACAGCTGCCGGAATTGCCGATTCAATACGCCGACTTTGCCTGCTGGCAGCGCCAGTGGCTGAGCGGCGAGGTACTGGAGCGGCAGTTACATTACTGGCGGCAACAACTGGACGGCGCCCCGCTGGTACTGGACCTGCCGACCGACCGGCCACGGCCAGCAGCGACCACCTACTGTGGCGCCAGTCTGGCTTTCGAACTGCCGCTGACTGTGGCGCAAGCGATACGGGAGCTGAGCCGGCAACACAATGTCACCTTGTTCATGGCGCTACTAGCCGTATTCCAACTACTGCTCAGCCGCTACAGCGGCCAATCCGATCTGTGTGTCGGCAGCCCGGCCGCCAACCGGAATCGGCCGGAAATCGAAGGCTTGATCGGCTTCTTCGTCAACACCTTGGTTCTGCGCGCCAACCTATCGGCTAACCCAACGGTGGCCGAGTTTCTAACACAAATCAAAACCACGGTGCTGGATGCCCAACAGCACCAAGACCTGCCGTTCGAAAAACTGGTCGAAGCGCTACAGCCCGAGCGCGACCCCAGCCGCAGTCCGCTATTCCAAGTTATGTTTGTCTTGGCCAAACAAGAGCCGCTGACGCTAAGCTTGCCGGATTTAGCCGTCGAACTGATCGAAGATTCCGGCAAAGTGGCCAAATTCGACCTAACCCTACACATCCAAGACTGGCCGGACGGCCGAATCGGCGGAAGCTGGGAATACAACACTGACCTGTACGACGCAACCAGCATCGAACACCTGGAACGGCACTACCAACAGCTGCTGCAAGCGGTTGCCGTCCAGCCGCAGCGCAAAGTCAGCGAACTGCCGCTGCTGAGCGAAGCGGAAACCCGACAAATCCTGCACGACTGGAATGCGACCGGTGTTGACTACCCGCAAGAGCGCTGCATTCACCAGCTGTTCGAAGCGCAAGTCGA
>NZ_LUUK01000110.1 GCF_001644025.1 Methylomonas koyamae
CGGGCAGCCCCCAAATGCCGAGGTAAGCGGGCAAGGCCAGCAATAACACCGCTTGCACGCCGCTGCCCGACAATTCGCACAACAACGGCGTGCGGGTATCGGCGCCGGCGTAAAAATAGCGGGCCAGCAAGGCGTTCCAACTGCCGAACACGATGGACAGCGCAAACAAGGCCAGCAATAACGGCAACGGCCCTTGACTCAAGCCGGCCGGCAATAATTTCGTTACCAATAACGGCGAGATCAACATCAGTCCGGCCACCGGCAACAAGGTCAGCCGGGTGCAAATCGACAAGCCTCGCTGCATCAGACGTAAACGGCTCTGCTCACCTTCGCCGCTCATTTTGCCGAGCAGTACTTGGTTCAAACCCATTAACGCAATCAGCGGAATATTGACCAGTTTACGTGCCAGATTGACCAGAGTCACCGAACCTTCACCCAGTAACGACGCGGTCAGTCGCTCTAACAACGCCAAACCTTGGCTGGCGCCGCTACTGAGCAACAAGGGCCAAAGCTGGCGCCAAACCTGAGCAAACTCGCCTTTCGCGCCTGCCAACCAAGGCCGCCAGCCGAATCCCCAGGCGGAGGGAAACAATACCAGCGCCATCAGCGCACTGCCGACCAGAAAACTCTGCGCCAACCAAATTTCATCGGCCTGTTTACCGGCCCACCCCAAGTACACCACCGGCGGCAAATTGAACAACAAAGAACCCAAGCCCGACAGTAGAAAACGGCCGGCAGCTTGCAGCGGCACCGTCAACACCGCCTGCGTCAGAAAACCGGGAATCGTGAAAGCTAGCCAGATCAAAACCTCGACGCCGCGTTCGCGGTCGGCCGCCGCCAAACCGGGACCGATCCAGCCGATCAGTAGCGGAGCGGCCGCCGCGATCGCCAATGCCAGACCAAGACCGGCCGCTAGCCAATGGGCGATTTGACCGCTCAACCAAAGCGGCTGAATCTGAGTATCCGCGCGTTGCCACAGCGGTAACATCGCCGCCGACAATAGGCCGCCGGCAAGCATGACCCGAATCGCCTCCGGTAAAAACATCGCCACCAGAAAGGCGTCGGTCTTGGCGCCCGCCCCCCAATCGGCGATCAACAGCCATTCCCGACCAAAGCCGGCGACCAGGCCGGCCAGCGTCGCCAGCGTCAATAACAGTGTGGAACCCAGCATTTAGTAGAACAGGCAGAACAGCCCCTTGCCGCCGACTTTATAGGTGAGATCGTGAGGCCGTTCGCCCATCGGTTTGGCCCCCATACCGCCGACGATCTTATACGGTGCGATTTCCTTGCTGACCACGGTGTTGGCGGTCACGACCGCGCCCTTGCCGATCTTGGCACCGTGCCCAACCAAAGCTCCGGTAGCGATCCAGACGTAGTCTTCGATGTAAATCGGCGCCGATACCGACCAAAATTCCGGCGCTTCCAAATCGTGGGTGCCGGCAATGATCTTGGCGTGCGAAGCCACCGCAACGTGATTACCAATGATCAAACCGGCGCGGGCATCGATCTGGCAATGCCAAGCAATGCAGGTATCGTCGCCGATCACCAGGTTTTCGACGCCGATGATTTCGGTATTCCGCCAAATCGACGATCCCTTGCCGATCTTGGCTCCCCCCAGCCTCAGCCAAGCAATGCGTAGATGGTGACTGGGAATCTTGTTGATCAAAATGTTGTACCACTGCTCCCAGGCCCGCAGCCAACGGTCCTTTAACGTCGGCCAATTGATGCCGTAGGCCGGAACGAAGGTGGTCGGAATTTCATCGCGCAATAAGGCGTAAAACCGCCGCGCCAGCGGTTGCTCGATCCGCATTTCAATGTTAACCGAGCAAATCGACACCCGCGGACGGTCAGCGTCGCCTTCCTCGAAAGCAACGTCGTTAGCCAACATCCACTCATAGGCCGCGAGTAACTCGCCGGCGTCGACCGCCAGTTTTTCGGCGTAGTCCACCAGACGATCGCGAACGGCGTTGGAATGGTAAATGCGGTGTTTCATTGCGTATCTCTCCTGTTTTGCCCGGTAAATAACAAAGGATCGCCCTCAATCGCCAAACGCCGCGCCGAATGCAGGCCGAGTGCCATAATCATCCAGAACAACGCGACTAAAACCATCGTAAAACTGTAATAGTGATCGAACAGACCGGTCAGCAAGGCCGACAGCAAGCCCGCGCTGCTGCCGATCCAAACCGCCCGTTCGCGGTTCAACAGATTCAGCCAACCGCGCGGTTTGATCTCGCGCCACCAGGCCACCGTCACCGCGACAAACAGCAACATGCCGGGAATGCCGGTTTTATAAATAAAGTTGAGCCACAGATTGGAAATGCCGAGCAAGCCGGTATTCGGCGGCGGCGGATCGGTTTTGAAGCCGATGCCCAAGGGATAGCGGGCCATCGCATCCGGAAAACGCCGGTACTCGTCCATCCGAATTTCGGTGCTGGCGTTGGTGGACGAAAAGGTGGTCGACAAACGCTCTTGCAGCGGCGGATAAAACAACACTAAGCCCACGACCAATACCGTCGCGGTACCGATAATTCGCCCGGCGCCCGGCACTCGCAGCCAAGTCAGCCACAACAAGACTAGCGCCAGACTGACAATGGCGCCACGGGACATGCTGAACAACAAACCGGCCGCCCCCATCAGCGCCACCGTCCAACCCAGCAGGCTACGCCAACCGTTTTGAAAACGGGCATAGAAATAGGCCAACGGCAAAAATAACACCAGTACGCCACCGGTCAGATTCGGATGCACCCAAGGCGAAGCCATCCGACTGAAATTGGCCGAGAAAATGTCCTTGACCGCCTCGGGATGCGCGTATTTGAGTTTTTCCAACACCGGAATGAAAGTATTGGCGTTGCGATCCTTCAAAAAATAAAAAATCGACAGCGTCAGCATCGCCAAAGTCCCCAGCAGCAAGGCAAGGAGTAGTTTGTCGCGCTTGCGATCGTCGTCGATCAAAATAGGCACCAACAACAACGTCGAAACGTTCATCAGCCAACGTATCCAGTTGACCAGTCCGCTACCCTCGGCCTGGATGGTCAGTTGCCCGACCGCGAACGGAATCGTCGTAAACAGCATCAGCCAAATCAGCTGCCGCTCGGTACTGCCGACTACCCAGCGGCAGCGGCGTATCGTCAATTGCCAGAAAACGCCGAGCCAAGTCAGCGCCAGCAAGGCTTCGGACACCGTGATCCGTATTCCCAACTGAACCGTCGTATAAGGAATCAAGGTGGCGAAGAACGCAAACAGCAACAGGCCCAGCAGCGGACGACGCATGACGGCAATCGTCATCGCCAGCGCCACCAACGCCAAAACGGTTTTCGCCGGATCCAACAGCGTCAGCAAGCCACCAAACAGCAAGCCCAACGCGACGGCCAGGAATTTGCCCTGTACGGCCATCAGTGGTTGGCGTTGATCAGGTCGTCAACCAAGGCCCAAACCCGCCGGGTGTATTCGGGCATGGCGTAGCGGGCCGCCCATTGCCTCGCGCTATCGGTGTCGCGACTTGGCGCGTCGCCGGCCAAACGCCGCATCATAATTTGCAGGGCCTCGCCGTCCAACGGCGAAAACCTCGGCGCGGACGGCGGCGCCACTTCATCCAGCGCGGAACCGGTCGCGACAGCCACCGGCGTGCCATGGCCCAATGCTTCGACGACCGGCAAGCCAAAACCCTCCGCCAGCGACGGCTGCCAAAGGCGATCGGCATGCGCGTAAAGCGCGGCCAATTGGCTATCGCTCAAACCGCTTATCATCATCAAACCAGGCAAATCGCGCTGGTCGGCCGGTATATCCTGGGGATGACCGACCAACACCAATTCCGGGATTACCGCATCGCTACTCCTGGCCAGCCGCCAATTTTCGATGAACCAAGGGATGTTTTTTCGCGGCTCGCGCGTCCCAACCACCAGCCAATACCGATCGGGCACACCATCCGGCAGGGCATCGGCGGCATTCGCCGATGCCGGCACGGCATTCGGCAATACGGAAATACGCCGCGCCTGTTTGGGAAACAATCTCGCAACTTCGCCGGCGGTAAAAGCGGAAGGCGACCAGATTACATCGGCCAGTCGCACTGAATGAGCAATCCCTACACGGTCTATCCACCGGTAAACCAGCGCTCTAACGCGGCTCGCATGATAGTTTTGCATCGTCAATTGAAACACGTCGTGCAACAGTAACGCGTAGCGGGTCCCCGCCACGCGTTTGACCGGCAAGCCGGTGTTCGCGGTCGCGACATACAAATCTAAACACTGAGCTTCGACAGCTTTCGGTAAGAATGCCCATTCGAACTTGAGGCGCTCTCGCGGCCGGTGCAAACCTTCGGCTGGGCTAGGCTCATCGGGACACAGCAACCGTTGCCGCAACGGGTGGTCGGCCGGAGCCGGACTAAAGCGGAAGACTTCGGCTCCGCCGTCGATCAAGGCTTGCTCCAAGGCTAACACCTGTCTGGCGATGCCGGAATACGGAGCCGCCACCACCGGACGATAATCAATTCCTACGCGCATCGGTCATTTTCCGGTAAACGGATTCCAATTGATCGGCGGCAACTCGCCAGTCATGATGATTAGCGGCATAAAGCCGCCCTGCCTTCCCCATGTCGCCGGCCCGATCCGGATCGCGCAAACTGTCGATCAAGGCTGTCGCGAGACCGTCGGCATCGTCGCCGCGCGCATACTCCACATCGGCTTGCAAGCTTAATCCGGACACGCCCTGGCTGGTACTGACCAACGGCAAACCCGCCGCCAGCGCCTCCAGCACCTTGAGTTTGGACCCGCCGCCTTCGCGCAACGCGGCCAGAAACACCGCCGAGCGCCCTTGCTCCAAGGTCAAATCGTTAACGAAACCGCACCATTCCACGCGAGGGTCAGGCCATTGTCCGGCCCATTTCTCGGGCATCGCGTAACCGCAGACCGCAAGCTTCGCCTCCGGCATGCGCGCCCAAACCTTGGGCATGATGTCATTTAGACACCATTCCACCGCATCGCGGTTAGGCGGATACTCGAAATTGCCGACAAATAAGATACGCTGGCTAGTCAAATCCGGGACGACGCCAGCGAACCCCCGAGTATCGACACCGTTAATCACCACGTCCACGTCGCGCCCGGCAATTCTACCCAACTCGGCGGCATCACTCTCGGTGACCGCGATCAAACGGGCCGGCGACTTCAATGCCGACTTCTCCCAACGCCGGTAGCGCCATTGATCGTAAACCACGAAAGGCCAAATCCATTTGGGCAAATGCTGATATGTCGCCGCACCGAGCGAGGACTCGACGTTGTGCTCGGTCAATACGAAATCTTGCCGACGATCCCGCAAGGAGTGCAAATAGGGTTGCAGTGCGTAACTGTGTTCAATCTGGACGACATCCCAAGGCTCTTTCAGCAATTGCGAGAACTGATGCTCCAATGCCGGTGCCAGTCCGTTAACGCTGGTTAGCAACGGATAAGGAGCGAATGCGGCGGCCGCCAGCGAGTAGGGATGCTTCAACGGTCGCCTGGGCAACACGATCAATCTTTCGACGACCGATTCCAACTGCTCCCGAGCCGATTCCGACAAGGTATCCTTGCTTTGCACCAACAAGGTAATCCGATGGCCGCGCTCACTCAGGCTACGCAGTAAATGGTACTGGCGCACCTTCCCGCCGCTGGTGGTCGGCCACGGCAGATACGGTAAGGTCCACAATATTTTCAGTGCTGGCATCGTTGAGTTTGCTGAGGCGATCATGGACTAAAGGTCGCAGCGGTTAGCGCCACTCCAAAATTTGTAACTGCTGGGTTACCGGCACGGACACTTTGCCGCCATTCACGGTTAATGCCTTGGAGGTCTGCTTGAGCGGTTGATGCAAGGTCGCCGACTGGATATTCGCCAACTCCATGTTGCCGGCATTCTTCGCCCAAAACATCAACAACTGCGTGCCGTCCGGTTTCATCCAACTGACGCTGAACGTTGCCAAGTCCTTGGGCAAACTGCTGACTTTCGGCATGGTCCCTGGATTCAGACGCGGTCCGGTAATGGCCAGAAATTTGGCTAATGCGGTATAGGCCGGCTTGGGATTGCCGTTCAGGTCCAGTAGACCATAATAGCGATCCCGGTAACTGGCCCGCTCGTCCAAGTCGGACAGCGCAAACAAAAATACTCGATCGAAATCGACGGCGCTGATCAACGCCAAACGCCGCAATAGATAGTCGGCTTGGCCATCCACGCCGATCAAGTCCTGCTCTTCCTTAGGACCGTCATAGCTTGACCATCCCCATTCGGTGGCCCAAATCCCAAGCGGGCTGGTAGCGCGTAAACGGGCATTCAGGGTTTTGGTGCGGACGACAAAATCCGCAACGCTCGGATCGTCCCCTTCCGGGGACAAACTGTAGGGGTGATAAGCGACTATCGATCCTCGCCACGGCGAACCGATCTTCTGAGCCAACTCTTCCAACATCAAACCGCTGCGCAACGGCATTTGACTGTAATACGCCATGCCGGCCATCACCACCGTCTTGTCCGCAGCGCCGCCGCGCAGAGCCTGGTAAGATGCGTTGAACAATTTGCCGTAGTCGTCCGGACTGGCCAAGGGTTGCCAAAACGCCGGCAAATTCGGCTCGTTCCAGACTTGCCAGGCATTGACTACAGGATACCGTTTGGCCAGGGTCACCATTCGGTCCGCAAAGACATTGACATCCTTGGGCGGATACTGATCGGACTGCCCGAACGGTAAAATAGAGCTACTGGCGAACGGTGCCGAACCAACCAGATAAACAACCGATTTAACCTGCTGTTGTTGCAACGCATCGGCAACGCCGTCCAAGGGTTCCCACACAAATTTTTTCTCTTCCGGCTCCAGGCGATCCCAATGTACATCGATCCTGACCCATTCCAGCCCGAGCGCCTTCAGTTGACTCAACTGTTGGCTGTATTGCGCCTCATTGAACCATAGCAGGTGGGCATTAACACCCAGAAAATCCTTCCAGACTAATGGCTTGGGCGGAATCAAATACAGGTCCGCGGCCCTTGGCTGATTAAACGCCATTCCCGCAAACAAGAAGACCAAGCCGATTAAACGCCAAAATTTGCTAATCATGACTTTTCCCCGAAACTGATTTAAACATCGCGCCGAAGGCAGACGCGATCCGCGGCCAAACCCTGGCTTGGCCCATCGCCGTCGCCGAGCGGCTCCACGCGCCAATCGTTTCCGGCTGATCCAATAGTTTGACCAATTCGGTCGCCAACGCCACACTGTCGCCCTGCGGAAACACGGCACCGTTACCACGGGAAACTTCTTCGACGAACGCGCGGGCATCGGAGCTGATCACCCCCCGACCGCAAGCGTTGGCCCAGGACAAAGCGCCGCTGGTGCCCAACATGCGCCCCAAAAAGGCGAGTTTTTTCGACTCCTTATAAGGCAGCACCAACACATGATGCGCCTGGATGATATGGGGAATCTCGGCAGCCGGCACATCCAACTGCCAATGAACATGGCTTTCCGCCAAGCCCGCTTCCGTCAATTGGCGTTGCAGCCCGGCAATGTAGGAATTATCGTCGCCGAATGCGATGTCTGGCGCGGTTCCGCCGGCCAAGGTCAAACTCAATTTCCGCTGGGCTTCCGGTCGTTGCCGAAACAGTAAGGCAATCGCATCGATCAAGTCCTCGATCCCTTTGCCTTTATAAATAAAACCGAAATACAACAGCTTTAACGGCCCGTCCGGTGGCGCTATCGGTAGAGCTTGCTCGTCGATCGTAAAGTTGCCGTGCGCTATCGCCGTCACCGCGCCGCTGGCGAGCTTCATCCGCTGCTCCAAACAACGCGCTCCAGTTTCGGTCAAGGTGACAATGCCCGACAAACGCCGCGCCAAGCGCCGCTCCCTCGCTAACGTCAACGGATCGGCTAGCAATACCAAGGCTTGATAAACGGCGCGCGGTAGTCGGGCCGCCATCGCCAACGGCCCCGGCAAACTGGCGGGCTTCCAGATTAAGCGCTCGGGATCGTGCACGGTGGCGGTTAACGCCACCGTCGGAGCATGCGCGGCTAGCCATTCCAATGCCAGAAACTCTCGTATCCGTCCTCCGCCCAACTCAGCATGCACCACGTCATAAACCGCCCAATCGATTGTCGCCATGTACCGGGCCACGCTTTCCGGCGTACCTGCGATAGCCACCCCGGAAAAAGGCACGTCGACAGTGACGCCCTGCCCTTCAAGCGCATTTTTGAACGCGGCCGCGTAATCGGCAATGCCGGTTTGCTCGGGAGGCAATGGCGAAATCAGAGCTATGCGCATCAGATTGCTCGCTTCAAATTTTCGAACCGAGCCAATAAGCTGGCCGGAACCTCATAACTGCGACGATTGACGATGACGCCGTCCACCTTTTGGAACGCGGTTCTCAGGATCGACAACGCATTTTCGATGACGGGCACCGTTGATTGGCCAGCTTGAACGACCAGCAGAATCAAATTGGCATTCCTAAGCATCAGAAATGCCGCTCTGTTGCTGGACAGGGCCGATGCTTCAATCAACACGACTTCGCCGGGTTTCGCGACATCCGATTCGTTTACGGCGATTCGGGCGCCGATTTTGCGGTCAGCCAATACCTGCAGAAACGCATGGGCGATAAAACTGACGCCTTCGCCATGCCTAGCCGAGGCTATGCCTATCGTCAATCCTTCGTTCGCAAGTCTGTCCCTGGGTAGCAAACTATAAAAGCGGTAAATGGCGGCGTCGAAAATCGCGGTTTGGCTATCTTCCGCCCGCTGATCCGGTATCGAGCACCAAGTCGGTACGCCGAACGCGGTTTCGATCGAACTGCCGTCATGGATGCGCTGGTCGAGCAGATAGCTCAGATAAATCACCAGAAAACCAACCGCGATACCGGCCGGAAACGCCGCCAGCAGTATCGTCAAACTTTTGGGAAACACTCTGGCCGGACTAAACGTAGCCTCCTCAATGACCGCTATGTTGCTGATCCGGCTTTTATCCAATTCTCGGTCGATTCGGGCTTTTTCCAGACTGCTTAAATACAAGGCATGGCTCTTTTCGGCCTCCGCCAAGGTGCGTTCCAATCGGGAAATTTCCGGTTCCATGGTCAAGATGCGTTGGTAGTCGCCTTTCAGTTCGGCCAGTTCGTTGTCGTATGCGGCAATCCGCGCGGCAAGCTCGTGGACCCGCGTACTGCTTTGCAAGGAATTCCGTTGCAATGTCGTAAACAACTCGTTGGGCGCTCGATTTTCCATATTCTGGATCGAATGGTTTTCCAAATCGATTTGAGCCTTCAGCGAATCGATGGCCGCATCCAGATCGTTGATTTGCGGAGCGTCAGACTTATAAACTTTCAGCGCCTCTACCCGATCGACCTGCATTTGATTCAGTTTGATCAACAAATCCTGACGAACCGGGTTCAAACTCAATTCCCGCAGAGTGGTGACTTCCTTAGGCAAGCCCATCGCCAATTGATTGGCGCTGGTTACGCCTTTTTGCAGGCCGGATTGTTCCGCGATGGCTTCAGACCGTTCGGCATTCAACTTGTTTAAGCGATTACTAATGGCCTCCAACTTTTCCTTGGAGCTGATACCGTCGATGCTCATCAGCAATGTCGCCAACGTATTTTTATCTTCGGCGATCTGTCTTGCCAATTTCCGGCTCTCGGATTCGTAAAATTCGTAAAGACTCTTGTCCCCGAGCGCTCGCGCGCGCTCTTCTTGATAAAACTCAATCCACTTGGAAACCACCTGCTGGGCTATGTAGGGGTCGTCCCAGGTAAAACCCACTTCCATCACATTCGAACCGGCGGCGTGAGTGACCTCGAAGGCTTTCTCCAATTTTCCGACCAATCGATCGACTGGCGTTTGGTCTTCGGACAAACCCACCGAGACCAAGCCACTTCGCAGTTTGTCCAATACCCAGCCGGCGGCTTCCTTCATATGATGCTTGAGGGTTTTCCAGAAGCCCTGGGGCGCTTGACCTTCCATCTGGGTCAAATAATATTCCGCGACCTTACGTATGATGGGCCGGCCGGTCAGCATTTTTTCTTCGTCGACCACCGGATCGCGCTGCGTGCTGGGCGCCACCAAGGTTTGCCGGTCGCCAAACTCGATCGGCAAAATACTGGTTTCACGGCCCGGCTTGACCAATAACCGCGCTTCGGACTCGAATCGGGACGGCAATAAAAACGCGCCGAGAACGGCCACGCTAACCGTAACGACGACAGCCAGCCGAAATTCGTTGTAAAAAATGAAAAATAGCCGTGCGATGTCTCTAAATGAGCGGATCTCAATCATGGCGTCAGAAATTAATTTCCATTGGAATTGTTAACGGCGTTTGTCGTGTTGTTGTTGGCCGGCGTCCAACTGTAGCTCGCGCCCAACCCGATGGATTTGGTGAAGGGCAGTAACTGATTCATGTACAAATCCACGACTTCGATGGCATTGCCCAACGCGGATTTGGGCACGAACACAATGTCGCCGCGTTTTAACATCACCGGACGACGCTGGGCCTGAATTTCCAAAAGCTGACCGAAATCGGTAAAGTACGCTTTGTATCGATTCGTTGCGTCGAGCCGCAACAATGCGACGTGACTAGCATCGGCCGTAGAAAGTAGTCCGCCGGCACCGACAATGGCTTGGTCGAGGCTGGTTGGCGTCGTAATGTCGATCGATACCGGATTCTGCACCGCCCCACCGACTTGTACCCGGTTTCCCGGCGCGCTCATGATGTTCACGGTAACCTTGGGATAACGATAAATTTTGGCAAGCCTGCTGGAAATATCGTCGGCAATTTGTTCCGGAGTACGGCCAACGGCTACTACGGTACCGGCGTCCAGATAAGAGAATCCCCCGTCCGGGCGGACTTGAAAGCGGGTATTTTCTTCAGGCTCGACCTTTGGTGCAATGTCGCGGACGATTTGCAACACGTCTCCGGCCATGACGTGGGTTTCCGATTCGGGTAAATCTTTGATATCGGCTACTTGCAATTCCATGGCATCCGAAGCTATTTCTTCGGGCAGTGGTATTTGGCTGGGTGAACTACAAGCAGTCAAACCCATACCGCTTAGGCAAAGCGCAAGGAGTAAGGTTTTCGGAAATAGTGGGATCAACAACTGCTCGAATGCCTTCTCGCCCACACAGATCGAAGTCCGCCGCCTCGATCCGCCAATGCCGGCTAAGGTCGGTCGGCTGGCGTCCAACCAGGCGATTTGAACAGAACGGTATCGGTTTCCGTGAATTGTGCTCATTTTAAAATTCGCGGCCTATTGGATGTAGCCGTAACTGAAGTAACTCAGCCCGAGGCCGACGGACTTGCTAAACGGAATCAATTGTCTGAAATACAAATCCACCACTTCTATCGCGTTGCCCAAATCGGATTTCGGTGCGAACACGACGTCGCCGCGCTGCAACAATAAACGCTTTTGCCTGGAGGGGTCGTCCAGCAACCGAGCGTAGTCAATAAAGTAAACTTGGTAAAGATTGTCCTCGCCTATCCTGAGCAATGCGACGTGTTCACCATCCGCCGCCGCTTGCAATCCGCCGGCGTCCAGTATTGCTTGTTCCAAACTCGTGGGCGCGCTGACGTCAATATTGGTGGGTTTGGCGACGGCCCCACCGACAAACACCCGATTGCCCGACCCGTTAGCAATGTTGACCGCCACCGATGGATAACGATAAATTCCGCTTAGTTTTTCGGTAATTTCGTTGGCAACCTGCTCGGGGGTTCGGCCCACCGCTTGGACTAAACCCACATTCGGGTAAGCAAACTTACCGTCCGGACGCACGAGGAACACCGTTGGTTCGCTTTTTGAAATCGGCGTTGGAGACTGCCTGAGGATACGTAGCGTGTCCCCGCTTACGATCCTGGTAACCGGAACCGGCAATTCACTAAGATCGATCCTTCGCAAATCCCGTTCCGCCATTGCTTCCTCATCCGGTAAACCGACTTTAGCAGGCGAACCGCAAGCAACCAATCCCAGAGTTAGAAGATATGCAAGAACCGGAAAATGCCGCCGTACCCGTCCGTAGCGGTTTTCAAAAGTCATGATAGATCCAGAGACTCCCAATAACGAGGAAACATGCTGATGCGCCGCTTCAGGGCCAGCGGCAAGGCCTTGTGTATCCAACCTAGCCGATACCCCAACAATTTTAGCGCGGAACGCAAAATGCATTCGGGTATTCGCCAAGTTTGTCCCAACTGAATGATGTGCTTAACTTCTGAAATGACAAAACGCCGCCCTTCCCCGCGTGCTCTGCCGAATTGGCGTTCAATCCAGTCTTCCTGCCCGTAAAACACGCCGATATCGAAATAGCGCCGAAATTCTTGCCAAAGAGAATAACTGTGCGAATGAACGACGAGAGCGTCGGCTTCATAACGGACGCTCCAGCCCGCCAGCAGCATTTTAGCGGCAACATAGGCGTCTTCGCTACCGATCACGTCGATCGGAAATCCGCCGACCGCCTCAAGGGCAGTGCGTCTGTACGCCGCGAACGAGTCGGAGCTGAAACAAGTCTTGAGACCCAATCTAGCGGAATCGGAAAGTACCTTGGTTCGGCTCCGCGGGGGGTAGTTAAAATAACGGGCGTGCGCTTCGTGAATATCGGCTTCCGGGCGCGGCAACTGCCGCCCGTATGCCACGCCGACATTGACATCCAACAACACCGCATCGCGCAACTTACGCAGACTTTCCGTATCGGCCAAGATCGCGTCCTGCGTCATAAAGATCAGTATGTCGGCGGACACCTGATGGCTGGCCCAACGCCGAGTCCCGCCATGATTAAATGTTCCCGGCGGAATCGTTTCAACCCTGGCTCCCGCCGCCACAAAACGTTGAACGGTGTCGTCCGTCGAGTGGCTATCTATAACCAACCATTCATCGGGTTGTAACGACTGATTCGCCAGCGCCGGCAACAGCCGATCCAAGTGCTGACTGGCATTCCAAACGGGAACGATGACTGCAGTTCGTACCAAATCAGTATTCATCTGCTAACTCCTACGGTCTTAGGTAACATAAGGTTTCGACGGTGTTAGGCGGCCTTAAATTGAGCCCGAAATTGCTCTAATGCCGGCATCTCCCGCCAGCCTCACCCTGAACACGAGTTAACAGTCTAACTAGGTATTCAAACGAAGCCGCGACTTTTAACTATGTTATTTAACTGAATCACACAATACCGCCTTGGTAATTTCTTTAGCAAAAACAAAGCCACCTATAAAAGTTCTCCAGGCTTGAACGAACAATCCCGGCTGCACTGCTTCCAAAACCACGAGTTACCGAGCGCTTGAAGTGAATATCGTAGACCGGAGGAACGCAATGCGGCGCAAGATGTCTGACCGTCAAAAGTCGCGTATTAAACGATTGGCATTTAAAATGTCCGGACACAAACAATCACCACAGGAGCACACATGCACCAACTTGTAGCACCCCTCATCGTTGCCGCGCTAACAATGTGGATCACCAACACTTCCGCAACGGAAACCATAACCGTACCAGACAAGGTCCGGACCAATGTTCTGAAACGGCACCCACAAGCCGAGGAATTAAAAGCCACCGGCAATGAAATCCATTTCAAAAACCAATTGCTTGCCATCAGCTATAAAACTGCGGAAGGCGACACTAAAATGGAGCTGTTTCGTAACAATGGCGCCCTGTTCACGAATAAGATGGCATTAGAGGCGCCCAGCGAAGGCCTCCCGCCTGAGTTGAAAAAGGCACTGACCGAGCAATTTCCGGGAGGCCAGATTAAAAAGGCCGAACTCATCGTCAATCCTAACGGCATCGGCGAGGAATACGAAATTCATGTCGATGTCGGCGGAACTCTCTGGCACGTTGCTGGTACCGATAACGGTGAAATCACAGAAAAAATTAAGGATTGAGTGAGTTGCCGCTAACCGAAATCCTTACCGGTATTTGGGAGATGGAAAGTGCCTATCCCTCATCCGCGGCGCCACTAGCCCCGCCTCCCACCAGAGTCGAGGCGGCAGGACTTGCACCGGGTTTTGACCACTTTTGGATAAACGGCTATTGGGATTGGGTTGGTACCGGGTATATTTGGCGCCCCGAATATTGGCAAGCCCCACGAGCTGGTTTCGAGTGGCAACCCCATCGCCGGGAACCTGCGGGGCCGCGTTGGCAAGGCCGCGCCGGGCATTGGCGGCAACGCTAAAGACCCACCCCAGCCGAGCGTCCTCCTACATTTAACAGGTGCAATTGATGAAATTTCGAACCTTACTGACGCTGTCGTTCGTTGTCGTCGGCTTTGCCTTTCATCAAATCGGCTGGACTCATGGCAGAGGCGGCTGGCATCCGCACGGCCATTCCAGTTTTGGGTTTTACTTTGGCGGCCCCGTGTACCCCTTCCCCTATTACCGTTACCCCGACCCTTACTATTATCCACCAGCAATTATCTCTATCCCACAGACACCACCCGTATATATCGAGCGCTCACAACCCTATGCGCCCCAGTATCCGGCAGGTTACTGGTACTATTGCCACAACCCGGAAGGCTATTATCCTTATATCAAGGAATGCCCCGGAGGCTGGCAACAGGTGGAACCGACACCACCTCGCTGAGGACGACCGCAATGTACCGTTCCCCACAACACATACTAGCCTGCAAGCAGGACGGCAGAAACAGCACCGGTCAACTTGCGGCCCATATGCGAAATAACGAAAACCGTCATCCCGAATCGAATTTGCAAACCATGGCTAAGATTTGCCCGATACTCGTGATGCTTACCTTTAGCGGTTGTGTCAACCTACCTACGATTCCGAGTGTAATGGCTCTACCAGGCACCAGCCTATCATTCGAACAGTTCCGCGGCGATGATGCAGATTGTCGCCAATACGCTTACATTCAAATCGGTGGGACCACGGCAACTCAAGCCGCAACCGAAAGCGGCGCAGCCAGTGCCGCGATCGGTACGGCCGTGGGCGCGGCGGCCGGCGCGGCGATAGCTGGAGGCGGCGGCGCGGCGAT
>NZ_LUUK01000111.1 GCF_001644025.1 Methylomonas koyamae
GGCCGAACCGGTGAGCAAGGAGCGGAGAAAATCCACGAACGGCGGGATCACCAAGCGATACCCCCACGCGGCGAAGGTCTCGAGCAACTTGGCTCTCAGCCTCTCCAGATGCTCGGCCCGCTCCGGCAATACTTCGCCGATGCCCTCGGGCAGCAGCCAGGTGTCTTTGTTTTGCATGTCATCTATTCCAGTTACAGCAAACGCCCCGCAGAGCGGGGCGTTATGGTCTTGCCGAACTCGGCGGCCACTATTTTTGAGTTTTGAAGTATTTGAAGAAATCCGAACTCGGTTCCAACACCATTACGTTGCCCGGTTTGCCCAAGCTTTCCCTGTAGGCAATCAAGCTACGGTAAAACGCGAAAAACTCGCTGTCTTCGCCGTAAGCCTTGGCAAAGGTTTCGGCGGCCCTGGCGTCGCCTTCGCCGCGCAATATCTCGGAGTCGCGGTAGGCGTTGGCCAAAATGATCTCGCGCTGCTTGTCGGCGTCGGCGCGGATACGCTCGGCAGCCTCGGAGCCTTGCGAGCGGAATTCGCGTGCGACCCTGGCACGTTCGGCTTCCATCCGTTGATAGACCGACGAACTCACCTCGTTAGGCAGATCGATCCGCTTCACTTGTACGTCGACAATATTGATACCCAATTTGGCGGCATGGGGCGAAACATTGGTGATCAGCGCTTCGCGGATCGCGCTCCGATCGCTGGATACCAATTGCCTGATGTCGCGTTTGCTGAACTCGCTACGAAACGAATCCTTGATGATTTGATCTAGCCGGATGTTGGCCTGATTCACATCGCCAGCCACCGTGGTGTAAAAGGTTTTGACATCGCCAATGCGCCATTTGACGAAAGAATCGACAATGACGTTTTTCTTTTCGGCGGTCAAAAATCGTTCCGGCGTGGAATCCATGGTCAGGATGCGCGCATCGAATTTCTTGACGTTATTGATGAACGGCAGCTTGAAATGCAAACCCGGTTGAAAATCGGCGCCGACGATCTCGCCAAGCTGGAATTTAATCACCCGCTCGGTTTCGGCGACCGTGAACACCGACAGCGACAACACAACAATCAGCGCGCCGACCGCGACTAAAATCTTATTTCCCATCGTAACGTCCTCTCACATCGCGTTCGCGGCTGTTAATCCGCACATCGGTTTTCGATTCTTTGACTGTCGGCAAGGTCGGCTGAGGGGCAACCGGCTCATGATTCGTAACCGAATCCGGCGCCGCTTCCGTGCGACCGACGCCCAGTTTATCCAGCGGCAAGTACATGACGTTACCGCCATCCTTGACGTCCACCAACACGTTACTGGCGCGCCCCAGGACTTGTTCCATCGTTTCGATATACATCCGCTGCTTGGTCACTCCAGGCGCCTTTTTGTACTCGGTCAGCAGTTGCGAGAAGCGACTGACATCACCATTGGCCTTGGCAATGACTTTTTCCTTATAGCCCTCGGATTCCTGCACGATACGAGACGCGGCGCCGCGGGCCTTGGGTACCACATCGTTGGCGTAAGCTTCGGCTTCGTTGATCAAACGCTGTTTATCTTCGCGCGCCTTAATGGCGTCTTCGAAAGCCCCCTGTACTTGCTCGGGCGGCTGAGCGTCCTGCAAATTGACACTAGTGATCAAAATGCCTGTGCGGTAGGCATCCATCACCGATTGAATCTCGCTCTTGATCTCTTGAACGATTTCGCTACGGCCTTCGGTCAATACGAAATCCATGTCGCTACGGCCGATCACACCGCGTTGCACGCTTTCGGTGACTTGCTTCAGAGTCGAAGCCGGGTCCAATACGTTGAAGGCATAATCCTTGGCGTCCTTGACCTGATATTGCACGGCCAGACGGACATCGACGATGTTTTCATCCTTGGTCAGCATCATCGCCTCCTTGGGTACCGAGCCCATCGCCTGACCGCCGCCCGAACGATAACCGACTTCGATAAAGCGTTGTTGCTCGACGTTGATGACTTGTACTTGCTCGATCGGTGCCGGCACGTGCCAATTCAGACCGGGTTGCGACGTGCCGACATAGGCGCCGAACCGCGTAACGACGCCGCGAGTCCCTTCGTCAACCGTATAAAACCCGCTCAAGCTCCACAATACCAATGCACCGCCGGCAACCCAACCCGCACCGCGCATTGATGAGCCCGAGGTGCGGTTACCGCCCCCGTTGGATCCGCCGCCAAACAGAGCTCCCAGCTTTTCCTGCAAGTTGCGCACGACCTCGTCCAGATCGGGAGGACTATTTTGGTCGTTGCGACCACTCCAGGGGTCTTTTTTATCACCGCCGGGCTCATTCCAAGACATACTAAATGCTCCAAAAATTGGATTTGAGAACTTAAAAAACCGCGCACCACCGAACCAATTTCACCCAATCGATCCCACTCAAAAAAACCAGTATCGACAGGCCAAAGAACGCGGCATTCTATCGTAAATCACTCCGACCGGGACAACTAAGTCAGACCGGCACGCCAAATTTATCCGGTTCGCGGTTACGCATTAGGCCATTTCCAACGGGCTCGAGGTTTCGATACCCTTTAGCAAGCCCAAATGCTTCTGATCGATCTCCAAGGTCAATTCGCAATCGCCGGCTTCGTTGCAAACCTCGTCGAGTATCCGGACATAACCGAACAGCTTGGCTTTGACACCGGCTTGCGCGGCCGGCAGATAACATTTTCGGACGACTTTGCTGCTGGCAAACAATTCGCACAAAGCTTGCTGCAACAATTCGCATCCTTGTCCGGTCCGCGCACTGATCCAAACCGCGGTCGGCTTGCCGTCTTCGCCGTAATCGATGTGCGGCTGGATGCTATCGAGCAGGTCGATCTTGTTGAAAACCTTGAGCTGCGGAATTTTGCCAGCCTCGATATCGTTCAACACTTGATTGACCTGGAAAATTGTCTCGTCGCGATCTTCGGCATGTGCGTCTATCACATGCAACAACAAATCCGCCTCGCTGGCTTCCTGCAAGGTTGAACGGAAGGCCGCCACCAGTTCATGCGGTAAGTGACGAATAAATCCGACCGTGTCGGCCAGGATAATGTCGTTGCCGTTGGTCAACGACAACTGCCGCAGGGTCGGATCGAGGGTCGCGAACAATTGATCTGCCGCGTAAATACCGGCACCGGTCAAGGTGTTGAATAAAGTCGATTTGCCGGCGTTGGTGTAGCCGACGAGGGATACCGCCGGAATCTCGGCCTTCTTGCGTTTGCTGCGCCCCTGGTGGCGTTGTTTCTCGACTTTTTCCAAGCGTTGCTGGATTTGCTTGATGCGAACGCCCAGCAAACGTCGATCGGTCTCCAATTGGGTTTCGCCGGGACCGCGCAAACCGATGCCGCCTTTTTGCCGTTCCAAATGGGTCCAGCCGCGAATTAGGCGCGTCGATAAATGTTTAAGCTGGGCGAGTTCAACCTGCAACTTGCCTTCGAAAGTCTGAGCGCGCTGAGCGAAAATATCCAAAATCAGGCCGTTTCTATCGACGACCCTCACTTCCAGCGCTTTCTCCAGATTGCGTTCCTGACTAGGCGACAGCGGATGATTGAAAATGACGATATCGGCACTAGCATCGGTTACCGCCAACTTGATTTCATCCAACTTGCCGATGCCGACAAAATACTTTGGGTCGGGCCGGTGCCGACTGCCGGTCACCACATGTATCGGCAGGGCGCCGGCGGATTTGGTCAGTTCCTTTAACTCGTCGAGATCTTCTTGCCCGGCTTGCAAATTTAGGTGAACGAGTATTGCTCGTTCACCTGCATCGGGACGTTCAAACAAAAAAACACCCCTTAATTGTCGTCACTAACTTCCGGCTCGCGGTGCATGTTGACGTTTTTTCCGGGAACGATGGTGGATATGGCGTGCTTATAAACCATTTGATTCACGGTATTTTTAAGCATGACCACGTATTGATCGAAAGAATCGACACGGCCTTGCAGCTTGATACCATTAACCAAGAAAATCGACACCGGAGTGTGTTCTTTTCTCAGGGCATTCAAAAAATTATCCTGCAAGTTTTGTGCTTTCGACATCCTATTTCTCCTTATTATTGTTCGGTGTACTGATTAATACATTACCCGCTACCTCCGTGATTTTCAACACGCGGTGCGCGAATAAAATTTAAACTGGTCTGGCCTAAACGCAAGCCGGATCAAAAAACCAGTTGTTCGGACGTAAACTCTCACGCCCTCGCCGTCAGAGTAAGCACGGACGCTTAAGTTCAGCTTAGCCGATTTTTTTGTATTTGATCCTATGCGGCGTATCGGCGTCGATACCCAGACGACGATGGCGGTCGGCCTCGTAGTCGGCGTAGTTACCCTCGAACCAAACCACCTCGCTGTCGCCCTCGAATGCCAGCATATGGGTCGCGACACGGTCCAGGAACCAGCGGTCGTGCGAGATCACCACCGCGCAGCCGGGGAAAGCCAACAAGGCTTCCTCAAGCGCCCGCAAGGTTTCGACGTCCAAGTCGTTGGTCGGCTCGTCAAGCAACAACACGTTGCCGCCGCTTTTCAGTAACTTGGCCAAATGCACCCGGTTGCGTTCGCCGCCGGACAGATCGCCGATGCGTTTTTGTTGATCGGCGCCCTTGAAATTAAAGCGCCCGCAATAGGCCCGAGACGGCGTTTCGTACTTGCCGACCGTAATCATATCCAGGCCATCGGAAATCTCCTGCCAAACCGTCTTGTTATCGTCCATGTTGTCGCGAAACTGTTCGACATAGGACAACTGCACAGTCTGACCCATCGTAAACGTACCGGAATCGGGCTTTTCAAAACCCGCCATCATTCTGAACAACGTGGTCTTACCGGCCCCGTTCGGACCGATGATGCCGACAATACCGCCCGGCGGTAACTTGAAACTCAAATCGTTGATCAGCAAACGATCGCCGAAACCCTTACCGACATTTTCAGCTTCGATGACTACATCGCCCAGGCGCGGTCCGGGTGGAATATAGATCTCCTGAGTCTCGTTGCGTTTTTGCACCTCGACCGACGACAATTCCTCAAAACGCGCCAACCTCGCCTTGCTCTTGGCGTGACGACCCTTGGGATTGGAACGCACCCATTCCAGCTCGGCCTTCATCGCTTTCTGGCGGGAAGACTCCTGTTTATCCTCAAGCTCCAGGCGCTTTTCCTTTTGTTCCAGCCATGACGAATAGTTGCCTTCCCAAGGAATGCCCATACCGCGATCCAGCTCCAAAATCCAGCCGGCAACGTTATCGAGGAAATAACGGTCGTGAGTTACCGCTACCACGGTGCCGGTATAATCGTGCAGGAAGCGCTCCAGCCACGCAACCGACTCGGCATCCAAATGGTTGGTCGGCTCGTCGAGCAAAAGCATGTCGGGTTTGGACAGCAACAGCCGGCATAAAGCCACCCGACGCTTCTCGCCGCCTGACAATTTATTGACGTCAGCCTCCCAATCCGGCAAACGCAAGGCATCGGCGGCAATTTCTAGGGTCCGGTCCAGATTGTGACCGTCACAAGCATTAATCACGTCTTCCAGATGCGCTTGTTCGGCCGCCAACTTGTCGAAATCGGCTTCCGGATCGGCGTAGGCGGCATAGACCGCGTCCAGTTTGGCCAGAGCGTCCTTGATGTGTTGCACGGCTTCCTCAATGTTGCCGCGCACGGTTTTGCTAGGATCGAGCTGCGGCTCTTGCGGCAAGTAGCCGATGTTGATGCCTTTCAGCGGAATCGCCTCGCCTTCGATTTCCTTATCGACGCCGGCCATGATACGTAGCAGCGTCGATTTACCCGAACCGTTTAAACCCAAGACGCCGATTTTAGCGCCCGGAAAGAACGATAACGAGATGTCCTTGAGGATGTACTTTTTCGGCGGCACGATTTTGCCGACCCGATTCATCGAAAATATGTATTGCGCCATTGCTTTCGGAAGAAAGGAAACAAAAAAGCATTATACCGTGACCCAGCCAAATGCAAGGCCGTTATTTAGCGGCGCCGAGCGGACACACTTGCGATTTCGCCGCTCAACGCCGCCCAAACATCGAGAAACGGGGGCAATGGAAAATCAGATAAATCAGCAAGCCAAATCCGTTCCAGATGAAAAAACCGATTTGCGTTTTGGTCGGCAAACTGACGAACAAATAACCGCATCCAAGTATTGCTACGGACCCAGTCAACCACGGCCACGGCGCGCTGAATTTGCGAACGGCACCCGGTGCCCGGTGGCGGTCAACCAGCATGCACAGCGCGACCGTGGCGAAAGCCAGCAATGTTCCAGCGTTAGCCAATGCTGCAATCTCCGCTAGCGGGAAAAAACCGGCTACGCCGCCAACCAGCGCGGCGGTAAACCAGGTCGTGCGCACCGGATTACCGCGTCGAGATACCCGTGCCAAGCCGTTAGGCAACAATCCGTCGCGAGCCATTGCAAAGAAAATTCGGCTTTGGCCGTAGAAGAAGGCCAAAATCACGGTGGGTAGCGCTGCCACCGCCGTAAATCCCAGGCATTTCGCGGCCAGCGGCGAACCCAACTCCCGCAGCACCAGAGCCAAGGGTTCAACACTGTCGGCAAACCGGCGATAGTCCAGCGCGCCCAACGCGGCCAACGCCACCGCGATATAGATCGCCACGCAGATCAGCATCGAGCCGATGATGCCGACCGCCAAATCACGATCGGGACGGCGTGCTTCCTCGGCGGCGGTCGCTATGGCATCGAAACCGTAAAACGCGAAGAAAATAATCGCGGCCGCCACCATAACGCCGCGTTCGACACCGTCCGCGCCGACCGTTTTCGCGAAGCCGTAAGGCATGAACGGCTGCAAATGGCTCGCATCGAAACCTCGGGCGGCCAGCGCTACAAACATCAGCAAGGCGCCGATTTTTAACACTACCAACCACGCGTTGCAGGTCGCGCTTTCCTTGGTGCCCAGCGTCAACAAGCCCGCAACCGCCCCAATGATTGCGACGGCAGGCAAGTTGACGATTCCGCCCCGCGCCGGAGCGACCAACCAAGTCGTCGAAATCCCCAGCCAGTCCTGCAAAATCGGCGCGGCGTAACCCGACCAGCCCACAGCAACCGCGCTGACCACCAACGAATATTCCAGAATCAGACACCAACCCACAAACCAGCCGGCGGTCTCACCGATCACAACCCTAGTGTAAGTATAAGCGCCACCAGCCTTGGGAATTGCGGTCGCCATTTCCGCGTAAGCCAGCGCCGCGCAAGCGCAAACCAGTCCTGCGAATCCGAAGGCGACAATAACCGCCGGCCCAGCCTTGGCGACGCCGACACCGATTAACGTCAAAATCCCGGTACCGACAATAGCACCGACACCCAGAGCCAACAAATGCAACACACCCAGACCGGGTTGCAATAGTTCGGCCTGCCCACGATCTCGTCTGCCACTCGCCCAATTTTGCGCGATCGCCGAATCGAGAGCCGTATTTTTGGAATTGAAGCGACCGGTCAACAAAACTCTCCCATGCAAACTCTTTGACAGTGGCCTTTACGTTACCGGAAAAGCCTAGGTCCCGCACCAGCAAACGATGACGATCAATCCAATCATGTTCATTACAGGGCTTTTGCTTCGGAGAAAAAGAGATAACGTAATGAGCCCTCTTCAGCCTCAATCGATAGCAATTACTCAGACTAACGATGTTCACAACAGGAAGTTTGCCACAAGAGCTTGCCGGAAGCAGCCAAGCTGAGCGGGGCGCCCCTTCCGGCGCGAAGAGCCACGAAGGATTAATACGGATTGCTAAAAACCGAATTTGTCGATTCGGCTCCGGTATCCGCTTGGGTTAGTTCCGAGGTAGAAAACCCTTGAACCGGGATCGAAGCCAGCGATTTTATCGAAGAAGCGGCGAGTTAATATTAGAGTTCCGGCGAATCGCGGTTTCGAAACGGGCTGACCGGCGGGGACCTTCAATCGGCAACGGGATTTGCCTTGGTTTGCAGGGAGAATCGATTGAAAAATTGAGCCGGGTTCGGAAGAGGTAAATAGAGTTCGGTAGTCGCATGTCCCAGTTGCTAGCCACTGGTCAGGCTGAGGATAAGTCCGACGATCCGAGCGTGGCTGGGAAACTCGATCCCTAATGCGGCGCTTCCGTCAAAAACCTGCCCGCCCCTACTTGGTCCATCGTCGCTATAGCCTCTCCTCGCCAGCGGACTTCAGCGAGAAGGGGCGTTTGTAATTAAGCGGCTTCCCTAAATCGACTAAGCCGTTGCCTTACGCAGTCTGCCGGCCCCAAGGAAGCCGAACAATACCGTTCCCATCATTACAAAGCTGGGTGGCAACGGTACCGAACCGATAATGTCAGGTTGAGTCGGAGTACCAGCGGTCAACAAGCGAAATTGACCATCCCAAGCCTGCGGGCCGGTAAAATTCAAACGTAAACTGGAAACGTTGGAAAACACGCTGGGATTGGAAAACTGATTGAAATCGAACCAGAAATCTTCGGTTTGACTAACCGTCTTGCTGCCCGCCACGGCGATATCGTTAACGACCATTTCAATATTCACATCCAGATCGATGGTCAGAACTTCCAACAATATCGCACTGCCGTATAACGTGAAGTTCGTAGGATCAAACGTCCATAAAATCGACGCGGCACCGGCGGAACCAGCGGAATTGGAGATTTTCAAAGCGCCGGCGCCGGATTGAATTTCTTCCTTATTCGCATAACGTCCTTCGGTAGCTGTCGCGGAAAAGGTCCGGGATACGTGCGCCAAATCGCTGCCGGAAATTTCAGCGACGCTGTTGCTCGTGGCACCCGGTACATAGACTTCTCCCGGCCTTCCATTGCCGCGGTCCGTCACATTTTGTAGTTGGTTGAAATTATCGATAGTCAGGTTACTGGCGTCAGCATGACCCGCAATCGAGAGCAAGCCAGAAAACAGCAGCGAGCTCAGTAGTTTCAATGGAAAATGGTTACGCATGTTGGATTCCTCTGATAGGTTCGAATTCGTTGATAAAGCTTCAAGACAATTTGGACAGCGCAGGTTTTACCGACATTTGACGCAAATAAAACATGCCGATAATCAACAGTGCCCATGTGGTCGGCTCGGGAACCGTGTTGGTTTGCGTGCCGGTGCGATTGGCCGCCATCAAATCGATCTGTGCGTCCCAAGCTTCAACGCCGCGAAAATTCAACTGCAAGCTGCTCAGGTTGCCGAAACTGGAAGGGTTGGTGAAGTCTGAAAAAGCAATGGCGTGCTGACCGGTACCGCCAAAATTGTGAAAATCGAACACAGACAAACCGTTTGCGATCACTTGAATTTCAAAGCTCAAATCGATAAAGCCGATATTCAATAGCAGCGCGTCGGCGACCGACATCAAGTTAATCGGATCGAAGCTATATAAAATGCTTGCGGTACCGTTGGAATCGGTGCTGTTGCTGATCGTCAGCATCCCGCTTTCCACCGCAACTTCGGTATCGGCGTCGGTGGGGTTTGCTTCCGCAGTCAAGGTTCTGTAAGCGTTAACCAAATCGGTACCAAATATCGGCAGCGGCCCGTCGGTACCGTTTTCGGCAACTTGAAAGTCGGTAAAGTTATCGATTAGCGTTGCCGCCGATGCATTGTGCATAGCTGCGGACAACAACAAAATGGCGGTGAAATAGCCGAATTTGGATTTTGACGTGTTCAATGTAATTCCCCTAAGTTGATTGAGTTGACTGACAAAGCAGATTGAAGCCAAACCATCTGTCTTTTCGGGAATAAAGCGCTTTCCGTGCCAATTCCGTTTTTTTGATGGAAATCAAATAAATGAGGATTTTATTGAGGTCTATCACAGATTTGCAGCACGAGGTATCAGCCAGCGATGGCATGACAAGTACTGCCAAACGCGTCATGTAGGCCATCGTCAGCTATGGGTCGGGTTAGCGAGGAACTCAAACGGGATAAGACGGCGGTACGGCTCTGGCTAACGTAGGCAGAATTAGGGCAATACGCTTATCCAGGCACCGAGATGCCGCTGCCTCTTGATCAGGTTTTACTGGATTGCCGACACACACGTGCGAATATTCGACAGTTGGCATTTGCCCGCCAACTGCCACGGATTTCGGTTGGTCACGGAAAATACGGCCGGTTTAATTGAGGGACAGTCGAAAAATAGGGTTTTACGACGACCTTCCGAGAGAGAATCTAATCCGTTCGGACCAAGCCGAAGCAAACTCAAAACGTCAAAAAAACCTAATCTACAGAAGCATTAAGTAAAGCTGAGTAACAATTGGCGCCGTCAATCAAAACGTTTGGCGTCTTTAGGCAACTTCAAGAAGACAGGATGAGCGGGAACGCCGTAACGCTCTGGATAAAACACGCCACCCAGGTGTAGACCGTGCGGCGGCGCGGTGCTCGCGGCTTGGGCGCGGTCCTTGATGCCCAGCAAATGCAAGGTCCAATCCTCGGGCTGTTTGCCGCTGCCAATGTCGATCAGCACACCGGCGATGTTACGGACCATGTGGTGCAAGAACGCATTGGCGCACAGGTCGATGACCACTTTATCGCCGTCGCGAACCACGTCGATAAAATACATCAGCCGATTGGGACTGACCGACTGGCAGCTCTGGGCGCGGAACGACGAAAAATCGTGCTCGCCGAGTAAATGTTGGGCGGCGCGGTGCATGCGCTCGGCGTCGAGCGTTTGATAACACCAGGTCGCCTGGTCGCGCAGCAACGCCGACTTCATCGCCCGGTTCAGAATCACGTAGCGGTAAAATCGGGCGATGGCGCTGTAGCGGGCATGAAAATCATAGACAGCCGGCTTGGCCCAGGTGATGCGGATATCGTCCGGCAGATGGCTGTTGCCGCCCATGACCCAGCCGCGCAAATCCCGCTCGACCGGGCAATCGAAATGCACGACTTGCTCCAGGGCGTGCACGCCGGCGTCGGTGCGGCCGGCGCACAACACCGTCACCGTTTGCGCGGCAATGTTGGTCAGCGCCCGTTCCAACTCGCCTTGCACGGTGGCTTTTCCGACCTGAATCTGCCAACCGGCGTAGCGGCTACCGTCGTATTCGACGCCGAGAACGATGCGGCTCACACGCGGCCGCTCAGGCGTGAATAAACACCCGGCAGCCGGGCGACACCATGTCGAACAATTCGATCATATCGGCATTGCGCATCCGGATGCAGCCGTGCGAAGCCGGCACCGCCTGCATCGCTTCGTCCGGACAGCCGTGGATGTAAATGTACCGCCAGGCCGTATCGACCTCGCCGTAGCGATTCTTGCCCGGCTCCAAACCACCCAGCCACAATATCCGGCTGAGTATCCAGTCGCGCTCGGGCTGGGTCAGTGCCAGTTCCGGAGTAAAGATTTCGCCGGTCGGTCGCCGGCCGACGAACACGGTGTTGACCGGGGCCTCGGCGCCGATTTTGGCGCGAATCCGGTGCCAGCCGGTCGGCGTGCATTCGCTGCCTTTCAGCTCGCCGGGCCCATTCTTGGCGGTGGAGACCGCAAACACCCGCATCACGCTGTCGTCTTCGATCAACAACAAACGCTGGTCGGCAAGCGATACGTCGATGTAACAATGTGGACTCATGGTTTGACGAATAATGCGATGGACTCGACGTGGGCGGTCTGCGGGAACATATCCATCACGCCCGCCTTGACCAGTTGGTAACCCAATTCGTTGACCAGAATACCGGCATCGCGCGCCAATGTCGATGGATTGCAGGACACGTAGACGATGCGCTCCGGCCGCCAATGCTTGAAGTTGTGCAACACCTCGGATGCGCCGGCCCGCGACGGATCGAGCAACACCTTGGTGAATTTTTGCTGGCTCCAGGGTTGATCCCGAACGTCCTTGGTCAAATCGGCGACATGAAATTCGACATTGTCCAGCCGGTTCAAGCGGGCATTCTCGCGGGCATGATTGACCAGCGGCGTGTCGCCTTCGATGCCGACCACGTAACCGGCGCGGGTCGCCAGCGGTAGCGTGAAATTGCCCAGCCCGCAAAACAAATCCAATACCCGGTCGGCCTTGGTCAATTCCAGCGCGGCCAACGCGCGGGCGATCATTTGCCGATTGATGTCGTAATTGACCTGGGTAAACATCGCCGGGCGAAAGTTGAATTTGACGCCGAATTCCGGCAAGGCGTAGCTTGGAATCACCTCCGGCTCGCCATCCAGCGGCACGATGCTGTCCGGTCCCTTGGGCTGCAGGCAAATGCTGATCTGGTGACGATGAGCAAATTCGCGCATCCGCTGCTTGTCCTCGGTAGTCGGCATTTCCAACACCCGAAACGCCAGCACGCATTCGCTATCGCCGATCGCGACTTCGATTTGCGGAATCTTGTCCTTGATGGTCAGGCCGGCGATCATGTCGCCGAGCAAGGTCAGTTTTTCGCCGACAATCGGGTGCATCACTTTACAGGCATCGATTTCAGCCAAATAGGGATTGCGGCGCTCGCGAAAACCGACCAGCACCCTGCCCTTTTTGGCGACCCATTTCACCCCCATACGCGCCTTGGTGCGATAGCCCCAATGCGGCCCGGTCAGCGCTTCCCATATTTGCGGAATCTCCACTTTGCCGATGCGGCGAAATTGCTCGCGCAGCAAATCTTCCTTGAACTGAATCTGCTCGGCATCGTCTACATGCTGGAAGCTGCAGCCGCCGCAACTACCGAAATACGGACACGCCGGATCGACGCGGTGTGGGTTGCGGTCGTGCAGTTTCACGACCTTGCCTTCGGCGTAATCGCGGCGGCTGTCGGTATAGACGAAGTCCACGCTCTCGCCGGGCAAGGCTTCGTCGATGAACACCACCTTGCCGTTGACGTGGCTGATGCCGCGACCGTCGTGGGACAAGGATTCGATGGTAACGGTAACCGGGTCTAACGGAAGTTTTTTCTTGTAAGCCATTATTCAATTAACGTGGGTCGGATCGGCGCATCGCGATCCGACGGGACGGCGGGGAACTTTGAGGTCGGGCGATTTAACCGACGCCTTGCGAATTTCAGGTCGGGAAGATCCCTGTGGACAAATAACGGTCGCCTCGATCGCAGACGATGGCCACGATCAACGCATTTTCTACTTGCTGGGACAATTGCAGCGCCGCGTAAACCGCGCCGCCGGACGACACGCCGGCGAAAATGCCTTCCTCGGCGGCCAACGCGCGGGTGGTGTTCTCGGCGTTGATTTGGTTGACTTCGATAATTCTATCCACCCGGCTGTCGTCATAAATCTTCGGCAGGTATTCCTTAGGCCAGCGGCGAATGCCGGGAATCTTGGACTCGCCTTCCGGCTGCACCCCGACAATTTCAATGGCCGGATTTTGTTCCTTCAAATATTTGGAGGTCCCCATGATGGTGCCGGTGGTACCCATCGAACTGACGAAGTGAGTAATGGTGCCTTGGGTGTCGCGCCAAATTTCCGGGCCGGTGCCTTCGTAATGCGCCAGCGGATTGTCCGGATTGGCGAACTGATCGAGGATGCGGCCCTCGCCGCGCGCTTCCATGGCCCGCGCCAGGTCTATCGCGCCCTCCATGCTGCCCTTGGCCGGAGTCAGGATGATTTCAGCGCCGTACGCCTTCATCGATGCGATCCTTTCAGCGCTCATATTATCCGGCATGATCAGCGTCATTTTGTACCCCTTGATCGCCGCCGCCATCGCCAGCGCGATGCCGGTATTGCCGCTAGTGGCTTCGATCAGGCGGTCGCCGGGCTTGATCTCGCCGCGCGCTTCGGCATGTTGGATCATGCTCAAGGCCGGTCTGTCCTTGACCGAGCCGGCCGGATTGTTACCCTCCAGCTTGACCAAAATCGTGCAAGCATTCGCCACCGGCAATCGTTGCAACCGTACCAATGGCGTGTTTCCGACAAAAGCTTCTATCGTTGGAAAATTCATGAATCAAACATCCGATTAACGTTGGGCGGCGATTATAACAACTTCGGACGCTTAAACGCCGCCGTAACCTAAGGCCGAAGCATTTGCCTTATAATCGGCGCCAGACCGCCCCTTCCAGGACCGCCATGCAACCAATCGAACTTAATAGCCCGGAGCTTTACATCAACCGCGAACTCAGCCTGTTGGAATTCAACGCCAGGGTCTTGGCGCAAGCGCTGGACGACAGCCTGCCGTTGCTGGAGCGCCTCAATTATTTATGCATTTCCTGTTCCAATCTCGACGAGTTCTACGAAGTGCGGGTGGCCAGCTTGCTGCAAATGGCCGAAATGGACGCCAACGTCATCAGCCCGGACGGACTGACGATCAACGAGCAACTGGACCGGCTGTCGGTCAAGGCCCACGATCTGGTCGCCGAACAATACCGGGTGCTCAACGAAGTCCTGATCCCCCGCTTGGAAGCCGACCATATCCGCTTCCTACGCCGCGACCGCTGGAGCGCCTCGCAAAAAGCCTGGCTGGAAAAATACTTTAACGAGGAGTTGCTGCCGATTCTGACGCCGGTCGGGCTGGATTCCGCCCATCCGTTTCCGCGCATTCTCAACAAGAGTTTGAATTTCATTATTTCGCTAACCGGTAAGGACGCCTTCGGCCGCAACAGCGGCCGCGCCGTGCTGCAGGCGCCGCGCGCCTTGCCGCGCATCGTGCAACTGCCGCCGGCCGACACCGACAGCGGTCCGCACGATTTCGTGTTTCTTTCCTCGATTATCCACGCCTTCGTCAACGACTTGTTCAACGGCATGACGGTCAAGGGTTGCTACCAATTCCGGGTGACCCGCAATAGCGACTTCTTCGTCGACGACGATGCCATCGACGACTTAATGCTGGCTGTCGAAGGCGAATTGGCGATGCGTAATTACGGCGACGAGGTCCGCCTGGAGATCGACGCCAACTGCCCGGAAGAAACCGTCAACTTCCTGATGGCTCGCTTCGACCTGACCGCCGACCGGCTGTTTTTGGCCAACGGCCCGGTCAACCTCAGCCGGATTCAAGCGATTTACAGCCTGATCGAACGGCCGGAACTGAAGTTTCCGCCGTTCAAACCCAGCGTACCGAGCGCCTTCGGCCGCAACAAGGATTTCTTCGCCAGCATCCGCAAACAGGACGTGCTGCTGCACCATCCCTACGAATCGTTCACGCCGGTCGTCGATTTCATCAAGCAAGCGGCGGCCGATCCGGACGTGCTGGCAATCAAACAAACCCTGTACCGCACCGGCGTCGATTCGCCGATCGTTGCCGCGCTGATCAAGGGCGCTCGCGCCGGCAAGGAAGTCACCGTGGTCATCGAGCTGCGCGCCCGCTTCGACGAGAAGGACAACATCGGCCTGGCCGCCAAGTTGCAGGAAGCCGGCGCCCACGTCGTGTACGGGGTGGTCGGCTACAAGACTCACGCCAAGATGTGCATGGTGCTGCGTAAGGAAAACAACACGCTGCGCAACTACGTGCATCTGGGTACCGGCAACTACCATCCCAAAACCGCCCGGCTGTACACCGATTACGGTTTGTTCACCTGCGACAAGGAATTGGCCGAGGACGTGCGCCGGGTGTTCATGCAACTGACCAGCCTGGGCAAGGTCAGCAAATTGAACAAACTGCTGCAATCGCCGTTTACGCTGCATCCGGGCCTGATGAAGATGATCGAAAAGGAGATAGACCAGGCCAAGAAGGGAAAGTCGGCCAAAATCATCATCAAGGTCAACGCAGTGGTCGAGGAACAGGCGATCCGCGCGCTGTACCGCGCTTCCCAGGCCGGTGTCGAAATCAAAATGATCGTGCGCGGCATGTGCTGCCTGAAGCCCGGCGTTCCGGGGGTTTCCGAAAACATCGAAGTCCGCTCCATCGTCGGACGCTTTCTGGAACATACCCGGATTTACGCGTTCTACAACGGCGGCGATTGGGCGGTATACGCTTCCAGCGCGGATTTGATGAATCGCAATATGTTCCGGCGAGTGGAAGTGTGTTTCCCGATCGGCGACCGCAAAAACATCGACCGGATTCTGGCCGATCTGGAAGGCTATTTGAGCGACACGGCTCAAGCGTGGTTGCTTCAGAGCGACGGCCAGTACCGCCGCGCCGAACGTGGCGAACAAGCCGCTTACCAGGTGCAAACCGAATTGTTGAAAGCCTTCTGCGGCTAAGGAGCAACGATGAGCCCACGCCAACACCGGCAAATCGTGCTGGATACCGAAACCACCGGCATCAATCCCAAGGAAGGCCACAAGATTATCGAAATCGGTTGCGTGGAATTGGTCAATCGCCGCCTGACCCGCAACCACTTTCACGTCTATTTAAACCCGGACCGGGAAATCGATGCCGGCGCCATCGAAGTCCATGGCATCACCAACGAGTTTTTGCGCGACAAGCCGCGCTTCGCCGATGTCGTCGAGGATTTCATGGCCTTTACCGCCGGCGCCGAGTTGATTATCCACAACGCGCCGTTCGACGTCGGCTTTTTAAATCACGAGCTGAGTTTGCTGCCGGGCGAGACCCGCACCGTCGAATCCAACAGCAGCGTATTCGACACCCTGCCCTTCGCCCGCAAAAAACACCCCGGCGCCCGCGCCAGCCTGGACGCGCTCTGTAAACGCTACGGCATCGACAACAGCCACCGCGAATTGCACGGCGCGCTATTGGACGCCGAGATTCTGGCCGACGTTTATCTATTGATGACCGGCGGCCAGTTTTCGTTGCTGGAAGACACCGAAACCGAACGTACCGGCGAACAAGCCATCGTCCAGCTCTCCGCCGACCGGCCACGCCTGAAAGTCATCGCCTGCAACGACGAAGAACAAACCGCCCACGAGCAGCGCCTAGCCAAAATCGCCAAAGTGTCCGGCAACTGCCTGTGGCTAGCCGAGCCGCCCGAGACCACTTAGGCTACGCAGCCCTAGCCAACGAAAGGCCTAAAATCGGCAATTTGCCAGAGCGATAACAAGAAAGAAGCTCACCCGCCATCCTTGAGTCGAAGGGCGGGGATTATTCATTCATGCGGTGATGGCATTTGGGATAGAACGGCCAAGAGCGGACCATCGCGCTTCGGCTTCTATGACTGCGGTGAAATGGATAACCGCCTGAGGCTGTTTGAGATTGCACCACCGGGGCAGGTTTTGCGTAGCCTCGATGCAGCGTTAGCGGAATCGAGGATGTCGGCCATCCTTCATCAGATTAACATCGGCAATTTGTAAGGGTGTTGGCCTTCGAATCCTCGATTCCATCGAGGCTACTTGCTTCTCGCGCCGGGTGACTTTGCCTTTGTTAGCGTATTCGGCATCGGCAAAACTGAGTTGTTGGGGCTGGTCCATGGGCGTCGTCTCTACCGCGATTTCGTTGGGCTATTATACCGCTTGCCGTTTTGGGGAATTAATCAGAGGTTCCTTAACAAATTCGACTAATTGAATGAGCTGATCGGAAGTAGTTTTACAGAATTCTTTTGGATTTACACTCATGATTTGGCTAATGATGGAAAAAATAAACTAGACTATTCGTTTTGAAAAAAATGACGTAAGCAAATGAAAATCACCAAGCTTCATGCTGAGAATGTGCATGGTTATCTACCTCTAGATGTAACTTTTTTTGAAGATCTAACTTTTCTAATTGGGTTAAATGGGTCTGGAAAAACGTCCGCGCTACGATTGTTGATGGCTCTTCTAACACCTAACATCAATGAGCTGGCATCCATCACATTTTCTCTTGCTGAAGTCACTGTTATTGATAGTGAACAAGAGATCATTGTTTCAGCCACAAAATCTTTAGAAGGGGTCGAGCTTCGTATAAGTTCGATTGATGAACCACTCTGTATCAGCAGATCAGAGCTTGAATTATTTCTTGATACCAAGCGTGGTGATGAGCCTGGTTCAAAAATACGCGAAATGTATCAATCTACGCCTGTTTTTCATTCAATATCGAAGATGTCGACACCTATGTTTTTAGGGTTGGATCGGAGGTTTTTCGTTCCTGGATCAACTATTGATGAGTTAGATGAAGCTAGGCGACGTGAGTTTATGGCTAGAAGATTTTGGCCAGATGATCCTACATTTCGAAGTTCAGCTGCTATAGCAAGCCTAATCGAGGTTAACTTCCTAGTTGTTACCAGCATGCAAGAAATTAGAGCGAAGCAAGAGCAGCTTGATGAAAGACTTCGTAATGAGTTTTTCAAGAAAGCATTTGAATATAAGCCTGGTGACTTTGGCTCGAATATCGATCTTCCCTCAAAAACTGAATTAGAACAGTACCGCCAGCTTGCCAAAATCGCCCAAGCTGCGGAGGGGACTAAAATACCTATACCTGAGATTCAAAATGCGTTAACGCACTTTTTTGAAAAAATGAGTCGTGTGGTTGAATCATTGGACAAAAGTGCCAAAGAATCTAAAAAAGTAACTACGAAAAAAAACAAAAAGAAGGATGATGGGGGATTTTCTCATGATCACCTTGAATGGATTATCAACAGGCCTCAAGCAGATCGTATTCTTGAGCATTTGGAATTACTCCATCAATACATTGAAGATAGAAACTCTCTCAGAACACCTATTACTAGATTTCAAACACTGATTAATAATTTTCTAAAACAAACGAGAAAATCAGTTGAGGTTGCTAGCAATGGCCAACTTACGATCCACGTAATTGGTGACTCAGAGGATAATCGACCAGTTAGCGCATTGTCTTCTGGCGAACGACAGCTCTTAGTGATGCTGGCACACCTTTCACTTAACCCTAACCTTGCAGGCAGCGGGGTTTTTATCGTCGATGAACCAGAATTATCTCTTCATATTGATTGGCAAGAAAAGTTTGTTGATGCTATTCGAGAGGCAAATCCTAATGTCCAGCTTATATTAGCTACACATTCACCTGCAATTATTTTGGATAATATAGAAGCTTGCAGAACATTGAGCGAGTTAAAGAATGATTAAATGGCCAAGTCGCTCTAAGTCCGCTATAAGGAAGCTCTTTGAACCGTTACAAGAAATAGATATATATGTAGAAGATACAAACGACGAAGCATTCTATCGAGCACTATTAAAAAGCGCTACAAAAGATGAAGTAAAAGTAGCTCGTGTATTTGCCTTGGGTGGACGTAAAAATGTTATTGATGCTGCTAAAAACCATAATCACCATGAGAGGCGAGCACTATTTATTATTGATGGTGATTTACCTTGGGTCAGAGGTGAACCTGCACCAAACATAATTGGTTTACATTGTCATGAAGCATATTGTATTGAGAATTTACTTTTGTGCGAAAAGGCACTTTCCTTTGTATTATCGCAAGAAGAGGGAATTACCGAAGACCAGGCGAAATTGCGGCTAAATTATAATAACTGGACTAATTCTGTAGAACAGCCCCTAATTGAGCTCTTTGCGGCTTTTGCTACTTCTCATAAGTTTATCCCTAGTATTTCAACTGTAGCTCAAGGCGTTGAAATGATGTGTATTCAACAGCCAACTGGAAAGGTATTAGATAAAGCAAAAGTTGAAGTGGCAAAAAATAGAGCCCTTATTGCTTCCGAAAGCATAGTGGGCGTTGAAGATACGGACTCAACATATGATGAGGTATTAGATCGTTTGAAAAATCTTACGTCTCCTTTATATGGAGTATCTGGTAAAACCTTTCTTCTTCCACTGATTGCACATCATATCAAATCCCTAGGGCATCAAATTAAGCAGAAAGCTCTTCGGATGAGGCTTGTAAGTGCGGGTAATATGACACGGTTCGACTCTCTTGGAAATGCTTTGAGAGGGGTTGCGAGAGGCGATCACTTATAGGTGATACGAATGCGGGCGTTGAACAACGAAAGACAATGGCCCACACAACCTAAAGCAGCCATCGAAACTAATAGGGTAAGGCTAGTGTAAATCCTCTCAAGCTTCATTTAATGGCTATGTGCTGTGTGCATTTCATGGTTGGAATTGATCTCGCAACGCGATGAAGTGGCCGCAGTCGTTTAAAGTATGCTTGGTTGATATCGATGCAAATTTGGTACGATAACTTTCCTGGGTTGGGTTGGGTTGGAATCCCCAAGCACCCGACTCCTGCCGGCCAATTGCATACCACTGAGTTTCTTCCACTAGTGGCCGCAGTTGAATGTATTCCTGACTGTCAAATTCGGTTTTGAATCCGCCTCCTTTATTGAAAGACCTGACCGCAAAATTTTGTTTAGCTTGGTTTATTGCAGAGGAATATATCCGTAACCAGGGATTGGGTTTATTGGAAGGCTGTCATTTATTATGGAGTTACTGTAGTTATATTGCGGAACAATAGTAACTTGCGGTTGTTTATAGTTTTTAGGTCGATAATAGTCTGCGCATCCGAATTGTGACATATAAAACTCGTCGTTTCCCATAATTGATGAGATTTTTGAGCAATTTTCTTTTCGCTTGGCTTCTAGCTCTGCTATGTCTGCAGACCTTCTGGTATGTGATTCTTGTTCTCTCGCAAGACCAAGTGTTGCTAATGAATTTTCGATGAGCGTTCTATTTGAGCTGGAAAGCGAACTTATTGATGTTTTTTGTTTATTGACTTCTTTTTCTAGACCGGCTGTCATTATTATAAGCTGCTGATTAGCTTTGATTAACGAGTCGTTCTGCGCTTTTGACTGATCGTTTTGTGCTACGAGAAAATCGTTTTTTCGTAGTAGTTCGGAATTTTGCTGAAGAATTGAATTTTGCCTATCAGCTGCTTTTAAGAGTTCGCTTTTTAGCTGATCATTCTGCTCTGCTAATTTAGAAATTCGTTGTTTTTCCTCGTTGTCCTCGACATAATTTGAATGAGTAGAGACTATTGTTCCAATAAGCCCGATAATACCAATCGCAAAAAAGACTTTTCCAGTTTTTGTTAGTGCGTGTCCGTTAGCAGTCTGTACCCTTAAAGCGCCAAAAAATATTGTAAAAGATAATATGCCTATAAGCGCCGTAGATTGAGAAAAAAGCCAGTTTAAGAAATCCATTGCTTGCACCTCATTTAAAAATAACAATAGACAGCAGCGAACGATAGGGTCATGTCTTGCAATCTCTCATACAAAATACGCCTGAAAGACTGCTTGTCAATCAATTCCTGTCATACATTCAAAAACATCTAGGTCTGCTTTGGGTCGTTCGCGTCAATTCGCCATTTCCAAAAGCCGTCATTCACTACTGGCGTAATGGTATCAGAATCGATGGCTAACTTTGGGTTGGAAAAGGCGGCCGCTTTGCGACCGGAATGCCTGGCGGTTTTGAAGTCGGAATCGCTGGGTGGTTTGACCGGAATATGCAAGGGTCCTATCGAAGCCTGAACGGCAACATACTTGCCGCCGTAAATGAAAATCCCCGTCCGTCCCGCTTTTTGCCTTGCGTTTATTGCTCGGAGCGTTGCGCGCAACTCTTTTAGTATTACGGGAATCACTATTTGCCTTGTGCGCAAGGCTTGGAGCCTTGCGTGTATTGCTCGAAGCGTTGCGAGAATCACTTTTAGTGTTGCGGGATAGACTTTTTGCGTTGCGATCAAGACTGGGAACCGCGTTAATTGCCGGATTCGCGTTGAAAGCGCTGCTCCGGCGGCCAACCCGATACCCCATTAGCGGTCGCGGTGGGTTAGAGCGGTTTGCGGCGAGTCGCGGATACCCAGTTGATCTTTGGTTTGCCCCATAATCCATGCGCGAATCCTTTCGGCATGCTTGGCGCGAACGAATTCTTGATAAAGAAAGCGATCTTTATCCTGATCTGAAAGTTTGGCGACCTTTGCTTTGTAGTCGGGGCCGCTTTGCCCAGAGAAAAGCACCTGCTCACGAAAATCAGTGAACCCCGATTCAGGTTTTACTCTAGCATTGAACTCATCTTTAGGTGACCAACATCCCCATGTCGTGAAAGTAGACAGCAAGTACAATCATCAACCAATCGGCATCGCTCATCACCTTTTTAGTTTGTTCAGGAATAATCCAATCCAGATTTTTTAACATCTCATCGATATGGGAGATGTCGTGTTTTGTATATTGATCGAATATCCCCTCTTTACCGATTTGACCAAGGAGCAATGCCACTGATCTCTTGATATGAAGTAGATTGAGGCCACCGAATGCGGCTAACTTTTCAGCTTTCTGAGCGTACTGTTCTGGTGTTGTGGTCAATTCGATAGACATATTTCCCTCTATGCAGAGGCAATTCGCCATGATTGAAAAAACGCAAAGTTTACGAGCACTCTACTAGGGGCTGTTGCCATTT
>NZ_LUUK01000112.1 GCF_001644025.1 Methylomonas koyamae
GCAGGTGCGGGGAACGCGTCAGTTGGCCGGATGTGCGGCCTCTGTATCGCGGTTCATCCCCGCAGGTGCGGGGAACGCTGTTTGGCGATGGCCCAGCTGCGGCCGTCAGGCGGTTCATCCCCGCAGGTGCGGGGAACGCTCGATGAACGATATTCCCGAAATGCGAAAGGCCGGTTCATCCCCGCAGGTGCGGGGAACGCATCAGAAAACCGGCCAAATCGGTCGCCGGCGTCGGTTCATCCCCGCAGGTGCGGGGAACGCAGCATCCGCCGCAGCGGAAAAAGCCTCGGCGACGGTTCATCCCCGCAGGTGCGGGGAACGCCGCATTGTTGCTTTGGTAGCTGGCGCCGGTGCCGGTTCATCCCCGCAGGTGCGGGGAACGCTTCGACGGCACCGCGACCGGCTCTTTCGACAGCGGTTCATCCCCGCAGGTGCGGGGAACGCCTAATCACTGGGCAATCGACGGCGTTTGGGGACGGTTCATCCCCGCAGGTGCGGGGAACGCCCGTTGAAACGAATCTCAACCATCAACCCGTCCGGTTCATCCCCGCAGGTGCGGGGAACGCAGCGGGACGGTTTGACCGCGCAGCGTAAGGCGCGGTTCATCCCCGCAGGTGCGGGGAACGCGCGCCGCGCTGGATGGGCAAAACGCCGGCAGCCGGTTCATCCCCGCAGGTGCGGGGAACGCGATTCGATGGCCGACTCGGCCGCGAAATACCGCGGTTCATCCCCGCAGGTGCGGGGAACGCATTTCGCAGCGTGATCAAATAGCTACCGTCGTCGGTTCATCCCCGCAGGTGCGGGGAACGCTGATTCGTCGCAGTGGTCGCGCGCTCGGTGGTCGGTTCATCCCCGCAGGTGCGGGGAACGCCGCACTATTTGCGTAGTGGCCAAAGTCGTCGTCGGTTCATCCCCGCAGGTGCGGGGAACGCGTTGCGTTCCTGAAGGCGGTCGTCGATCTTGCCGGTTCATCCCCGCAGGTGCGGGGAACGCTAGTCGGTGACCACGCCGCCGGCGGCGCAAAACGGTTCATCCCCGCAGGTGCGGGGAACGCGCGCTGGCAGTGCGCCGCCTTGGGGCGTTCTGCGGTTCATCCCCGCAGGTGCGGGGAACGCTGCTCCCAGTACGTGATGCCCGACGGCGTAACCGGTTCATCCCCGCAGGTGCGGGGAACGCATCAATCACGGAGTTAAAACAGACATGCTCAACGGTTCATCCCCGCAGGTGCGGGGAACGCCGCATCAACAGCGGTGCCATTTCCGCATAAGCCGGTTCATCCCCGCAGGTGCGGGGAACGCGACAAATACGCCGAAATCGACGAAATCGGCGACGGTTCATCCCCGCAGGTGCGGGGAACGCATCAGCCAATTGCGCGAACGCATCCAGCGGGTCGGTTCATCCCCGCAGGTGCGGGGAACGCCAGTTCTCAGATCGAGTAAACGAATAGCCAGACGGTTCATCCCCGCAGGTGCGGGGAACGCACAATTCTGAATATCCATCCGCAATGTACAAACGGTTCATCCCCGCAGGTGCGGGGAACGCCCCGGCAAGGTCACCGTCGCGCCGCTGTTGGCCGGTTCATCCCCGCAGGTGCGGGGAACGCTTGTAAAAAATGTGACGGATAACAAAAAACGTCGGTTCATCCCCGCAGGTGCGGGGAACGCCTTACTGTGTACGACTCGTTCGGCAATGTGGTCGGTTCATCCCCGCAGGTGCGGGGAACGCTATCACAGGATATTGTCGCGCCCAACTAACCACGGTTCATCCCCGCAGGTGCGGGGAACGCACCGCCGACCCTGACGCCAACACCGTCAACGCCGGTTCATCCCCGCAGGTGCGGGGAACGCATCGCGCGATGAATACAAAAATAATAGGCAGCCGGTTCATCCCCGCAGGTGCGGGGAACGCTCCGGGCATGACTTTGGATGTAATCGATGGTTCGGTTCATCCCCGCAGGTGCGGGGAACGCGTAATCGGCGTTAATAATTTCATCGACGCCTCCTGGTTCATCCCCGCAGGTGCGGGGAACGCCTAGTACGGGGAGCGCGCAAATTCAATTCGTTCGGTTCATCCCCGCAGGTGCGGGGAACGCAGCAACATGAATCCCTAGGAGGATAAATGGCAACGGTTCATCCCCGCAGGTGCGGGGAACGCTCGCCGACGCGTTGGCAAAATCGAGCGTCGGCCGGTTCATCCCCGCAGGTGCGGGGAACGCGCAATTGGCCCCACGTCCGCGATCGGATTCAGCGGTTCATCCCCGCAGGTGCGGGGAACGCAAATCCGGCTTGGATCAAGCCGTCGCCGCTGGCGGTTCATCCCCGCAGGTGCGGGGAACGCTGGATCAATTTTCCATCTGTGATCATCGAGTACGGTTCATCCCCGCAGGTGCGGGGAACGCCTTGATTCATGCGATATTCCCCAGCAACTTGACGGTTCATCCCCGCAGGTGCGGGGAACGCCAATGTTTCATATCCAATAGCGGACAAAAACGCGGTTCATCCCCGCAGGTGCGGGGAACGCGCAACCAGGCCCCGGTATTTGAATCACCAACGCGGTTCATCCCCGCAGGTGCGGGGAACGCGTCGGGTGCGGCAGTGTCGCTGACGCCTTTGGCGGTTCATCCCCGCAGGTGCGGGGAACGCGATGCCCATGTTGACCGGGCCGGCCGGCGTTTCGGTTCATCCCCGCAGGTGCGGGGAACGCTCATTAGAAAATCTTGATGATTTGCGCAGAGTCGGTTCATCCCCGCAGGTGCGGGGAACGCACTAATGCTAACTTATTGTTAGATAAACGGAAACATCCGGCCGAAATTTCTACCGAATTTTTCGGTATTTTCCAAGTTGTTAAAAAGCGGGCGAAAGCCCTTGCAGCACTCTATACCCCAACAGGAATTTAGTGCGCATTTCTCCCTTCACCCCGGCCCTCTCCCTTAGGGCGAGGGAGACGAATCGGCATCGTCCGGCGGAAAAAACGACACCAGTTTCAAGCCGTCCAGTTCCACAGGCAGCCGACGGTTTTTGCCCAGCGTCAGGAAATCGAAGCCGGATTCGGTATTGGTACTCCATACCATCACGGCGTTGCCCTCCTCTAAGCCCTGCTCGACTTGCGACCAAATCATTTCCCGCACCTTGGCCGACAAGTCGCCGACGTAAACCCCGGCGCGGATTTCGATCAGCCACACCGCCAAGCGTCCGCGCAGCCTGGGCGGCACGTTTTCAACTACGATGACCAACATCGCCGATGCCCTCCGCATTGGGAATGGCCGGGGCGATGTTTTCCTCGGCGGGTTTAGGCACTTCCAGTTCGCCGGCCGCCAGCACGTCTTCGATGGTGGGGATGATCTTGCGCAGGATTTTGGATTGACGAAACACGTCGCGGCACATCAGCCGCACTTCGCGTTCCGGGTTGGAGTAGTTTTTGGCGGCGATTTTGAAGGCGTGCGGGACGATGTCGTCGAATTTGAACAGGTCGGCGATGTCGTAAACGAAAGACAACGGTTTGCCGGTATGAATAAAGCCGATGGCCGGCGCGTAACCGGCGGCCAGCACGGCCGCTTCGCAGATGCCGTATAGGCAGGCGGTGGCGGCACTGAGACAGCGGTTGGCGGTGTCGCTGTTGTCCCACGCCGTATAATCGTAATTGCGGCCCTTCCAGTCCACGCCGGCCTGCTTGGCCAGCAACTGGTACATCTTCCTGACTCTGGCGCCTTCGATGCCGCGCAGTTGTTCGACGCTACGGCGCTCGGGCGGTTTTTCGCCGAAGCGGATTTCGTACATCTTGCGTACCACCTTCAAGCGCGCGGCGTCGTCCAGCGCCAGTTTGGCTTGATACAGCAATCGGTCCGAACGTGCGCCGCCCGGCTGGCCGGCTGCATATAATCTGACACCGGCTTCGCCGACCCAGACCAGCAAGGTCCCGGCCCTGGCCGCAAGCGCGGCGGCATGGTGGGAAACGCGGGTGCCCGGCTCCAGCATGATGCAGGCGATAGAGCCAACCGGGATATGGGTGCGGATGCCGGTGTCGTCGATGACGACGAAGGCGCCGTCCTTGACATCTATCTGGCCTTTTTCGATAAAGACCAGCGAGACACGTTCTTTCATGGCAATGGGTTTTAGGGGTGGGAGCATGGGTAAATCATCCTTAATTTTGGGGATCGTTCGGCTAGAGAGCGCCTATCAATCGCTGGGTTAACAGCGTTTGCATATCGCGGCGCCCATCCAGAATGGCATGGACGACCACTTGTTTAGGCATGCGTTGATAGATGATGCGATAGGGTTTTACGATGATTTGTCGATATTGGCGAATGCCCAAACCCAGTAACTCTTTAGGTACGGTTCCACGCTCGTTCAAATCGGCAAGACTATTGACGGCCACTTCGAGTGCATCGATGATTTTTGCCGCCACCTTATCACTGACTTCCACTAAGAAATAATCATTGATAGCCAGCAAATCGGCCAAGGCCGGTTCGGTCAGCCGTACCGGGACACTCATGCAAAGCCGCGCCGCTCGCGTAAACGAGTAAACGCCTCGGCGCTGGACACCGTTTTGCCTTCCGCCAACGCTTGCTGACTCTGCGCCAGCATTTTCAGAAAGGCCAGGGTTTCCTGAGTTTGCTCGTAATCGGCGACAGACTGAATCACCATCGCCGCCTCGCCGTTTTGGGTGATGACCATAGGCTGATGATCGGATTTTAATTTTTCGATCACCTCAGCGGCGTTGGCTTTTAAGTAACTGATGGGTTTTATGTTTTCGGATAGTTTCATTTGATTTTTCTCGCAATGAAATAAATTCAGACTGAATTAAGTCCGAATTATAACCGCCGCACCATCAACAAACCACAGCCAAATGCCTTGGCCCTGCCCAGGCCGGTGAATAGGGTTTGGCGAAATTTTTCGGCGTCGGTGATTTGCAGTTCGCCGGTGAAATCGACCGAGCTAAAGCCGGATTTTTCGCCTTTTTTGACAGCCTTTTGCTGCAAGCCGTGCCATGCGTAAGTGCTGTTTTGCAACTTGGGTAAACCGTCATCGCCACTCAGTAACGTAAATCCGCAACGCTCGCCTTGCTTGATCATCCAACTAGTCAGTGCCTGATCGACGCAGGCTTTGATCGCCCATTCCAACTTATCAGCCAAGCCGGAAATTTGCCCCAAACGCTCGGCGTAGTAACGATCCCCAGCCAATAATTCGGATAATTCAGCCTCCAACGCCGCCCCGCCCTTTTCCAGTAACAGCCTTTTGTAAATACCTTTATCGGTTTTGGCGGGCAAAGAAACATCCAGGCCATGTGATTTGATCAACGACGCCAAAAACTGCAATTGCGCATCCATCGCCACATCATGCTTTTTGCCTTGCCGACTGACCACTGGGTTGACCCGGCAATCGAATTGCAGGCATAGGCCGTTCGCCAATCGTGGGTCGTATTCTTTACTCTCGACCTTGAACAACGATCCTTCAAGCTCAATAGGCTTATTTTGCGAAACGACGTAATACAAGGGCTCGCCGCGTACCGCCGGCGACGGACCAATCTGTTCGCGGGCAATTTCTTCGCGATAGAGAAAAGTCCGTTTGTCCTGTTCCGGGAACAAATCCCATAACAATTGATGACAACCGTAAACGTTGCCTTCCAATACCCTCGCCAACTGCGACGATTTGTAAATATCCGGCCGTATCCTGACCCTGGAAAAATACATCACTCGCCTCCCTGATAAAAATAATGTTCCTGACGCGGCGCGAACTGCCAACGCTTGCGCGACAACGGTTGATCGTGGCGAACGCGGGTTTGCCGGTTTTGCAAATCACATTCCTTGGCGAAATCTTGCGGCTCGCCTTCCCAGTAATAGTGGCGTTCGCCGCCAGCATTCAGCCAATAAGTGTCTTGCTGAGCCGGCTGACCCGCTGCGCCATCCACCTGCTTGCGCGGCAATATCGGTTTATGGGAATAGGCTTTGAAGGCCGACAACAAATCGGCTTGTTCGGTCAGCAATTGCGGATGCAACGGCGCGGCCAGCGGACAAGATTTGCGCCCCAAATACAAATGGAACACCGGCTTGCGCAGTTTTTCCTCGATTTGTATCAGACTGAACGGCGCATCCGGTAAAGCGCGCAAAGCCACGACAGCCAAGGCGTCGCTACGGTATTCGCGGCTGGACAGAATGGTGCCCAAGCGCTCCTTACCCAATATCAATTCGTCGCGACGGGTGCGGTACACGAACTTGCCGGCCGAGCCCGGCACTTGCGCGGTATGATAATCGCGCAGCAATTGGCCGGTGCTAAACACTTCCACGGCCACCTGATAACCGTTCTGCAAGCCGGCTTGTTGTAGTTCGTCGCTACGCTCTATACCCAGCGCCGCGCCGACCAAACCCAAAATTGCCGACTTGCTCGGATAATTGGCGCTATGCCGGCTTTCGCCGACAGCGATTTCGCCCCAACTAGCCATCGGCCCGTATAAACGGAATAACAATAGGTCCATGACCGGCTCCTATTGGCCGACGAAATCGAGCAATTCCACCAGTGAGCCTTTGCGTTGCGACGGCAAGGCGTTCAGTTCATAACGGCTGTCTGCGCAAGCGCCGTAAACTTCGTCAAAACTGCTGTTCTGCTCTTTCAACGCGGCGATGGCCTGAACGGCAAAATCATCAGCTTCGCGGCCGATGGGTTTCAAATAAGCCACCGACAAGGAACGCGGCTGCTGGTCGCCTTTTTCTGCCAACACGAATGACGCATAAGCCCTGGAAGCAAAGCTGTTTTGCTTGCCTTCCGGCGCAACTTTGACGGCTGCTTCGGTCAAGGCGCGAATCGCTTGATTGGCAAGCTCGGCGTTGCCGTCCAGATTTTTAATCAGCAGCTCGCGGTTGATACAGATGTAGGCGTAAAACAAACCGGCGGCGAAGCGGGTTTCGCCGATGTGAGCGGCTCCCATGTCGTCCTGGCCATTGTTAAGGTCATCGACCGCGGTGAAATAATCGTCTTCTATCACCACCGGATGCACGCTGATGGCGTGCGCCACTTGGCAGGCGGCTTCGATGTTGAAGGCCGGGCTGGATGCCAGCATGCGGCCGAACAAGGCAATGTCCACGGCCTGTTCGTTGGCGCGCAGCAAATTCAATTCGTCTTTTTCCGGCGCCCGCTGTTCGGCAACCAATTTTGCGGTCAACGCATCCAGAGCCTTCCTTTCCGACGGGCTCACATGCACCAACTGTTCGATTTCCAATTCGGCTAACGGATCGTTCTTATCGGCCTTTTTCAGCGCACCGAACACGCCAGCGATGGCCTTGGTCCATTCCTTGGCATCTTTTTCTTTAACCCCACCTTCCAATAGCTTGTTATACACATCCAGTCCAAGCAATTTGGTGCGGGTGCCCAAGTGGCCGCCAACCGCCGCCTGGAACAAATCCGAGGTGCGCCAAGTTCTTTTCAGGCATTGCGACGACACCCGCAAGCGGTCGTAACCACCCATCTTCGCGGTTTTCGGACTGCCTTGATCGTCGCGGTTCAGGTTAGCGGGCGGGTAAGCGGTCAACAAATGCAGTTGAATGAAACGGCTCATGTAAGTCTCTCCTTGAGTTTAATTTTTGGGTAAGGCGGTGAAGTAGTCGGTGGCCCAGCGCACAGCAAGGCGGTCTTTGGGATAGCGGCCCAGCGGCTGATTGAACTCCTTATGCCAATGAATGATGTCGTTGGTGAGCGACACAACATTGGCGGTTTTGCCAAGCAAACGAATCGCGCGCAGCATGCGCCGGTAAAAATCTTCGACGGTTGGGCTTTTTTGCAGTTGCTGAAAGCGCAACTCGCTCATTGGCGGCTTGGCTTTATCTTTGGCCGTACCCAACTGAGCGGCAAAACGGGCAGTGGCATCGTTGGTTTCGACATGCGCCAGCAAACCAACAATAGATGCGGCGACCGGCAAGCGCTGCTCGGGCGACACCTTTTGCGGAAAATCGTCCGGCATTTGCCGTAAGAAATGGAAAAAGGCGTCGGTCAACAAAATGTCTTCCGGCGCTTCGGCGCGGCGTAAACGGGCGCGGGCGCCAAGATTACCACCCCGGTCGCCGTCGTCGCCGTTCAACCAGCGATGCCAGGCCAGCAAAGCCGGTAATTCCTCAGAAGTTAAAAAATAGTTCTCGCTCACTTAGGCAGCCTCCTCCGTTTTGGCGTGGGTTTTCAATTGCTTGACGATTTTGTTGCCGTGAAAACGGCCTAACATGGATTTCCGGGCGTTGATAATCCGTTTTAAATCGAGGTCTTCCGGGGTAGCGCTTAAAGTTGCGACTTCAAAAACCTCGATCATTTTCGATCTCAACGCTGCAAACCAATCGGCGTAAATGTCAGCCGGGGCCATACCGCCGCCGTCCGATAAGGTCGCCAAGCGTTCCAAGAGTCGGAAAAACTCGGCTTCGCTGGCTTGCCAAAATTGCGCATCGATTTGACTCATATCGCCTTTGGCATCTTCCGGGCGACGGAACCAGGCGGCTTTGACTTCGCTACGCAAAATTTTCACGGTTTCCCGTGCCGCGTCGACCAATTCGCCAGCCCAGCCGACAAGGTTGTGTTGCTGTTGCGCGGACAGATAAAACACCGGAAACCTCGCTTCGTACCAACAACGCGCCTTCATGTTGTCCATGTCGTAACCGAAGCACCACAATGCCGCTCCGCCTTTGTCGGCCAACTTGCGGCCGCGTTCCTGGTTGTAGTGCCGGACAATTTGGGCGGCTTTGTCGCCGTTGCTGTCGTCCTGCAAGGCTAACCCCAACCAATGCCGGTAACCCAAACCGCCTTGTTGGCCTTTCAAGGACAACGGCGGATTGACCTTTTTCGGATCGTGACGGTACGGCGTTAATGGATGTTGCCAAGCGCCGTCGTAATTGGTGCCGTAGTTTTTGGTGCGATATTCGCGGAACAACAATTCGGCATCGCATCCGCATACATCGCAAATACCCGGCTCGAGCGTTTCGCTCAAGCGAATCCGGCGCGGCATCCCCCAATAAGCATGCAATGGATGAACATCGGCCGGCGTGGTGATTTGGCCTTTTTCGGAAGTGCGGGTTTTGCCCAACCAGGGCATGATGGATAGTTCCAGTTTGTCCAAAGGTTGCAGGTCTTCCTGATTGAACACGTTCAACCAAAGCTTTTGCCACAACGTGGTTTGGCTAGCCTTAGGAAGCACCAAGGTCGTCAAAGGCCCGCCGCCGCGCAAGCCGACCCGATGTCCGACACCGCCGGATGGCGCGTTGATTTGCAAGGTAAACAATGCGCTAGCCGCACAGCTTGGGCATAGCTGGTTCGCCGAGCCGCGTTTTATGAAGTGGTCGAGATTGTCTTTCAGGGTTTTACCGCCGGGCGCTTCGATCAGCAACGCCGCGATAGGCTTGGCTTCGCCATCCGGCAGTTCCAAATCCTGTAAAAATGCCGGGCCATCGTCGCTGATCAATTCGAACGCCGGTGCCAATTGGGAAAAACGGGCTTGCAATTCATTTGAATCCGGCGCCTCGTCCCAATACTCCAACCATTGCTCTTCGTCTTCCGGCGCGAATCCGGTTTGCAGCAGACCAATCAGGAATTGATAAAGTGCACCCTGAAAATCCGGCCTCGGCGCGTTGATTTCGACCACCGGGTTTTCGGTTTCGGCGATTTGCCAGGGCACGATCAAATCGTGTAAGCCGTTTTGGCGAATGACCGGTATCCAGCGATCCGTTATTAAATTCATCTTGTCTCCCTGCTTGAAATTGAAATTACAACTCAGCTTCGTCGATGTCGGCCATTTTCATGATCTGCTTTTGCAAGCCGATCTTTAATGTGCTATCGCCATGCACCGGCACGGAAATTCTCATTGTGCTACCCGATTTGGCGTAAATGTGATGGCTGCCGTTGATACGTTTTAGCTCCCAACCGCACATTTCCAACAATCGACACATGCGCTTGCCGCTGATCGCCCTCACACGGCAATCTCCATGATTCGGTCGTTACCGCCGATGCTGGCCTCGTCTATGTCCACCGATAAACACCCTTCGACGGCTTCGTAAATATTGCTCAGCAACTCGTCGAAGCTGTCGCCCTGGGTCACGCAACCCGGAATCGACGGCACTTCCGCCCAGTAACCGCCTTCTTCGGCTTCGTGAATGATGACTTTTAATTTCATGCTGCTCTCCAAAAAACACCTGACTGGATATTGCAATCACATCTTCAACGCCACGATGATTGCAAGCACCAGAGCTAAACAAATAACCGCCAGCGGATTCGGCGCAAAAGCGTTGACTGCATCTATTAAACCCTTGACCTGCGCCATGACTGACCCCAAAAAATTCTGCCGGGGAAATCATAGGCGATACAATTGAGCAATGTCAATTTTCTAATGTAGTCAACGAAGCTTAAAGTTATACATATACATCCATAACCTTTAAACTAACACCTCGTTCCTTAAGCCAATTAGGGATGAACCGCTTCGCTGACTACATTATGTGAAGCAACTCATTCGTTCCCCGCACCCGCGGGGACTTCCCCGAAAAATCCGTCCGTCGCCGAATACAGGCTTTGCCCATCCACTAACGGCAACACCTCCAACCAACGCAACGCCTTTTGTTCGTTTTTTAAAGCTTCAATTTGCTGTTTCAAATCGTCGGAAAACTGCCGACCGGCCTTTTTCCATTCGCGTTCCGGCAATTTGATGGTGCTCATCGCCCAGGCGTAACGCTCGACATCGGCGTAAGGTTTAAGCTCGCCGTCAACCAACAATGCCAAGGCCACCGAAACGCTCTCCTCTTCGCTAAGGCGAGTCGGGATTTTGGTTTCCTCATCCCAATCGCCGCTTTTCCGGGTATAGCCTTTGTCGAGCTTCAAGACATTCAAGTCGGCCATGCTCCGCTGTACCATGGTTTTGCCTTCGGCATCGAAGGACGCTTCTTGCAATGCAAGCGGTATGCGAGCCTGCGCTTCGTCCGAATAGACGCCTTCAATCAATTCCCGCGCATCGTCCGGCATGGCAAAGCTACCTTTATCTGCCAATAATCGGGCCGACAACCATAGCTGGCCGACATGCGGATAAACCGCCTGGGTGCCGGCGTGATCCGGCTTCAGCCAAGCAGCGTTTGCATCGTCCGACGGCGCCGGTGCATACAAGTAAAACACCGGCGCGCCGCGTCCATCTTCCGCGCCCTTTTCCCGCAAACGATTGCCGTAAGCGTCGCGAATATGCCGGCGTAAGCGGCCGGCGCGTTGGATCACTAGATCGATGGGTGCCAAGTCACTGATCAGCACATCGAAATCCAAGTCCAAGGATTGTTCGACTACCTGGGTGGCAATCAAGATTTGGCCTTTGCGGGTGTCATGGCCTGATGGTTCACCGAAGGTCTGCAAGGTGCGGTTTTCGATGGTTTGCCGGTCTATCATCGCAAAACGGCTATGGAACAGCGCGACTTGATCAGCAGGAAAGCCGCTGCTCAGTAGATTTTGATACGTCTGGCATGCGGATTTGACAGTATTGCGTATCCAGCAGACGCAGTGGCCTTGCTCGGCGCTGTATCGAATTTTGGCAATGATTTGTTCTTCGCTGTCCATGCGTTGAACGCAAACCGTGCGTTTGACTTCGGCTCGGGTATCGATGGGCGTTTCCATAGTTGCCGGAAGTTGCTGTAAACGTCCATTTCCTTGATGGGGAAAGGTTGGGGCGTGGGGATGTGAATAGGGTAAAGCGTTTATTTTTATACCCTCACCCTGCCCTCTCCCGGCGGGAGAGGGTTCCGTTTTGGCTGGTATGCCAGCTTTTGGTGCCGGCGTGTGCGTCGCCAACGGGTAAGCCGCCGGACAAGCCAAATTCGGCGCTTCCAACCCAAGTCCGCGATGAAAAGCTGCGGTTAGAGTTTCGCGCATGGTCTGCGGCAGGGTGGCCGACAACAGAATTGCGCTGCCACCCTGCCGGGCATGAGCTTCCAATAATGTCGAAAGTAGTTCTCGCATATAGCTGTCGTAGGCGTGGACCTCGTCCACCAATAACACCTTGCGCCCCAAACCCAGTAGACGCAAGGACTGATGCCGCGCCGGCAATACCGCCAATAAGGCTTGGTCGAGCGTGCCGACGCCGACATCGGCCAACAAGGCTTTTTTGCGGCTATCCGCCAACCAGGCGTTGCAGTAGGCGGTGGCGCTCAGTTCCCGATCTTCTTCGCGCCAGCCGGTTTGATAATCGGCATCCAGATGAGCTTGCTCGGCAAGCAGCACCGACTCGCGAAATGCTTGCGACAACTCGCGCGCACCGTGCGCCAAGACCAACGACGGCTGTTCGCCGCTTTCATAAAAGCTGCGGTAAACCTTGCTCAAGCGCTGATACATGGCGTTGGCGGTGGCCATGGTCGGTAAGCCGATGTACAAACCGTCGGCCAAACCTTGGGCAATCAGGCGCTGGGTCAAAATCAACGCGGCTTCGGTTTTGCCGGCGCCGGTCACGTCTTCGAGAATAAAAAGCTGAGGTTGGTCGGTCAACGGCTCTTCGGCAGCGTATCGTTGTAACGGCGTCGGCTGCTGGATGAACGGAAATAGGGTTTGCACGGTTTCGAATTTTCCGGCAACAGGCCGTTTGGGCAAGCCGGCAAGCGCTTGTTTGGCCTTGGGTAACGCAAAGTTTTGCCAATATTCGGCAAGCGGCATCGGCTTGGTGCAATAAGCGAAATGTTCTTGATTCGAACCCAACCAATCGGCTAACACAGCTATACCGGCGAATTGCCAGGATAACGGCTTCAGGCGTTTATAAAGGCTCTTGTCCGCTAGGGGCTGAAAATCGAAATCAGCCAGAAAGCAATCCAGCAGATGCTGCACGAAGACGAACGCCGCCTGCTCGTCGTCGGCCTCGAAGAAATTGCCAAGCCGAAAGCTATCCAATTTCGGCGGCATGCCGTGGTGGCCGGTAACGATTTCCAGCCAGGGATCGATTTTATTGATCCAAGCAGCTTGACCCGCCGGAAGGTATTGAGCCAATTTTTCTTGCAAAACATCCCGCCAAAGCGCAAATCCCAGGCTATCGTGACGTTCCGCATAAGTCATTCTCGGATTCGTCTTGACCAAATCGTCCGATATATCCGTTCGCAAACCTTGGAATGCACGAGCGAATTTGCCTAGATCGTGCAGGACAAGACAAAAGGTAAACCAACTTTGAAGCCATTTCGGCTCGACTTGCAATTTGGCAGCCAATTGCTTGGTCACGGACTTTTCGGCGGCAAGCCATTGTTTCCCCACAGCCGCCACATCCAAACAGTGGTAAGGCAGTAAATGGTAAGGCAGCCCTGCTTCGGTATTTGGTTTAGCTTTACCCCAATAGCGATAATATTTTAAAAATTCAATCATATGCCAAGTGAGACAAATGCCGATGACTCTAACAGGAATAATTTCCGACTTCTAACTAAATCTGGTGTCTAGCCTAGCTTGAAGAGAGGTGGCGTCCCTTTGGCAGGCGGATACTCAGATGAACCTTCAACCAGAACCAGCCCCGAAAATTGAACAGCCGATAAAGTGAAAAACCCTGCTACTTTTGAACGCCCGTCAGGACTAAGCAATAGAACAGAAGATGTTCTAAAAGCCAAAAAGAAAACATTCGTCCGCCTTACAAATCAAACTGGCCCTAGCAGCCTTGGTCGGCGATAAGCCCCTCTGACGTAATTTACCCAAGAATTTGAGGTTCATCAAATTCAGAGTTTCGATTGGAAGCAACTAAACTGAAGTGTTTGGGAGGGCCACGGAGCCAGAATCGCCACCGGTTAATCTGCAAAACCAACATGCGAAAAGCAGACCGTTGACATTGGGGAATGTTTTTTACTTGTACCCCTCCGCGCTCAATATGGCGGGATTGCTGATGCCCAACCGTCAATACCAACCACCGTTGGCCGGCAGTCGGGGCACCCTGTGCTACCTACCCAAGCCGGTTTCGGAACCAGATTTGGGCAGATCCAAATAGTGAGCGTCCTACCACTGCAAAATCCTTGTTATGCCGCTCAAGCCATGCAAAAATTGATATAATAAATATTTTAAAGTATTTATTTTACGCCGACTATGCAGCTCACTGCCTCTCAGTTACAATCCAAACACAAAGCCCTAATTGATGCGCTTAAGCGCGGAGAGACCGTAGAGATCACTTATCACGGTCAAACGCTTGGCGTCGTTCACCCCGCTGCCCCAACAACTAATTCACAAGAGCAAGAAGCCGCAATGAATGAGTTTTTTGGTATGCACCGTGATTTAGGCGTCGCCAATGTCGAATCGGAATTGCGCGATATTCGTAAAGGTCGCCGGAAATCGTTGAATGATCTTTGATACCTATATTTTGATTTATGCCGACCGAGGTGTCGAATCCGCCAAGCAGTTAATCCTTGGAACTCAGCAACGCTCCATTTCAGCGATCACCTATATGGAATACGTTCCGTTTTGCCGGAACAAAAAAGAGCTGGCAACCTTTGAAAAGATGTTACAAGCACTTCAATTTGCCATTCACGAAATAGATCATGGCATTTCCTACCATGCCCGACAGCTTGTACGACAGTTTGCTCTAAGCCATAACATGGAAATGGGCGATGCATTAATTGCTGCTACTGCTATCGCTCGAAATGAATTGTTATGCACTGGCAACATCAAGCATTTTTCGCAAATCAATGGCTTGATGCTTGACCATTATCAACCTGATGAAATATGACTTTTGATTGTTCTTTCCGTAATGGTTTCTAATCGGCCGCTTGATTACCATCTGATAACTACACAGAAACTATGAACATTTCACCATCCATCCCAAACGGAATTGAATCAAGGCCAAAATCAAGCAAAGTAGTCCAATGCTATCGAGTATATGATTTGATACGCCAGACCAAGAGCAAAAAATCTTACTACAATATAAGTAGTTTCTGAAAGCCTAAAAAGCAGTATTCACCACCGATCAAGCCCCATCGACAATGGCCGGCCATGATTATTTCCACTAGGTTTAATCCCCATGTTCAAAATTTACAAACGAACAATCCATATCGGCACGTCGGAAAATCCCCAAGGCCGACTTGAATATAAGGTCGAAGAAAGTTCTGGCTCCGGTCTTCCTAAAATGGTGACTGTTCCGGCGATGATTGCTGGAGCAATTGTCGGCACGCTGGTCTTTTCGGTGCTTTTTGTCATTCTGTTGATTCCTCTGGGGATTGTTGGTTACAAAGGATGGCGACTGATGAAATCAGCGCAGCAAGAAAACTTTAGGCAAGGCCAAGGAGATATTATCAGTACCGAATACTCGGTGATTTCCGATTCCGAACCGGATAAGAAGTAATCGAAGTTCATGTTTGAAGCCATAGCCATCACCCAGCTACTGGAAACCAGCAATCAGCCTAGTGCATTTTTCACATAAAACGGCTGGATTGTCAGTGACTCGATAGATTATGAAATCCGCGAATCTCCAATCCAAAATCCTGCGCAAATTCTCCCCTTTATCGAGGACGTGCTGGCTTGATGTTGAACAAATCCCCACCGAAGGGCCTCCAAGCCTCAGGCGTAAGCCAAATTGAAAAGCTTTCCAATAAAGCATGAGCTTATTAGATTTCAGAAAATTCGAACAAGGAGGTTAAATTATGTCGCCTAGCGCCAATCCAGTAATTTCAGTCAAATTATACCGATTCATTCGCGCAACGGGCTTTGGGGGCCCGCTCGATTGACCATCGATCCACTCAGGCGCCTGCTCATCGCCCACGGCAAGCTAGTCAAACTTACTCCCGCCGATATGGCGTTTTACCCGATAAAATACCCATTTGTGTACATTAATAAGTACTCATAAAATACCGGTAAAGCCTTATTCACCAGGAGTCACTCATGGACGCCATTAATTACACAACCTTGCGCAACAACCTAGCCAGCGTCCTTGATAAAGTCAACGACGACCATAACCCGGTTTTGGTTACCCGACAAAACGGTAAGCCGGCGGTGATTTTGTCGCTGGATGATTACAAGTCGTTCGAGGAAACAGCCTACTTAATGGCCAGTCCGGTCAATGCTCAGCGTTTGAACCAGGCCATCGCGGAAGTGGAAGCCGGAAAAGTGGTCAATCATGATCTGATCGAGTCATGATTCTGGCTTGGGCGACAACCGCTTGGGACGATTATTTGTATTGGCAGACCACTGATAAAAAAAGGCCTCAGCGGATCAACACCCTGATCGAAGACATCAAACGCAATCCCTTCACCGGCATTGGCGACCCGGAACCATTAAAGCACAACTGGTCCGGCTATTGGTCCAGACACATAGACCGGGAACATCGGCTGGTTTACAAAGCCGATGCCACCACTATTACCATCGTGCAATGTCGTTACCATTACTAAAACCATGCCCCAAATTCTCCTCTGCACCGTCGGCGGCAGTCACTAACCCATCGTCAGGGCCATCAACGACTTGCGTCCGGATTATGTCTTGTTCATTTGCACCGACAAAGACCCGGTAACCGGCCAGCCCGGCTCGCGCAAGCAAATCGACGGCAAAGGCAGTTGTATCGAGGCCCGCGTTGGAAGCCAGGCGCCCACGCTGCCTAATATCCCGACGCAAACCGGATTGGTCACCGAGCAATATCACATTGTGCTGACTCTGTCCGACGATCTCGACCGCATTTATCTAGAAGCCTTGAGCACTTCTGATCCGGAGGATTTGTTGGAAATAGAGGTGACAAGGTTAATACCCGTTAGACCTTTTAGGCGGGGTGCATTTGTAGAAGCAAATTTCCGACCAGCCAATGCTCCTGAACGATGCCGGCCTGATGCAGTTCCATCAGCTGCCAACAGGCTTGAATGATGGAATACCTGGTGTCGGATAAGGCTTTATGGCAACCAGCGAGTTGTTTTTCGTAGAGTTTATGATTGGCTTTGCCGGGGTCGTTAAAATAGCTCTCCAACACTGCCATGTCCGGCGCAATCAAGCCGGCAAAGTTGGGATACGACTGGGCGATGCTCAGACCTTTAGGGTCGATGTCGCCCATCACCCAGACCGGCAACTGAAGTTTCTCGATCAGGTTCAACACTGTATCAGCCTGATAAACATGATCGCCTCGAAACACCACCAAGGGTTCGGTCAGCGCCGCCGATTCATCCAGCTTGATGGCACCCAACTGATCGAAGCACCGGTAATTCTCAACAATCCAGATGCTCTGATGCTCGACGCCGACGATGCTTTCTAAGGCCATATCGCAATGGCTGTTCTCCGGCAATCGATAGTATTCACCGTTTAACTTGAGCGCCCTGCCCAGCAAAGATTTCAAGGCCAAGCGGTTTTTCTTCACCGACTGCCCGGCCAGCTTTTCATTGATGGCAAGAGTTAACACTTGCTCGCGTTGCATACCGGCAAACTCACCTGGACTAACTTCATGCAAATCGATATGCGTAATTTTTCTGACCAGTTCCCGTAATTCCTGTTTGTCATGGTGGGTCAGCAGCAGTTTTTTGGCTTGAGTCAGGCCGATGTTGTATTCCTGATGAATGGCCTGCCAGGTTTGATTGAGCGGGAACAGCTCCTGCCCACTATCGATCGCGCGGCCGATGACCGCCAACCATGTTTTGTTCATGTTTTGCCATCCTGACAGCACAGCACGATGTCGCAAATCTTCTTATTGCCAGTAAAGCCTGCCCATTGGCCTACCTCCCGCCATTCGACTTGCAGCGACTTATGTTGCTGTTTCATGCATTCGTTCATCACGCACGCCAACCAGATGCCGGGTTCAATATCGTTGGCAAACACCTGTTGAAAAGCGAGAGCCGATAATGGTCGACCGGATTGTTGACGGACTTTGGCCATGTAAGCCGCCAGTTGCTTCCGGTATTTGGGAACCTGTAAGGTCTGTTTTTCGGCTGGATTGAGCGTGACCGAATTCAAACGCCTTTGTTTTTGTTTGGCCAACAAGGCATCACTATCGATGCGAATCTTCTGGGCAATCTCGACAAGTTCCTGCTCCAAGGCATGGTCCATGGGATCTGCATATGCTGACAGTGCCAAGGGTTGAATGCGATTCCAATGTTCGGGAATCTGATCGTGCTCGCTCCAATCAAGCGGCTGGTAATCGGGATTTTGCCGCAGATAAAACGCAAAACCCTGCACCAGTTGTGCTCGCACTTCGATTTGCCGTAATTCGAACAGGAAAATTTTCAGCTTATCGAGAATGTCCTGCAGTCGTTGTTGATACTTTGGCAATAGCCGGAGCAATTGCCGCTCCAGCAATTGATGCAACTCCGGCTGCTCCTCGACGTATTCCAGTAAGAACTCCGGTTGCAAGGCACTAATGGCATTGACGAGTTTTTCCAGACGGGCAATATAAAAGGTATTCTGCTTTTGCTTTTCCGCCAAGGTGCGGACGTTGGCAAAACGGCTGTTGACCAGCATCAACAGATAACTAGTGTTTTCCTCCAGGTTGTCGGCCAAATCAAATACCAACCTTTGGATTTCCAGCAGGTAATGATCGACATCGTCCAGCCGGTTCTCCCGCCAGGCATCCTGGTACAAACCGATCTGCTGCTCCAAGGTGTCGATCCAACTCGACAGATCGGTATCTAGCCGGCGGATCCGGTCGCTGCTCAAGGCGCTGTCGAGAAACTGGCTCAGCCGCCCGGCGATGCGAAAACCATCGTCGCCGTGATCGACCAACACTTTCAGTTGTTTGAGCTGATTTAGGGTGCGTTGATTCTGGCTTTCCGAATAGATAGTGCCATTGAAATAGGCCTTGGCGATCAAGTCACTATGATTGGCCAGCGCCTTGAACAGCCGCTCCATGCCTTGTTCGGCCTGACTCAAAACAGACTCTCCTGGGCCACGTCGTCTTCGTCCTGCGTGATCGGCAATTGCTCATGCTCTTTGATGAATTGCAGTGCCTGATAGAAATAATCCAGTTTGCCGGTCACTTGATAAATCAGAGTATCGCGGTTGGACAGTTGTAAATAGCCCCATTGATCCAGGGTTTTCAGCAGTTTTTCCAGACGGCTTTTAACCGCATCGTCGGTACAGACAAAATCTTTGAAGCGGCCAAAGGTTTGTAAACGATCCGCCAAAGCCTGATTGCTTTCGATGACCTGCAATAGTGCCCCAAAGCTCAGCGTATCGCCGGGTGACAAGGCGGTATCGCGATGCAGACAGGCCATCATCATGTCCAGCCATTCCACTACGGGCTGTAGCTCCACGCGGAACTGCTGAAACAGGCGCTGAATATCCCGGCGGGCACCAGCATCTATCTGTCGATAGGCGGCATAATACGCTAGGCTATTCTGAGTCTTGCTCAAGCGGTATTGCAGACGGCTCAAAAATTCGTCGACCTGTTCCGCATTATCGGCCTGCTGCAAAAATCGAAAGCCGTTCTCGTCGCTGATTTCGCAAATGAACTCGCCTTGCAGCAGGCGTTTCAGTAAAACGTCAAACATCAGCCAGCTCCCGCACCATGGGCGCCAATTCTGCCAGATAGGCTTCATCGACTTCCATTTCCACCAACTCGCGCTGTCCAACCACCTGATAACGGTTTTTGAACAGCCGAAGAATATCCGGATCAGGATCGGGAAAAGCGGACAACAAGGTAATACCGTTATTGCTCAATAACTCCAGCAACACCTCGATATTGACCTGATGCAGCTCCTTCAACTCATCCATAGGCCAGATGATATTCAACGGCTGGTCCTTGCGTATCATGTTGACCAGAGCGATAAAGAACACACATAAAATTAGATACGACAGGCCGTGACTGGAGATTTGCTGCAATTCCTCGGCGTGGGTCGCTTTTTTGCTGCGGCCGTTTTCGCTGACAATGATTTCCAGTTCCAGCAGGCTGACCAGTTTCATTTCCACCCTGCCCTTACCGGACATTTGTTCCGCCACCAACCGCACCATATCCGCAAACGTCTCGCCGGGTAAACGGCCATCGCTATTTCGGTTCCAGTCATCATATTGCTTGGTAAAGGCGACGATCTGCTGCCAGTAGCCCAAGGACTGCACTTTTGAAGTCAAGCGACCCTGGATGCTTTCGATTTTGTCGAAACGGATATTACTGTCGATATGCTTGGTCAGTCGTCTGGACAGGGAGTCTATGCCGCGGTCGAAATGTTCCAGGGCTTGCTGATAATTACGGATCACCGCGCCGAACAGATTGGCCTGATTGATCAGCAAACTGCGCAAATCCAGGTGGGCACTGTCGTACCAATTCAATATAGGCGACAACCAGACTGTTTCGTCGCCGTCCAGCCCCAGTTCATTTTCCTGACTCGCGTAATACTGGGTGGGACCGGTGCCGGGATAACGAGCTAACGTTTGTTTCAAATGCCTAAGCTTTGCCAACAACATCCGTCGCTGACTTTTGTAGGCATCATTCAAAGTGCGATATTCGTTTTGTAACAAGGCCAGGGTGTGCGATTCGTCAAAACTGACGACATTGGGAGCATAACGGGCGTAGGCAGAGCAATCGTCCAGCAATTGCTCCAGCGTTTTCATCTCCTGGTCTAGTTTCTGCAATGCGGCAATCAGCCTCCCCTGCTCTGCTTTCAATTCGCTGCTGCGTTGTTGATAGCGTTGCTTGGCGGCAGCAAACTGCGCTTCGGTTTGACGCAATTTGGCCGTATAGTCGCTAATCGCATGGCACAATTCAGCATAGCCCGACCAATGCAGTTGCTCCCAGCGCCGATAGTCGCTCACTGTTTCAGCGGCGGCTTTGGCCTCCTTCAACTGCTGTTTCAGAGTACCGATTCGGGCCTCAAGCTGCTGCAAGGCATCGACATCGATTTGCCGAGTCTTCAGGCTATTCAGCCGTTGCTTCTCCAATTGTTGCAGCGCTTGCTGCTCTTGGCTGTTTAGCGAGGCAATATCCTGCTTGATATGTTCGACTTGTTGTTGTGAGGCCTGTTTGATCCGGGCGATAGCAGTTTCCAGCTCGACAGAAAGCTGTTTTTCATCGTGTTGCAATTGCCGCTTCAAGCCATCCAGCTGACGTTTGATTTGGTTAAGGTTTTCCTCAACCGCTGCTTTTTCAGCCTGCAACTGCTGTGCGCGCCGACGTTTGCTGTTTTCGATCTGCAGTTTCAAAGAAGCGAGTTCAGCTTTAATGGCTGTTAAGCCATTTTGCAGGCGCCCCTGTTCGGTTTCGGCTTGCTGACATTGCTTGCGCAGTTGGGTGTCGGTCTTTTTCAAAGCGGTCAATTGTTGATCGGCCTGTTCATCCAATCCGGCCAATTCGCGCAATCGGTGTTCATGCTCGGATAACAACACACGGATTTGCTGTTCGTCGGCCGCCAAATCCGCCGACAGCACATCCAGATTCAGTGAGACGCCGTAAAATCCCGTCGGCTTTTCCACTAACGCCGGTTCCAGGTCGTCGCGCAGCAACAATTCCGGATTAACTACTTTGGCAATATCCTGCGTCCAGTCTGGTTGATGTTCGCGCAAAAACCGCAATAAGGTATCGGCTTCGGTATCCAGTTGCCGCTTTAGACGACTGATCGCCTCGTCGATCGACTGTTTTTCTGCCTGATAATGACGCTTTTGTTCCAGCGCGGCCTCGACATCATCCTGATTGGCTTTGATGCGCTTGTTGATACCGGCGACGTCATTTTTGGCTTCCTCTAATTTCTGCTGCTGGCTTTGCTGAAGCTCTAACTTGGCTTCCCGGGTTTGGAGTAATTCCGGATCAGGCTGGATTTGGGCGATCTGTGCGTTCAAAGCCCCGAGGTTACTCTGTGTCTTGCCGGCCAATTCATGCAGTTTTTCCTGTTCGCCGCTACTCGCCGTTCTCAGCTGTTCCCGGGCCAGATTGTGTTCGGAGCGACGATTGGCCTCCTCTTCGCTAGCCTGGGCCTTGGCCTCATCGATCTGACGCTCGTGCCGGTGACGCTGCTCGGCGTAGCCTTTCTCCGTGTCGGCTTTGATCGCGGCGAATTGGGCATTGATGTCCTGAATTTCGGAAGTCAGCTTCTCGTAGTGCTGTTGTTCCCTTGCCAGATTGTCGACAAAGACTGGCTGTTGCTCGGCCTGACGGATACTACGTTGTATGTCCTTCGCGTCCCACTCGGCTTTTTCATTTTCCAGTTGGGTTTTCTGCTTCTCCTGACTGGTTAGCTCGGCTCTTTGCTTGGCCAGTGCCGACTGCATCTCTTGTTCCTGAGTCTCCCAATCGGATTTCACAGTTCTGAGCGATTGCTCGGCATTCGCCAGCCGTTCTTGCTGCCCTTGTTGTTGCTGGCGATAACGCTCCTTCAACAGTAATAGGCATTTGTAAAGTTCACCAAATTGAGTTTTGAACTGCTCTTGTTCCGATGCCAATTGGCTCAGTTCAACCGCCTGTTCCCGCTCGGCTTCGATGTGTTGGTAAGCACGATATTCCTTGTGCCAATCCTCCAATTTGTCCATGGATATATCCATGGAAATTGAATCGCGGTTCTCGTCGATGCAATTGACCAGCATTTCCCGCAAGTCGGCGAAATCGGTCGAACGTTGCAACATCCCGGATACGATTTTTTCGATGTCTTTCAAGCGTCGTCCTGAACTGCCCTGGCAAAAGCTGTAGCGGGCAATCAAATTGCGTAATTCCTGGCCCTTGCTATGCGGCAGGTTCTGAATCACCGTACGATAGTCACTGCAGGACGTCAGCTGATTACTGCAATGGATCTGGCGTTTATCCAGGTGGCGTTTCAAATCGCGACAGGAAATCGGGTAGCAGGAACCATCAAGTCGCGTTTCCAGAAAATCGTCGCGATCGAAGCCCTTATCGACAAAGCGATAGCACAGCCCTTCTTCATTGAGTGAGGCATAGATCACCACCATGCAGATTTGCTGATCGCGGCGATACTCGAAAATGATATAAGACGACTCGTTAGGCAAATAATGCTTGGCAAAACTTTCGGTGACTCGGCTTTTGGGCACCAACCGGCCTGGTCGTTCGCCGAAAAACAACGGGATCAGCCGCAGCAGTGTGGTTTTACCGGCGCCATTGACGCCGTTGAGGTTGGTGTGTCCATCCAGGCGCACCTCCTGTAACGTACCGGGCTTATACGAGTCGATCAAAATCAGCCTAGTTAATGCAAAACTTCCCATCCCTTAACCTTTTGACTGTATAAGTTGCTTTAGCAGGCTGTTGATTTTATCGTCCCTGCAGCCCGTGTAGCATCGTCGAACTGGTCATAATGATCATGCATATTGCATTGTAATATGCAAAATAATTCTATCTTCAATCGATTGCATTGACTCCATGCCCGGTGCCGACATTCCTCAAGAAGAACGAATTCGTTACTGAACCCTAGTAGCGCAGGTTCAGAAATAACAGCCGTTCTGCAAGCTACGTAAAGTGGTCGATCTGCTGCTCGCCACGCTATACGACGAGTTTGACGTACTCTATGCCCGTCGCGGCCGGAATTCGATTCCGCCGGAGCGTTCAAGCCGTTTTGGTGTGTTTAACACGCATTCTCATGAACTTGAGTTGGAATATACCAATTTATTTATATTTATACTACTCGAGTAGTATACTTACGAATAAATTGATACATTCGAGATTCGCTATGGATAAAATCAAAAATCCTTTTTCCCCCGGTGCTGGATCGCCGCCACCTGAAATGGCCGGACGGGACGCTATTCTTGAACACGCTCGGGTTTTGCTGGGACGTGTCCGTGCAAAGCGCCCGGAAAAAAGCTTGTTACTGACGGGACTGCGAGGTGTCGGAAAAACTGTCCTATTAAATGATATTGAACGTATGGCGATTGATACGGGTTATCGCACGCTACTGGTTGAAGCGCATGAGGGTAAACCCTTGGCTGTTCTAGTCGCGCCGCATTTGCGCCGTTTGTTATTTGATCTTGACAGGCTCGCAGGCGCCGGCAATAAAGCCAAACGCGGCATTGCCGTTCTAAAAAGTTTTATCGGCGCTATTAATATCAAAGTGGGCGACTTCGATATTGGTCTAGATATCGAACCCGAATCAGGATCAGCCGACAGCGGTGACCTGGAGGTTGACCTTCCTAGTTTATTCACTGCTGTCGCCGAAGCGGCAGAAGAACGTCAGGTCGCAGTGGCGATACTCATCGACGAAATTCAGTATTTCAGTACCACTGAATTGAGCGCTTTGATTATGGCCATGCACAAAATGCAACAGCGGCAATTGCCTTTGGTTCTCATTGGTGCGGGGCTACCGATTTTGCCGGGCTTGGCAGGAGAGTCTAAATCCTATGCGGAACGGCTATTCAGCTTTCCTGAGATTGGGCCCTTACCGGAGCAGGATGCCTTTACCGCCATTCAGGAGCCGATTCGTGAGGCAGGGGAATCAATTGAACCGGGCGCCTTGCAGGAAATTTACCGCGTGACGCAAGGTTATCCGTATTTTCTCCAGGAATGGGGCTACCAAGCCTGGAATCATGCGGTAACATCGCCCATCACTTTGCAGGATGTCAGAGAAAGCAGTGCTTTGGTTTCCAAGCGACTGGATGAAAATTTCTTTCGGGTACGCTTTGATCGATTAACACCTCGTGAGAAAAACTATTTACGTGCCATGGCTGAACTCGGACAGGGTCCGTACCGGACTGGTGACGTTGCCGATAAACTTAACGTTAAGATTAATACCTTGGGGCCGGTACGTGCCAGTCTGATCAAAAAAGGCATGGTTTTTAGTCCGTCCCACGGCGATATGGCTTTTACCGTACCTTTGTTTGACGAATTCATGCGCCGAGTCATGCCCGATTTCAATATTTGAAGCGGATGGATTCAGACGTGTGCAACTGCTAAATCTGAATATGCTCACTTAATAAAGTCTTGCTGCGCAGGATAGCGGATGCGATCGGCTTGATTGTCTAAAAAGTGGTCTTCGGCCTGTCTGCAGATTCGCCACAAACTGAACATCTGCTTCTCAGCCATCACGGAAAGTGGTCAAGTTGTTGGATAAATTAGGAATTGTGACCAAATTTACTGGCTTAGAATAAAATTCGCAGGCATAGTTATCAAGCCTATTTCAAGTTGCGAAGTGCCAAATTCAGCCTGTAACTCATTTTTAACATGGTTTCGATCAGGATTGGAAAGTGGCTGTTTGAGCGATTCTATCGCATATGTCAATTAGCAAAGAATATTTGATGTTGCTGAGATATGCAAATTTAAATTATGTCATTTCTTGCTTATTCGATTGCGTGAAAAGAAAATTTTTTTGTAAAAACAAAAAAAGAAGTTCGCCGCCGCTGACTTCGGCGGTACTAAAAATGACTAAAAGTGAAGACTATTTAAGACTAAACGGTGCATTCTTAAAAAATTGTGTTTTAATTTTAATGTGTTACTTCCATATTGACAATTGCTGATGTCACTTTATTACGGACTTTATGCTGTATTATTACGGTTTTTAAGTTCATTTCATACGGGATTTTTGTTACTAAATATCGGTGTTGATGTTCTGATATTACGGAATGTTGTGGATAAGTACTTATTGTTGTGGATATCGGACTATTTAAAATTGCTCGACTCCTATGTTCCATACTGCATGGGTATGCTTCAACAGAAGTCCACCGAACGCTCAAGTCTTTAGGGTCTTCATGTCGTTTTACTACGGACTTTCCCTGGCTAATGGTCAATGTAAAGTTTTGAGTTCGCTTGAGTTTTAGGCCTTTACTATGATCAGCTAATGTCGCTCTATTACGGAAATTCGTGGTGTCGGTTGCTAACTTTTTCTCCGTTTAGATCGGGGCGCAAATTTGGTTTTGAAGTTTTCTGACGTCGGTTTTTGATCTTGTAATCTGGAATACGATTGAAGTGACAACAATTTGGATGCGGAGTGTATTTAGGCCGCATGATCATGTAGCTGAATTCAGTTTTTACCCATTCCCGGTACCGTGTTTCAGGGTGCTATCTGCCATGGATTTATTGGATTTCACATAGCGATAGTATCGGCTGATCTTATATCCCCTCTGTTTAATGTTTGTCCGGCACCGGACATGCTATAGCTCAGATTCATGTCGCGATACTACGGAACTTTCTTGATTGGATATGTGGTACATGTCCTTTTTCGCCACAATTTTGTTGCGCGGTCCAAGTGCTATGTGTTCAGAGCTTGGTCGAACGCAGCTATACGATTTTCTCGTGAAATTTTGATGGTAGTCGTTCAAATTCCCCTATCAGCCTTTTCAGTGATGGATCATTTCATGTCGTTTTACTACGGAGTGAGGAAGTTTCAGTTTTTGACTTCTCTGCAGGCTACTTTTGGGTTGTTAGAAAGATGCCAGGCTCCTGTATTTCATCTTGTTAGCGTTCAAGCACTGCTTGGCTAGGGCTTTAGATTTGGAAGTCGCGTGAAAGCTACATAAATAATTTCCGTAGTTTCGCGACATGAATCGCTGTCCGGTACCGGACAGTCCAGCACTCATTCCCGATTAGAACGTGGAAGATTGGGATTTCGTACAAATTGACAACACAACTAGAAGCTCAATTTTCCGCGTTAAGGCTTTTAGATTTTCAAAGTACTTTTCCGTAGTCAAGCGACATCAAATTAAACGCGCGATGGCATGCTTTAATGTGTTGTGTCGTCCGGAATGGGGTGAGGTCAACCTGAAGTAGCTTCTGTTTATTTTCTAGGTAAGAGTAGCGTTCGCGTAACAATTGCTTGTTCGTGGCATGATGGCTACAGAAATTTGATGTCGCGCGACTACGGACTATGACTATTGTGTTTGTTATCAACTCCTGATTTTCTTATTTTTTCCAGGATCGGCGGGGTATTGCCTTGGGTCTACGTTGGTAAGTTTTCGGAGGATAGTAGGATGGATTTCTGGATTGCCGTATTTTTATGGCTCGCTTTTGAGCCACGTCCCGGTGTGATACCGGAGTTGGTTTGTCATAGATTTTGTAGTGTCCGGCGCCGGACAAACTTCCTGTGGTGTCTGCTTTCATGTCGCGTCACTACGGAGTAAATTTGGGGCGATTTATTCAGTTGGTAGGTTTGGCTTCTGGCCGAAAAGATTTTCGCTAATTCATTGGACTAGAACCGGGATTCCACCGTTACGGTGACGGCCTACGGCGGCCCTGAACGTTCGCGACCGCATTCTAACCCATCAAGGAGATCGAAGCATTTGCTTTCCGGGCCTCGCAGTTCAGGATAATCTTGCCGGTAGATAAGGAGTGATATGTGTCTTTTACTGTCCAAAGGACTGGGCGGATTCTGAGTTTATGTCGTTTGACTACGGAGATTATGTGCAAAGGCACCTAGGATAGTCTCCCCGGTACCTATTGAAGACATTACGATGTATTCAATCGTGTAAAGCTAGGAGTCTGCACCGAACTAATCAGGTTTTGAGACTTATGTCGTGCTACTACGGTTGATAAGTTCGAGTATTATTGAAGCCCCCTGCTCTACCCTGATTTTTGGGCGCTGCACATGGCCAGTCAATTGATTATGAAATGTTCTAAGATAAGAAGATAACATACATCATCCGCTGCCAAACTTTATGGATTTGGGATTAATGCAGTGCCGCTACGGAGATGGGGTTTGAATGGTTAACTACCCTATGATTTTTTCTGGCGCCAGAACTCCAAAATAAATGGCTCGCTTCTCCCGGTACCATGAATGTGATAGTCGCACCAATTAAATTGTTCTTTTAGTTGTTGTAGTACCGCCTCAATCCTGGGGCGTAACCGTGAGCGATTACCGTGCCAATGAATGGCATCTGCTATGTAGTCAAGTTCCCTTTTGTAGTAATTCCCCTGGGTACACAAAAAGCGATAGAGGGCTCTTCCGTTAGCTGATTTGATACTCCGCCGGATCTTCCAATTGTGATAAGTCGCTTGTTCTCGTAGCCACTTAACCATTAGAGGTGAAAATTGGGCAAAAATAAGACCGTCTTCTTTATAAGTTTGCCATTGAATGTCCACTAAACGTATTGTTTGACCAGTCCATGTTTCACCCAAATACAGGTCTCTCTTTTTGGTTTCGAGCTCTATGCTTACATGCCCTAGTCTTTTAATTGATTCAACAGTCGATTTGTAGTTTAAGCCAGAGTCATTTATTCCAAGCTCTTTATTAATCTGTCCGACAGTAGCAATCATGATCTGAACCGTTAAATTTCCCCTATCGTCATGTAGCCAAGAGGAATCGTTTAATGGTACAGGTAACTTTGAGGGCTGCCCAATTAGTCGTCGACCCGATAGCTGGAGCATAGCAAACAAAACGTCTTCATCTTCGATAGTTACTGGCGGACCGAATCGCCGGCCTCTGCCAAACGGCGTTTCAAATGCAAAAGCCATATCTTTATCCAGCATGCTTCGTTGATGCCTTGCTGGTATAGGTATGAAGATTGGCAATCTTGCTAACAATGTAGGTATGGCATTGTTGTCTGTCACCATCAACGATGTGAATAAGCCCAGTTGTTCGGCTTCTAACAATTTATCGTCGGCGGCTTTAACGAGCTTTCTGCCGATCCCTTTGGATTTTTTTACTGTTGATTGCTCTGGTTCCAGTTCAGCTTCAGCTGCTTTTACTAAACTAGCATTGATCAGTTGCTCTTTTTCGGCATCAAATAGGTCTTTTTGTCTTTGTAAGGATGCGGCATTTCTTTCCGCTAAAAAGCGTTCCATTTTTGTCAGCGACGGCGGCATGCTGTGCTCCATTGTTTAACTTACCACTAAATCTACCTTAATTATGGTTTAAGCTTGTAATGTAGTCAATGTACAATACTATAAACCATGTGGTACTATCAAGCGGATTATACGGTTAAGCGACAAACTGTCCGGCGCCGGACACTCTGAGGATACCTTTACGAATAGGGGATAAGCAATGCAGGTGAACGAACAGAATTCACGCATACCTAATTACACTCATTTAAAAGTTTTGACGATTAGCAATCATAAGGGAGGGGTAGCAAAAACAACCTTGTCAAAACTATTAACAGAATACAGTGTTAGACAGGGTAAGCGTGTTTTAGGGATAGACATTGATCCGCAGTGCAACTTTTCGGCAAGATTTGTACAAATGACGGACGATGGAGGTTCACCTCCTATCCATCCAAATTTTGATAAAGACGATCCAGCCTGGGATGAGTTACCGTACGCACCCCCAGGTTACTGGTCAATTGCTGAATTTTTCAGGCTAGGTTATGCAGAACCCTACCCAACAGATAGTCCAAATTTATCGTTTATACCTTCACACAAAAATGAGTTGACGACATTTTTAGAGCAGGTGGAGAGGAGTAGCATCCAAGAAGCAGTGGTTGAACACATGCGTGCAATGCTATCCATGGATTATTATCAAGAAGAATTCGATTTGGTCATCATTGATACGCCACCACAAACATCTGCATTAACAGCGTCCGCTGCGAGGGCTGCAACCCATTTGTTAATTCCGACTGAAATGCAAGAAGATTCAGTCGCTGGCATGGCAGACATGGCTCAATTGTGGCAGGCTGAAAACCAAATGAGACAAGAAGCTAAGCTGCAGTTGATAGGTATATTAGCTACAAAATATGATCCCCAGTCAGCTGCACAGAGAAGAACCCTTGATCAAATTGTCCAGAATGAAATATTGGGCGACAAGTTGATCCATCCTCCGATGCGTTATTTACAAACCTATGCAAATAGTTCCGCGACATACGCGAATCCGAGGTCTCTTTTTGAAATGCACGAGAATACCCCTGCGCGAGCGGAGGCGGAGCAATTCTGCAAAATAATTTTTGAGAGGATATTTTCATGAATGAAAACGGAACATCTCCAAAGAAACCCGGCGTACTTAAAAGAGCACCGCTTGGTGTAGGAGCGGGGACAATTAATAAAGTAGCAGCACAAATTGCTGCAGCGGAGTCGGCTACACCTCAAGAATATGAAATCAGGCAGATCCCATTGGCGGATGTTCAATTATGGGATGATCAGCCTCGGACATTTCATTTAACTGTTGAGGATGTCTATAGAGGTCTGGTGTTGCCATCGGATCCGCACTGTCAAACAAAGAATGAAGAATTAGAAGGGATAATAGCTTTGGCGATGAGCTTAAAGGAATTTGGATTATTGAATCCGCCCTTGGCATTTGCTCTTCCTGGAAAGCGAGTTCAATTGATGGGAGGACAGCGCCGCACAATGGCGGCAATTTTTGCATTATTTCATCTAAAGACCATAACAGATGAGCAGGGCGTCAACATTCACGAATTATCAATCAATCCAGCACCGGATTTAGTGAGGCTGGAAAGCGAACGAATTGCCGTAAAGGTGTTCCTAAAAAAGCCGTCAGAACAAACCGTTGAACGATTGGGCATTGTCGATAACGTACAGCGAACAGACTTACCAATCGGGGATAAATTGCGCTGGTTGATGAAATTTTCAGTACAGAAGGAAGCGCAGGGTAGGGATGTAAGTTGGAGAGACTTAGTAGATACCTTGGGCCTGTCACGTTCTCAGGCTTATGAATGGATAACAATTGTCCAGTCTAGAAATGATGAATATGTAAAGGACATGATTCAAAGAGTTATCTCGGGACAGGCATCATTGGCAAAACTTCTTGAATTAACCAAGGCAGATCCGTCAATCAGAGCGGACTTATTTAATCAGTGGTTCATGAGAAAACAAATACCCAGAACAGAGGTCAAAGTGTCATTGGGGCATACCACAAATCTATCGGCTATACGCTCATTAGTATTGGCTAATGTGGATGGGGACATTAAGCAGAAATTAGAGGCACTAAATTGGAATGATCCAAAAAGCGTTAAAAAGGCCTTTGCGGAGTTTTTAGAATTCTGGGAAAGTAAACATGGCTGAGAACCGTCCACAGGGGGTATTAGCGGTATCTCAAATCAAAAAAGTCACAGTAAAGTTGCCAACTGGGCTGAAAACATCCTTGCCTAAAAAAATACTGGCTGATGGGTACAACATGAGACAGAAAAGTAAATGGGTAGTAGAGGCTATTAAATCGTTGATTGCGAGGCAAGGATGGGAAGGGGCGCTACTCTCTGAATTAATGATAAAACCAGACGCACAAGACGTTTTTAGCATTCCCGAGGAATTAGTGTCTAGAATTAATTCCGAAATTCATAGAGTGGCGCTGGTCAATCCA
>NZ_LUUK01000113.1 GCF_001644025.1 Methylomonas koyamae
TTGTGCTTGAGTACGAATGGTTTGAAGTAACAGACGTTCATCCAACCGCTTTGCGGGGATGGTATGGGTTTTCGGCCCGTCGAAAGCCCCATACCCTATACTGCCAATAGCCTCCTCGGCGTGTTGTCCGATGGACAGTAATAAAGTCCGAAAACAATCGCCGATACGGCGAATGTCTTCCTCACCGAAATAAGCTCGGGAAAAATCAAAGCCGATCTCTAGCACCCTCCCAACCGCAACATCCACCGTCAAGGGATAATTGGTGACATCGTGCTGATTGACATTGCCGATACTCAAGCCACTGCCTGACTGCTGCAATGCCTCATCGACCGGGTAGTTTTCGAACACCAGCAAAGTATCAAACAAATCGCCGCCGACACCTGCCCAACGCTGAATCTCGTAAAGCGGCAGGTATTCGAATTCGCGCAAGCGCAGATTGTCGGCTTGCAATCCGCGCAGCCACTCGGCCAACGGCATGGCAGGCGAAATCTCTATCGCCACCGGCAAGGTATTGATGAACAAGCCCAGCATAGTTTCCGCGCCCAGCAAATCGCCTGGCCGCCCAGCCACCGTCGCGCCGAAAACGACACGGCTTTGGCCGGTGTAATGCCGCAGCAACAAGGCCCAGGCGCCTTGCAACAAGGTGTTCAATGTAATGCGCTGCTGTTGCGCGGTAGCCTGCAAGCGCTGGGTTTCGTCAGCATCCAATCGGAAGTTCCAATAACCGTTGCCCGAGGCTTGTGGTGCGTTGACGGTTGCCGCCAACAAGCACGGCGCATTGACTCCGCCGAGTTGCCACCGCCAGAACGTTTCGCCGGCGGCTTTATCCTGGCTTTGCAGCCAAGCTATGTAATCCCGGTAATTGCCTTGGCGAGCACGCGGCGCGGCACCGGCGTATATGTCCATGACTTCGCCCAGCAGCAAGGAAGTACTCCAGCCGTCCAGCAACAAATGATGACAGGTCCAGATCAAATGCGTCATGCCGCCGGCCAGACTCACCAGCGTTAGACGCAACAGCGGTGCCTGGCATAAATCAAAGCCCCGTTCATAATCGGCTTTTCGCAATTCGACCAACTCGGATTCGTCGAAAGGCTGCAGACGCCTATCATGCAGTGCCACCGGCAATTCCACATCCTTGAACACCGCCTGCAACGGCACCGGCAAGTCACCCTGCCAGACAAAACCGCTACGCAAAATCGAATGGCGGCGCAACACCGTCCGCCAAGCTTCCACAAAACGGTTTACATCCAGTCCTTGCAGATCTACCGCCATTTGTGTGACATACAAATTAGCTTCTGGCTCGCGCAAGGCATGAAACAAGATC
>NZ_LUUK01000114.1 GCF_001644025.1 Methylomonas koyamae
CTGGAATTCCTGCAAGCGCAGCGGATACTGATGCCGGTCCTGACCCTCGGCCTGCCCGACCGCTTCGTCGAGCAGGGCTCCAGAGAACAACTGCTCGGCTTGTGCGGACTCGACGCCAAGGGCCTGTTGGCCAGCATTGAGGCGTTTTGCGCTTGAGACAACAGGCATTTTGTCGGTGGCGCTGAATTTGGGCCGACTCTACGGTCAGTGTCCCGCATCCGGAGTCTACCCACCATGAGCAGCATCATTCTCGATACGCTCGAATTCGCCAATAAGCTCAAAGCCGACGGCTTTACCGAGCATCAGGCCGAACCGATCCGCGCGGTCGTTGGCGTCGGATTGTTGCAGACCGCATTGGTCGCCGGTTTGTTGCTGAAGCTGGCCGCGCGCGTCTGACCGCGACCGCCGTTCGGCGCAGCTAAGCGGCTAGACCCAGTAATTTCTCGGTTTGGCGGCGAATTTCGGCGGCAACCTTGCCGTCCAGGTTTTCCAGCCAACGCGGCGGAATAGCCGCCAAGCCATAGCGCGCACCCGCCAACATACCGGCCAAAGCGCCCGTCGTATCGGCATCGCCGCCTTGATTGACCGTCGCCACCAGACAGGACTCGAAATCATCGGTCGTGAAAAAATAGTGCAACACGGTCTGCAGCGTATCGACGATATAGCCGGACGACTTCCCCGGATACGGCTCGAACCCGAATAGCTCGAATTGTTCGACCAAACCGGCGGCCAGGGCTCGGCAAACCGCGACCTCCTCGCCCAACAACAAGCTCTGCGTCATCCGCCCCAGCGTCAGAGTCGCGGCGTCGGATAAAGGGTTGTGGTGGGTAATCCTGCCCTGCTCCAGACTCCAACGATCGAATTCGAGCGGCCGATTCAAGGTCGCCAACACCACCGGTAAATTGCGCATGCAGGCGCCGTTGCCCGCCTCGTCCTCGCGCGGCAAGCCGATCAATTCGCCGTCGTCGCGGTAGCGGACGATGCCGCGCCGGCAAGTCATGCCGACATCGGGCGGCTCGGTTTCCAACCAAGCCACGAAATGGTCGGCCACCGTCGCCAAATCCCAGTCCGGTCTAGCCAGTATCGCCGCGCCCAAGGCCAGCGACATCTGGGTATCGTCGGTGACTTGTCCCGGCGCCAAGGCCAGCCAGCCGCCGCCTATCATCTCGCTGTGCACGCCGTAGCGTTTTTGTATGCGTTTGGGCGACATAAACTCCACCGTCGCCCCCAGCGCGTCGCCGCAGGCAAAACCCAGATACGCGCCCAGTGCGCGGTTCAGCAAAGCTTCGTTCATCAACGCCTCACGGTAACTCGGTAATCGCCGCCGATCACCAAATATTCAGCCTCGCCGCGCAAGGCATGGTGCGGCAGCAGATCGCTGAAAAACACCAGTTTTACCATCGGCACCTCGACTTCCAAAATGTAGCTACCGAACTCGCCGGCGATACCGCACTTATCCGTGAACGACACGATGCTGTTGAAGCGGACGATTTTTTCATGGTGATCACCCACGCCTTCGACAACCCAATCCCCCAAATCGTTGACCCCTCGATACAGCGTCTTGTGCGTGGCCGCCGGCCGCTGAAAGCGGGCGACCACCCATTGGCAAAACTCGTACAGCAAATCCAGCTGCATGAAGATGCAGTTGTTGTGATAACGACTGTTCATCTTTTCTTCGACATAGGCCAGCCAGTCGTAGCTCATGAAACTGGTGATACGGGTCTTATGATAATTGGGAAACAAGCCGAATCGACTTTCCACCCACCCCTTCAACACCGCCCCCTGAGCGTTGTTGGAATCCAGTCCCCAATCCTGAATCAGCCGCAAATAACTGTTGCGGTAGCGCCGCCGGCCTAGAGCGTCGTCGCTCAAGCGTTGCTCGGTTTCGAAGCCGAACACCACGCACATATAATCCTGAAATACCTGACCGCATTGCTCCAGCGTGGTTTGCTCGGCCAATTTGTCGAACAGGCCGTGCGCCGCCTCGCGGGTACCGGCAATGCTCAGGGATTTGGGGTATTCGTTGAACAAGTGGCTCGCGATGCACTCCGTCGCCACGCCGATCAAGTTGGTACTGTGTCCGTGACGGGAAATGTCGGGCATAGTCGGGTCGGCTACCTTGGGAATGATCGTTAACCGAATATTTTCACATCGATAACCCGGTTTTGCCAAACCGCCGTTACCGGCCTTCGGTTTCCTCGCCTGAACGCCCTCCCAGCCGGAGAATCCCGTCGCCAAATCCGACCATCGCCCCGGTTAGTGGTCAGCACGAATTTTTGTGATTGACAGCGCGTGCGGGGCGGGGCTAGAGTCTGCTAGCCGATTGATTCACAAACAAAAACAAAGTCCCAAAATCGGCACCACAATAACTATACACGGGAGAATCAGATGAAAAATTATGTAGCCGAGTCCTTTGGGACTTTCTGGTTGGTATTGGGCGGCTGCGGCAGCGCCGTATTGGCCGCCGCGTTTCCGCAAGTCGGTATCGGCCTGCTCGGCGTCTCGCTGGCCTTCGGATTGACGGTACTGACGATGGCTTACGCGATCGGCCATATCTCGGGCTGCCATCTCAATCCGGCGGTATCGGTCGGCTTGTGGATGGGCGGCCGGTTTCCGGCCAAACAGTTGTTGCCGTACATTGCATCGCAAGTCGTCGGCGCGGTGATTGCTGGCGGCGTCCTGTATCTGATCGCCAGTGGCAAGGCCGGTTTCGATGTGTCCGCCGGCTTTGCCTCCAACGGCTACGGCGAACATTCGCCGGGCGGCTATTCGCTACTGGCGGCGCTGATCACCGAAGTCGTGATGACGATGATGTTTCTGCTGGTGATACTCGGCGCCACCGACGCCCGCGCCCCGCAAGGTCTGGCGCCGATCGCGATCGGCCTGTGCCTGACCTTGATTCACTTAATCAGTATTCCGGTCACCAATACCTCGGTCAATCCGGCCCGCAGCCTCGGCGTCGCGCTGTACGTCGGCGATTGGGCCCTGGCGCAACTGTGGCTGTTTTGGGTCGCACCGTTTATCGGCGCGATATTGGGCGCTTTGGCATATCGTTTTATCGGCGGGCCGACCGAGTAAGAAGCGCCTAATCGGATAGGCGCGGATTCGCCGTCAGGAACAGGCAGCCCAATGCCCGGTTCCGGCGGCGAAGCCCGAAACCGGGCGAACTAGACTCCGCAGTGTTAGCGACCATGTCGGCATTCCCTCGCGACATCGCGGCTTGCCTCAATCTAAGGATCGTGGAAGGGTTTTCGCCCGCAGCACAAAAACCGGGACGGAGCGTCTTTAGCCGCGATCGAGGGCGTTCCAATGGAGGTATTCGTTTTCAGAGCGGTATCGCTGTCATCTTGCAAGCGGAGAAAGCTGAAGAAACACAGCCGATGGCCGCCTGACTCCATTCGACCGTACGCCGGATTTGACCGATTTCCCCGCCAAAGCGCCGTCTTCCCCCTGGTATCGCGGTAGCGGGCAACACGTTTATTCCAGCGCGCGACCTCAGCCGCGGCGGATTTTAATTCTATAATGCGATTTTCGAATACGGGAGATTTGCTGATGACGCATAGCACTTTATTTCGGCGGCTGGTTCTTATTTTACAGGCTGCCAGACGGGACCATCTTAAAGCCAATCACTTGCCCGATCCGATTCCCGCTAGCCAGGCGGGCTGGAGCAGACGCCGTTTTATCAAGACTTCCGCGGCGGCCGGATTTGCCGGCGCGGTGAGCTCAAGCCTGGCGCCGCCGGCTTGGGCGAAAGATCGCGGCGATGCGCGAGTGGCGATCATCGGGGCCGGTATTGCCGGCCTAAACGCCGCTTACCGGCTAAAAAAAGCCGGCGTTGCGGCGACAGTCTTCGAAGCGCACTCCAGGGTAGGCGGCCGTATGTTGTCCGCCAGCCTCGACGACGGCTTGACGATCGATTTGGGCGCGGAGCTGATCAATACCAATCATCCTGACATGCTGGGGTTGGCCAAGGACTTCGGGATTAAGCTGTTCGATAAACGCCAGGATGCGGCGCGCTTGCCGTATCCGAAAGAAGTCTATTTCTTCAACGGCGAACGCTTTAGCGAAGCGCAACTGGCCGACGATTTGCGCGCCATTGCCGCGCAGATTCACGAAGATGCCGGCTTGCTGGACCAGGACTGGGAAACGCATGCGCCGCTGTTCGATCAATGGTCGGTCAGCGATTACTTGCACCGACACGCCGATAAAATCGGCGCGCCTTATGTGCGCAGCCTGCTGGGAAATATGCTGCGGACCGAATTCGGCGCGGAAACCTCACAAGCGTCGGCATTACAACTAATCGATATTTTGCCGGTGGTCGACGGTCAAGCCGTCGATTTGCTCAGCTACAGCGATGAGGTTTACGCCGTGGTCGGCGGTTCGGCGCGGATCACCGATGCGCTGGCGCGCGCCTTGCCGGGGCAAATTCATCTGCGTAAAGCTTTGCGAGCGCTCAAGCTGCGCAACGACGAATACCATCTGACCTTCAGCGACGGAAGCCGAGTTGAAGCCGACATCGTCATCATTGCGACACCCTTTCCGGCCTTGCGCAACGTGGAGCTCGATGCCCCGTTACCCGCTTTGTTTCGCCGTTTCGTCGCCGAAGCCAATCCGGGCGCCAATGAAAAATTGATCGCCGGTTTTAAGCAACGCTTCTGGCATAGCCCCGCCGGTTTTAGTTTGGCGGCCTGGACGGACTTCGGCTACTCGGAGGTCTGGGACGAAACTCAGCGCCAACCGCATCGTCGCGGCGGCGCGTTGAATTTTTTCTTGGGCGGCGATCAGGCCAGACAACTGAATAACACCGGCAATATCAAACCGCTGGCGAAACAATTCATCACCGATCTGGACAAATTTATCCCTGGCGCGAAAGCCTCGGCGAGCGGGGGCTTGGCAAAAAGCGCCTGGGGGAACAATCCTTATGCCGGCGGCGGCTATGCTAACTTTGCGCCTGGACAGCTAAGCACATTCGCCGAATTCTTTTGGGTCGAGGGCGACGGCTCCGCGACCCAACAAGTGGCTTTCGACAAATTGATTTTTGCCGGCGAGCATTTGAGCGACGCCAATTACGGTTTCATGGAAGGCGGCGCCCAAACCGGCCGCTTGGCGGCGGCATTGGCGCTGGACATCTTACAAAACCATCGTGAATAAACACCCGCGCCGCAACAAGCGCTGGAGACAGTAACAGGCACCCCACCTGTTATAAAAAGGTCAGCGACGAAACCCGCCCCCCCTGCGTGGCCTGGCTACACGAAGCATTGGGGGGGCCAAACTTATTGTCTATCGATCCGCTCGGCTTAAACGAATTTGAAACCGCGACCGTCAACGCCCCACAATCCGGCGATAGGCCAGGCCGGGACTCGATCACTTCACCCGCTGGACACGCTCGGCGGCGAATATCAGGGTTTCTTTTCCGGGCGTGGTTTCGTTGTAATCCACCGATACCGGCCATGCGCGACTAAAAGACCATTCCGCAATAGGTGTCATCGACGCATCGTAGGCAATCAAAGTCGCATCGTAACGTGCCCTGCCGATATTTCCGTCCGCGACCTGTTGCCGCCAATTCCATAACTCCAGCGATTTACCCAAGGCTTTGCTGCAAGTTAGATTTCTAACCGACATTCGCCCTGGTACTTTGACCGCACCCATTTCCCCCCGTCCGCTAACGACCTTGGATTCGACAACCTCATTTTGCGAACCCATGCCCTTGCAGTCGGTGAAATAGGTCGTAATCGCGCCGGCGCTGAATTCAAAGTAGGTAGCCGGGCCGCTATTGGCATTCGGGTCCTCCGCGACGGCCGTACCACCGGCGTTTGCCGAAAAAGCGGCGACACCCAATATCACGCTGATTATTCCGGTCAATGTTTTCATGATATATCCCCCAACAAAGTGAATTAATTTAAAACGATTCGGATTTGCCTTATGCAAGGTCGAATAATCCGATAGTGTGGTAGAACTGAAAGTCACCAAATTTGATGATAAAAAAATTACCTAGAAACTTGATGAACTTGAATCTATAAGGGCAAATCGGATGCCAAGTCATGCAAACCACGCTCAATCCGCCTTAAGCGATTGAAACTGAAGCGCTATAGATTAGAGACCTGCGACAAGCAAATTCATCGGCACCGTCTAAACGCCACGATATTTCGTGCGCGATACGGTATGCCGTAATGGCGCACCGATGGACGCCACGAACTCGGGAGAAGAAGGACTGGAACAGCCCGCCCAGTCCGGGCAGTAGGGAAATAAGGAACAGCTAGCCTGGGCAAGGCCGTAGTTGCGCTCGGCTTTGTCCTCGCAGTGCCGTTTAGCTGATCATCTTTCTGAAAGTCAGGAGGCAAATCACGGCGTGCCAACGTGGGAACGACACCGATCCCGGCTAAAGCCGCTCCCACGCCGGCGCTTTGATTGGCTGGGACGAGACCCGACGGTTTCGTGAACGTTATCTTCGGAATGAGTAAACGTCTAAAACCCCGATTCGCGGACCGCCACGGTGGCAACCCTTCGCCAGGCTTTACTGAGCAGACTGACGGCCGGCGTATCCAAGCGCACGCTACCTCGGCGTACGCCGGGAAAGGCGTTGCGGCTTGGGGTTTGAATCGGCCGCAATACGATCCGATACACCGCCCTTTCCGGTATCTGCAGGCCCTGCCGGTCCGGACGCGCGGCCAGCTCCCCGCCGTAACTGGAGGCCAGCGCGTCGGGAATCCGGGCCGCGCCGCCGCGATCGATGCGTTCCACCCGGCACGCGACCGGGGCAGCGTCTGGATCGTCCGGGTAAAACCAGCCGGACTCCGCTTGCTCGGCGGGCAGCAAATCCTCTTCGGCCAGATAAGCCTCGACCAACCAAGCGCCGGGATCGGCGACAATCAGCATCGCCTCGCCGGCCGGCAACCATTGGCCGACCTGGAGCGCTTCATTCACGTCGAGCGCCACGCCATCGAACGGTGCCGACAACGTCAGCTCGGCTTGTTGCTCCTGGGTCCCAGCCTGCTTGGCGGCGGCGGATTCCAATTCCTTCAACAACACCCGCCGGCGTTGCAACAACTCCTGGCGCAGGCCCTGATAAGCCAATTGCCAGGCCAGCGCGCGGCCCTGACTGCCGGCGTCCAAGGCTTGATAATCCAACTCCGGCGAACTCAGACGGGCCAATAATTCGCCGCGTTTGACACTCTGGCCGGCGGCGACCGGAAAACTCTCCAAGCGCCCCGCTCTGGGCAGGACAATCTCGGCATACTGCTCGGCGCGGATCATGGCCGGCGCGGTCGTATAAGCCTGCCACGGCAACAGCAGCAGGGCGGCTACGCCGAGCAGCGCGGCGAGTCCAGTCAAACGCCGGCCCTGGCCGATGTCGTGGCCGGACAAGCTGCACCAGACCCGTAATTCGGAAACGATGGGCCTAACGATAAACCAACCGATTTCAACCGCCATCAACAGCAAACCCAACAATTTGAAACTGAAGTGGTAAACCAGTACCGCGATCCCCAAAAACAGGAAGAAACGGTACAGCCAGGTTCCCCAAGCATAGAACGCGAAAAACCGCGCCATGCGCGGCGGTAGGATTTCAGGGGCCGGCCAGTCCAAACCGAACAGCCAAGTCCGCATCCGCCAGCGGGCGTAGGCAAACGCGCGCGGCTGCAGATTATCGACGCCCAGCCAGTCGGCCAGCAGGTAATAGCCGTCAAAGCGCATGAATGGGCTAAGATTGATCGCCAGCGTGACAATCCAGGTCGAAGTCGCCAACAAAAACGCGCCGCCGCGAGCCGGCCCGTCCGGCAAAAAACTCCAGGCCAGCGCCGCGACCACGGCCAAGCCCAGTTCAGCGGCGACACCGGCCCCGGCGATCGCCAGGCGTTGCCGGCGCGACACCAATTTCCAGGCCTCGCTGGCATCGGTGTACAACATCGGGTACATCACCATGAAGGCCACCCCCATCGTCGGTACCCGGCAACCGTAGCGATGGGCGGTCAAGGCATGACCGAACTCGTGCAAGGTTTTCGCCAAAGCCAGGGCCAGAAACCACTGGGCCAGGCCCAACCAGTTAAAGAAATACGGAAAGGTGTTTAGGAAGGCATCCCACTGCCGCGACAACAAAAACAGCGCCAGTAATGCACACAACCCGAACAGCGCCGCGCATCGCCCGCTATAAACCCAAGCCAATCGCGGATAGCAACGCGCCAACCAGGCGTCCGGACGCACCAATGGAATCTTGAAAAACAGATAATTGTGCAACAGCCATTCGCCGACGCCGATTCGGCTGGCCGCCGCTTGTCGGCGCAGCCCTTCCAGACCGGCCGGACCTTCCGCTCGCAGCAGATTGTGCGTCATCAGAAATTTGCCCAGATCGACGACTTGCTCGGCGCTGACCGCCAGCGTGGTTTCCCGCCCGATCGCATCGGCAATCGCCCGCGGCGCCGCCAACCGCCAACGACTGATGATTTCGAATTCCGGCCAGCCGATACGGTAAAAACGGTTGTTGGCCGGATCGTGCAGGGTCCAGGTCGGCGCGCCGTCAAATCCGGCCGGTCCGGCCAGACAATGAATTTCTTCCCGCAACGGCGGCAAGGCCGTCGGATCGGCTACCATCCCAACCATAAACGCGCGGCCGCCAACGGCCGCCGAAACAAGTAATAAAACAGCGTCACCCGTTCGCCGTAAAGCTTGGCCGTCCCCTTCAAGCCGATGCGCGGCGGCCGCTCTCTGTCGGTCAGACGCGCCTTGACGCGGTACACCAGCGCGTCGCCGGCCTCGGCCGAGGTCTGGTAACTGACGCTATACACCTCGGCCTCCATCGGATGCTGAGGGTCGACATTCAAAAACACCGTCGCGGGGCCGCCGTCCGCCAATTCGATGAAATCGCCGATCGGCAGACGAATATCCAGCTCCACTTGGTTGGCATCGGCCACCATTAAAATCCGCTCGCCCAATTCCACCGGCCTACCCAGCCAGTCGTGCACGTCGGCGAAGATCGCCACGCCGGCATGCGGCGCCGCGACCTCGGCCCGCGCCAACTGGCCTTGCATGAACGCCACCTCGGCGGCATGCTGATCCATCCGCGCCTTCAGCACCGCGACTTCCGCCTTGCTGTCGGCATCGAACATGGCTTGCTGCGCGGTCTTGCGATATTCTGCCTCGGCCACCGCCAGCGCCTTGCGCGACACTTCCAAGCGGTTGGCGATATCGGTATTTTCCAGGCTCAGCAGCGGTTCACCGGCCGCGACGCTTTGATTGGGCTGAACGTGAAACGCGGCGACCACCCCGGCCAGCGGCGCGCGGATCAGCGTGGGCCGAGCCGGGACGATCTCGGCCGGCGCCAGCACCGACAAGCGCAGCGGCCACATCAGCGCCAGCATCGCGCCCAGGGCCCACAGCTTGACCGAACGCCGCCCGAACCCGCGCCGATACCAAGCCGGTTTCGGCGCCAGTGCTTGCCAGGCGTGAGCGTAAGCGTCCGCCAATTCGGCCAGCAGTTGCGCTTCGGCGTCCAGCCAGGCCGATTCCCTGGCCAGCAACAAACCGCCGATGCGCTGGCCGCGCGCCGTCAACGGCAACCATAAGGCCTGAGCCGGCAACCATTGCCGCCAATCGCCGCGCAGCGATTCCGGCAGTTCGTCCAGATGTAGACAATGGAAGGACGCCACGCGGTCGGCACCGTGCAGCCAGCGGCACACCGCCGCCAACCAGACCGCATACGGCGCTTGCGGATCGGCATCGGCGACGCCGGACAAGGCCGCGATCGGCCGCAACGGCCGATCCAACCATAACGCGGCTTGCCGATACTCGACCAAGCCGCGGGTTTCGTTGACCGCCACGAAGCCGAGCGCGGCCAAGTCCTCCGCCGCGCGCGCCCGACGTTGCAATTGCAGCAGCAGCGCCAGGCCCCGCGCCTGACGGTAGCGGGCGTCCTCGGTCTCGCTCATGAATTAGTGCGTTTGATTGGGAAAGGCCGCCCGGCCGCTCATGCCGGCCAGCAATTCGGCGTGTTTGCCGGTGATACGTCCCAAAATGGCAACGGTTTGGCTGACCGGATCGATGCGGGCGCCCAAGGTGGCGACTTCGGCCGGATAATCCCGGTCCAATTCGTCGATATGTACCGAAAAGGCTTGACCGGACTTCAGCCAGCGTAGCCACGGCGACGGCACGATCAGTTTGACTTCCAATTGGCCGTCGTCCAACACATCCATGATCGGATCGCCGACTTTCAAATGTTGATGGCGCTGGGCTTTCAATTCGGCGACCCGGCCGTCGAACGGCGCGGCGATCTTGCACTTTTCCAGACCGGCCTGGGTCAGCGCCACGTCGGCCTTGGCCTCCCCCAATTTGGCGGCGGCCACGTCGACTTCCAGCACGCTGATCGATTCCAGCTTGGCCAGGCGTTGATCGACTTCGTAGGTCTTGGCGGCGCCCTGCGCGGTGGCGCGGGCCTTTTCCAATTGCGCTTGTTGGATGGAGCAGTCGAAAGCGACCAGTAATTGGCCTTTTTTGAAGCGCTCGCCGTCGCGCACCGTCAATTCCTTAATCACCGCCGCCAGTTCCGCCGACAGCGTGGTGGCGTTGCGCGCGGTCAGTTGCGCGCGGATTTCGGTGTCGGCGGCCGGCTCGGCGCGCAAAATCGGCGCCAACGCCAGACCGACCAACAAAAACCAAGCTTTGCCCATCAGGAATGTTCTCCCTGGCCGGCGTTGGCGGTTTCCGGCGTCGGATCGTCGGTGGCTTGCGATGGAAAGCGGCCTTGCGCCCAATCCTGATCGATCGCTTCGATCGCCCGCGCCAACGTATCGACGCTATCGTCGGCCATCGTCGCCGGCAACGGGTCGAAGCCCAGGGATACATACAATTTACCCAGCGCATCCTGCGAATCCGCGTAACTTTGGTGGCGTTGCAACTCGGACAAGACCGAATCGACCGACGTGCGTATCCGCTCCAGCGAACTCATCGCTTCGGTCAACTCGCTGTTCAGTACGTGATGGTGGATCTGCTGATTGATGTCGTCGAGCTCGGACGTCAATTTCAATTGGTTTTCGCTCAGCGCCAATTGCTGCCGGGCCAGCCGCACCTGGGTCAAAATCGCCATGTGCGCGGCCAAGCGCCGCGAGTTGGCCAGCGACTCCTGCGTCTCGGCGGTGGCGATGGCTTGCGGCGCCGACAATAGCTCGAACAGATTCTTGGAAATCTGCGTGCCGATTTCGCCCCAGCTTTGATTCAGCAAATAGGAGTTGGAATCGTAATTGCCGCCCAATTGCACCTCGACGCCGGGCAGCAAGCGCAGCATGGCTTTTTTGACTTCGGCCGAGCCGATCCGAGTTTGATACATTTCCTGACGCAATTCCGGACGCAATTGCAAGGCCAATTCGTCCAGTTGCTCCTGACTCAACTGCGGCGTGGCGATGCCGGGCCAAGCGCCGGCCGCGACATCGGCCAATTGATAGTCCTGATTCGGCGGCAGATTGATCAAGCCGGTCAATTCGGCTTTAGCCAATTGCTGTTGTTCCAATAAGCCTTCCAAGCGGCGAACGATTTCCAACAGGCTTTTTCGATAGCGCAAGGCTTCCAGAGGCGCCCGCAGTTTTTCCGCCTCGGCCTGGCTGGCGAGTTCCAAGGCGCGGCGGGCTTCGGCCAGCACCGGTTGAATCTTGGCGGTCATTCGCTGCGCGCTCAAGGCTCGCCAATAGGCGCTACGTACGTCCTTCATCAAATTGTGGCTGACCTTGCGCCGGCTTTCTGCGGTCACCAAGGCCTTGTTGCCTTCCTGCTGAGCCCGGAAATAACTGACGCCGAAGTCCAGAATATTCCAGCGCAGACTCAAATCGCCCAGGTAGCGGCTGCGGTCCTGCGAGGTCGAGGTTTCCAGCGATTGCCGGCCGGTCGAAATCGAGCGACTGGCCGAGGCGTTGAAATTGTCGCGGCTGCGATAGCCGGCCGAAGCCACCACTTCCGGCAACAAATCGAAGCGGGCCAAGGTCGCCTGGCCTTCCGCGACCGCCCGTTCCATCATCTTGACCCGATGGTCCAGGTTATATTTGAGTGCCCGCGACATCGCCTGATACAAGGTCAACGGCGCGGTCAGCGGTTCTTGTTGCTTGAACAACTGACTCTGATCGAGACCGATCTGGCTCTGCCGCTCTTGCTGGGTTAGCGGCGAAGGCGTCAGCGAACAACCGGTCAGCCATACGGCACCGATCACCGCCGCCAACAGGCCGGGATTAAACCGAGGGGTCGGTCGGGAATGGTTTTCAGCCATAGCGAATTCCTGTGTCGATAAAGTCATGCGGCGTCCCGTGGATCGCGGAACGCTCGCGCCAGATGGTTCAATAGGGTGTCGGCATCCCGTAGGGTGCGTTGGCTGCCGAACGCTTGCAATTGCGTGCTTAGCGGCGTCTTGCCAAGCTCGGCGCGCGGCTCTCCGCCACGGCCGGAAGCGGGGCGTCCGCCGCCTTGGCCTTGGCCCGGCCGGCCTTCGCCGGCCCCGTTTTGGCCTTCGCCTCCGCTCCGACCTTCGCCGCCCGCGCCCTGGCCTGGCCGGTTCTGCGGTTTCAGCACCACGGTCACGACGGTCTGGTTGCCCCGTCCGTCGGTCGCGGTGATTTTGACGACGGTGTTATCGCCGCCCTGTCCTTCTCGCACGCTCAAGCCGCCGGTCGCGGGATCGAAACGTACCCAACTCGGCAGGCTGGCGCCATTGGCCTGGGTCGCCTGAAAACTGACGCCCGAGCTGGTATCCAGGCTGGACAGTGCTTGAGCCGGCATCGTAAACGCATTGCCGCCATCCGCCGACACGCTGGCCTGCATTTGCAAGGAGGTGGTTTGCCCGCTGGTCGAAGACAAACCGCCGTCGCCAACGGTGCTGGAAAACAGCGAGGTGCCGAAACCCGCGCCGCCACCGGCGCCGAGCCCGCCGCTTAAGCCGGCTCCGCCAAATCCGGAACCCCCGCCTAAACCGCCGGCGGCGCCAGCGCCGATGCCGCCACCCAAACCGCCGCCAGTAGAGCCGCCCGAACCAACCGTGCCGCCGGCGCCGGTCGCTCCGACACCACCAGCGCCGCCAACGCCTGGACCGACCGCAAGCGGCGCAATCGCGTTGACCGAGGTTTGAGTATTGCCGCCGGCGCCACCAGCGGACGAGCCGCCCAAACCACCGAAACCGCCCAGTCCACCGCCGGTTCCCGCGTTAAAGTCCACGGTTTGCGTGGCGTTGGTGACGATGCCTATCGCCACCGCCGCGGTAGGGCTGGAAGTGACTTCCTCGGCGTTGTCCAAGCCGTCGGTGTAACTGGCTGTCACGCTGATGGTTTTATCGACGAAAGCTTGGGTCAGCAACAAGCGAGAGCCGGTCCCCAGGACATTGCCGTCGCCGTCCTTCCAGGTATATACCACGCTACCCTTGCCGTCGGCGTCGCTCAGCGCATCGACGACCGTCAGGGTTTCGCCGGCGGTCGGCGTGCCGCGTATCGTCAACGTGCCGGTCGGCGCGTCGTTGGCATTGGTCAGCGTCACGCTCAGTTCGGTGTCGCGGCTATTGCCGGCCGCGTCGGTGGCGCGCACTGTGATCGAGTGGCTGGCGGCGGCTTCGTAATTTAGTTGGCCGCCATCGGCGACGGTGACCGCGCCGGTCGCGGCGTCGATCGCGAAGCGGCCGTTAGCGTCGTCAACCAGACTGTAAACCACCGCATGCAGATCGCTGGCCGTCACACTACCGACCGCCGTGCCGTTCGCGGCATTTTCGGCCACGCTCAAGCTTCCGCTCGCCTCGGCCGGCGCGGCGGTGTCCAACGTGAAGGTCAATGCGACCGACTCAGCCGATGCATTGCCGGCCAAGTCGGTCTGCCGCGCCAACACCGACTTGGCGCCGTCGCCGGCCACGCTAAAACTGTCGCCGCTGCCGGCGACCCAAGTCGTACCGCCGTCGATGCTGTATTCCCAACTGGCGCCGCTTTCCAGAGCGCCCGCATTGACGACGCCATTGTTGGTCAAGCCATCGACGGCACTGGCGCCGCTATCCTCGGCCAAGGCCAAGCTCGGCGCGGCGGAGACTGTATCCAGGGTAAAGGCCAGCGCGGCGGAATTCGCCGAGACATTGCCGGCAATATCGATCTGCCGAACCAACAGCGACTTGGCCCCATCGCCGCTGACGCTAAAGCTGGTGCCGCTGCCCGTCGTCCAGCTCGTGCCGCCGTCGCTGCTGTATTGCCAGCTCGCGCCGCCTTCCAGACCGGACACCGTCACCGCGCCGCTGTTGGTGATGGCGTCGCTGTTACTGGTGCCGCTGTCGGTGGCCAAGCTCAAGCTCGGCGCGGCCGGCGCAGAGGTATCGACCACGATGTCGCGGTTGGCACCCAAGGAGTCGGGATCGCCGGGCGCGGCCAAGGTCAATATCGCCGGTAGACTGGTCGAGCTATCCAGTATCGCGCCGCCGCTCAAGGCCAACGCGGTGGTGGCCGCGT
>NZ_LUUK01000115.1 GCF_001644025.1 Methylomonas koyamae
AAGCCACCTTAAGCAATTGGCTACATTAAAAGCTGAAGACTTGGCGGATTTTTGCTTCAGCGCCAATATCGGCCGAGACGATTTTAATTGGCGACTGGCTGCGGTAGTCGATAGCGTCGAACAGTTGCAAGGGTTTTTACAAACCTCGTTGGCGGAAAAAACTTGGCAATCGAATCTTAAAGCGCCTATTGCACCGGTATTTTTATTCGCAGGACAAGGCAGTGTTAGAGCCGGTGCCGGATGGGCCTTATACAACGGGCAGCCGGTATTCAAGGCCGCCTTGGATGCTTGCGACGCCGAATTGGTTAAACAAAATCGGACTCAAGTTACTGAATTGCTTTATGGCGACCAAGCTTCGGTTCGTTTGGAGCAGACCGAGCACGAGCAAGTGGCTTTATTCGCGTTGCAATACGCATTGGCCAAGATGTGGCTGTCGTGGGGGGTAAAGCCCGCCATGGTGTTGGGCCATAGCTTGGGCGAATATGCCGCGGCTTGTATCGCCGGGGTATTCGATTTGCAGGCGGCCTTGCGCTTGGTGGTTTGCCGAGGCCGGTTGATGCAGGCCTTGCCGGAAGACGGCGCCATGCTGGCCGTCTACGCCAATGAGGAACAAGTCCGTCAATTGCTCAGCGGTCTGGAATCCAAACTGGCTATTGCCGCGGTTAACGCCGACCAGCAGATTGTGGTGTCCGGTGCCGGCGAAGCGATTCACGATTTTACCGTGCGGGCCCAGCAACAGGATTGGTTTACTAAAGTCTTGCCGGTCAAGCGGGGTTTTCACTCGCCCCAGGTCGATAGCATGTTGGCGGATTTCGAAACCTGTTTGCACGGGATTGCCTTCAATAAACCGCAATGGCCGTTTATTTCAACGCTGACCGGCAAAGCGGAAAGCGAAGTCTTGCGTAGCGTCGACTATTGGCTTCGGCATGTCAGGCAGCCGGTTTTATTCAAACAGGCATTGACGGTGGCCGGGCAACAAGGCGCTAATTTCTTTATCGAGTTAGGCGGTCGGCCGGTATTGAGCGGTTTGGTACAACAAGCGAATCTTGCCGGCGCGTGTTCCCTGGATGCCAAGGGCAACGACTGGCGCGCCTGCCAACAAGTCGCGGCGGTTTTATACCAAGCCGGCCACGACTTGGATTGGCCAAGCGTTTACCAAGGCCGGCGCCGGCGTTTGCTGAGTTTGCCGAATTATCCCTGGAAAAGACAGCGCTATTGGTTCAGCCCAAGACCGGTAAAAGCCGATGTCGCGCTTGGCGAGAGCATCCATCCGATGTTGCAACAAGCGATAACGTCGCCTTTCTGGACTGGGAATTTGTACCAAGGCCGGATAGCTTGCCGGCATTTGCCGTTCTTGCTCGATCATAAAGTCTTCGATCGGGTGATGGTCGCGGGGGCTTGTCACTTGTCGGCCTTGATTGCCGTCGGCCGGGAGCGCTACCCGACGCAGGTGTTCAAAATCCAAGATATTGAATTTATCGAAGCCCTGCAACTGGCGGAACAGGAACAGCGTTTATTACAAGTGGGGCTGACGCCGCTCGGCGAGCGGCAATATCAAGTTAAAGTGATTAGCTTGTTCGAGGAAAAGCCTGCCGAGTTTACCGAGCATCTGACGGCGTCGATGGTAGCGGCCCCGGCTAACTTCGCCGATCTCGATGCGCAGGAACTGCGCCGGCAATGCCCGGAGTCGGTTGACGTGCAAAATTTCTACCAATTGCTGACGCTGCAACACGTGCAATTGGGCGAAAGTTTTCGCTGGTTCGAACAATTATTCAAAGGTGAACATCAAGCTTTAGCCAGGATTCGCCCCTTTACCGCGCTGGACAAGACTTTCGGACTGCCGCCAGGACTCATCGATGCTTGCTTTCAATTGTTAGGCGCCGCTGTGCCGGAGCAATACACCGAGACTTACATACCCGTGGCGGTCGAGCAATTGCAATTGGCGGCGGAAAACCGCTTGACCCAGTTATGGTGTCATGCGTGCTTGACGGATGGGGAAATCGGCCGGCAAGGCAGCATTCAAGGCCGGGTGACATTATTCAACGAATCGGGGCAAGTCCTTGCCGAGTTAGCCGCCGCGACCTTGCGTAAAGCCAATAGCAAGTCGATGCAGCAAGCCTTGACTGCAGAAAAAAACGCTTACGCCTTAACTTGGCGTCAAACCGAGGTGCTGTCTAAGGCGACAGTCGAACCGGTTGCGTCGCGATGGCTGGTGACAGGGAATGCCTTGGCCAAAGCGCTCGCCGATACGGCGGCGTGGGCGCAATGGCTGGATTTTGATACCTTTATGGCTTACGATCTTAGCGCCGAAGGTGTGTTGCTGGGTTTGGATAGCAATTCCTTGGCCGAGGATATGGCCTGGCAAGCTGGGCAAAACGCCGATGTTTTATTGCGATTTTTGCAAAAGGCCGCCGCCATCGGCGAACGGGCCGGGGTCAAAATAGCGCTGTTAAGCCGGCAAACCAGGCCGGTTACTGATACAGATGGGCTCGATCCGACTCTCGAGGGCTTATCCGGGTTATTGCGTAGTTTTAACCACGAGTATCCGCTAAATCCTTGCCAATGGTTGGATTGGGATGAAACCCGGCTTACCGCCGAGCATGTCGTGGCAGTTTTAACGCGTCACGCGCAAGAAACCGAAATCGCTCTACGCGGTGACTATTGTTTTTCGCCGCGGTTGCACACATTTAGCGTCGCCCAAAATCCGGGTTTTAGCGCGCGGGGCACTTATTTACTGACCGGCGGTTCCGGGGCTTTGGCGCTGCAAACGGCGCATTGGTTGGCGGAAAAAGGCGCGGCAAAACTGGTTTTAGTCTCGCGCCACGGCGTTCCGGACAGTGGCAAAGACCGGTTAGAGGCGATTTTGCGTTTAGGCGCCGAAGTGATCGAGCTTAAAGCCGATATTGCTGATGCGCAACAAGTACAAGCCATTTTGACTGAGCATGGCGAAGATTTACGTGGGATTTTCCATGCCGCCGGGGTGTTGCAGGACAGCGTTGTGGCCAATCTGGATAGTGAACGGCTGGCGCAAGTGCTGAAACCCAAAGTCTTTGGCTTATGGAATTTGCATCGTTTTAGCCAGGGATTGAACCTGGATTGTTTCGTGGCCTATTCCTCGATGGCGGCCTGGTTGGGCGCGCCCGGACAAGGCAATTATGCGATGGCCAATGGTTTTATGGATGCCTTGATGCAATGGCGGCGGCGGCAAGGCTTGCCGGGCTTGAGTATGGGCTGGGGGCCTTGGGCCGGCGCGGGCATGGCCGATATTCAAACTGCCGATAGTTTGGCTTTGGCGGGGATCGGCAAATTAAGCGCCGAGCAAGCGTTTGCGTTTCTCGAGCGGCTTTTGTCCGACAATCGAGAGCGTCTTCCGGCGCCGGTCGGTTTATTCAATGTCGATTGGCGGCACTTTAAATTTAACCGTTCGTCGTTGACCAAAGCCTTCGAGCCGGTTGAGCAAAACCGACAGACCCTGGCCGAACAGCTTGGCCTGTTGCCGCTTGAGCAGCGGCGGCGGTTTTTGCACCGGCATTTGACCGAGCATGTCGCTGCGGTGCTTGGCTTGCACGACCTTGGGCAATTGGCTGCGGGAATCGGGTTTGCCGAGTTGGGCATGGATTCTTTGATGACGCTGGAATTACGCAATCGTTTGCAAAAATCCACCCAGACGGCTTTACCGTCCACGCTGGCGTTCAAATATCCGTCGGTCGACGAATTATTGGCATATATCAGCCTAGAGGTTTTCCCGGCGTTGTTCAGCGAGCAGGCCGGACAGGAAAAGTCGCCGACGGAAGCGTTTGATCAGGAAGAAGAGGATATTGCGGTGCTGTTGGAGCGGGAATTGTCGAAATGGGAAAGCGGACAGAGCGATGACTGAGTCGGAGAAACAACAAGCCTTAATGCGCAGAGCCTTGGACGAGTTGCGCGAGTTGCGCGGCCAGTTGGCCCACTATCAACAGGCCGCGCACGAGCCGATCGCCGTGCTGGCGATCGGGTGCCGCTTTCCCGGCGCTTGCGATTCTCCCGAGGCTTTATGGCGGTTTTTGGCCGAAGGCAAAAATGCCCGTGGCGAAGTACCGGAACAGCGCTGGTCGCTAGCCGAATATTATGCCGAATCCGCTCAAACGCCCGGCAAAATCAGCAGCCGTTACGGCGCTTTTTTAAGCGATATCGACCGCTTCGATGCCGATTTTTTTGCCATTGCCGTTCGTGAAGCCGAACAGATGGACCCGCAGCAACGCTTGTTGCTGGAAACCAGCTGGCAAGCTTTCGAACGCGCCGGCATTCATCCCAAGGCTTTACGCAATAGCCGTAGCGGAGTGTATATCGGTTGCATGACGCAGGAATATGCCGAGCTGATCAAGGACGACAGCGCCATCGACGTTCATACCGGCACCGGCAACGCGCCGAGTATTCTGGCCGGCCGCTTGGCCTATTATTACGGTATGCAAGGCCCGGCGATGGTCATCGATACCGCGTGTTCTTCATCGTTGTTGGCGGTGCATTTGGCGGTGAAAAGCCTGCGCGGCAACGAAATCGATATGGCCTTGGTCGGCGGCGTTAATTTGCAGTTATCGCCGCGTGCCGCGATTACCGAAAGCCAGGCGATGATGCTGGCGGCGGACGGCTTGTGCAAAACCTTCGATGCGAAGGCCGACGGCATCGGTCGTGGCGACGGTGTTGGGCTGGTGGTATTGAAGCGGCTTAGTGATGCGTTGGCGGCAGGCGATCCGATTTGCGCGGTGATCAAGGGCAGCGCCGCCAATCACGACGGCCGCAGCAGCGGTTTGACCGTGCCCAGCGAACGGGCGCAGGAAGCCGTACTGAAAGCGGCCCTCGCCGATGCGTTGTTGACGGCGGCCGATGTCGGTTATATCGAAGCTCACGGCACCGGCACGGCCTTGGGCGATCCGATCGAAGTCGGCGCGTTGAACAGCGTGTTGGGCGGTGGTCGCGCCGCGGCCAATCCGCTGTATATCGGTTCCTTGAAAACCAATTTCGGTCATATGGAAGGCGCGGCGGGCATCGCCGGATTAATTAAGGCCGTCTTGATGTTGCAACAGCGCATGCGGGTGCCGCATTTGAACTTTAGCACGCCCAGCGCCCATATTCCTTGGCAGGCGATACCGCTGAAAGTGGCGACAAAGTTCGAGGCGTGGCAAGTGGAGGAAGGACAAACGCGGATAGCCGGCGTTAGCGCCTTTGGTTTGAGCGGCACCAATGTGCACGTATTGCTGGCGGAAGCGCCGACTCGGAATGCGGAACACCCTGTCGAACGGGGCAGGGGTTTGGCGCTAAAGCTCTCGGCCAACAGCGAGGCTTCCTTAACGGCGCTGGCGGCGGCATATCAACACTGGCTGGCTGCGCACGATGCCGATTTACATGCGGTGTGTTATCGCGCCGCCGTTAGCCGGGCGGATTTGAAACACCGCGCGCTGATCGTCGCCGCCGACCGACAGCAGATCGAACAGGCTTTGTCGGCGTTGGCAACAGGTCGGGACGATGGGCGTTTATACCGCTCCGGGCAAGGCCGGCAAAAGCCAAAATTGGCGATGGTGTTCAGCGGTCAGGGTTCGCAGTATCCCGGCATGGCCCAAGATTTATACCGGCGCTGGCCGGTTTTCAGGCAAACCATCGATCAATGCGCCGAATATTTGCAAAAATCGTTGCCTATACCGCTGCAGCAACTGTTATTCGACGGCAGCGACGCGCAATTGCAACAAACCTGCTATGCGCAGCCGGCCATTTTCGCGGTCGATTACGCGCTGTTTCGCCTATGGCAGTCTTGGGGCATAGAGCCGGATGCGGTGATGGGGCACAGTCTGGGCGAATACGTCGCGGCTTGCGTCGCCGGCGTATTCAACTTGGAACAGGCTATAAGCTTGGTGGTAGCCCGGGCGCAACTGATGCAGCAAGCCCCGAGCGGAGGCGCGATGCTGGCTGTCGCGGCAAGTCGCGAAGGGCTTAACGCTTTATTGGCGGCTAACTGGCCGGAGTTGGACATCGCGGCGGTCAATTCGCCTAGGCATTGCGTCTTGGCGGGCTCTAGCGTACTGATCGAGCAGGCTAGGCAATATTTTTCGGAGAGTGCCATACAGTGTACGCTGCTAGCGGTCTCGCATGCTTTTCACTCCCGGATGATGGAGCCAGTATTACCGGCGTTGAGGCGGATCTTCGAACAAGCGGCGTACGGCAAAGCCTTCATGCCGCTGGTTTCCAATGTCACCGGACGAATCATCGGCGATGACATCGTTTGGGCCGATTATTGGCTGCAACATTGTCGGCAACCGGTCGCCTTTGCCGACAATGTGGGCGCGTTACGGCAATTGGGTTGCGACGTGTTTTTGGAATGCGGAGCGAAGCCGGTTTTGGCGCCGATGTTGTCGGCCAACGCGATCGAGGCGGAGCGGATATTTGCCAGTTTGCAGCCCAAGCAAGCCGATAGTGTGCTGCATTGCGCCGCCCGTTTATATACCGGCGGTTTTGATCTGAATTGGCAAGCGATTTTCGGCGACGCGCCTAACGTGTATTGCCCGCCGCTACCGGTCTATCCTTTTTCCGGCAAACGTTATTGGTTGCCCGATAGCGCGTTAAAAAATAGACGCGTGGAAACAACGCAAACCTTATCGCCTTTGCTGAGCAAGCGTTTGGCGCTGGCCGATTCGGAGTCGGTTTATTTCGAAACTTGGCTGGCGCCGAGGGAACAGGCCTATTTGAGCGAACACCAAGTCTTCGGCAGGCTATTGGCACCGTTCGCGGTGTTGCTGGAAATATTGTTCGAAGTCGGGCAACAGTTGAGCAAATCGTCGGCCCTGGCGCTGAAAAATCTGCGGATCGAACGGCCTTTGCTTTTGTCGCGGGATAGCGAAACTCAGCTGCAAATTAAGGCTAAGGCCGTCGGCGGCCATTATCAACTTGGTATTTTTTCCCGCTTGGACGCTGCCGGCTGGCATCGTCATATCAGTGCCGAAACCGACGTTTGCATGAGCTTTAAAGATTTCGAAGCGCCGGCGGCTGGCGACGAGCGGCAAAGCCTTGCAGCGGACAAGCTCTACCGGCAATTTCGGCAAAAAGACATCGTGTACGGCGAGACCTTTAAAGTGTTGGAGAGCATTGAGATCGCCGGACAGACGGTCTTTGCCGGCTTTAAACCCAGAGCATGTGAACCGGGACATCTCTTGCATCCGGCTATTTGGGATGGTTGTCTGCAAACCGCCGGCATAGCGGTCGGCGAAACAGTCGGCGACGAAACCTGGCTACCGATCGCGGTAGAACGTATCGATTTTTACCGGCCGCTCGAGTTTGGCGGCTCATGTCTTGCCAGATTGTCGTCCAGAACAGACCGGGCTTGTCAGGTCGATGTGATCCTGAAAGACCGTGATAACCTGACATTGGCTATGCAAGGCGTCAGTTTTCAGCCATTAGCCAAACAAGCGTTGGCGGTAGCGGCGGATCAACGGCCGGAGGATTGGCTTTGTCGGCCGGGTTGGACATTGCTAGCCGATACCGACCTGACCGAACAGCCGGCTGGCGAGCACGTTTTGTGCATCGGCACGGCAACGGCAAACCGCTTGCTGGCTAAATTACGGACCCAAGTCGTGGGCTTGAGCTTGATGAGTCCCGAACAGTTGCGAGATTCCGGGTATTGGCGGGATTTTTCACCAAGCTCGACATCACTGCATTTGGTTTATTGCGCCGAAGACTTTTTAGGCGAAGAGGACAGCAGCGTCTGTTTAGGCTTTTTAACGTTGGTTCAGACGTTGGAAATTCGGAATATCGCGGCTAAAGTCACTCTGCTGACTCGGGGAGGCGCTGTGATCGACCTCGAGGCCGTTTGCCCGAAACAAAGCGCTTGCGTGGCTTTGCTTAAGACCGCGGCACTGGAGTTTCCGCAGCGGATTTGGCAAGCATTGGATGTAGACGCTATCGATACCGCCGAAAATGGCAAGCTGGCGCGGTTGTTGTCCGGCATCAGCGGCGAACAACAGTTGGCCTTGCGGGGCGGGCAATGTTATGCCGCGAGATTGTTGCCTTGGCGTCCGGAAAACCGCGCGGCATTAACCATAGCGGCCGACAAGACGTATTTGGTTACCGGCGGTTCCGGCGCCTTGGGTTTCGCGGTCGTGGAGTGGCTGGTTGAACACGGCGCGGATAGCGTGCTGATTGCCAGCCGCAAGGGCTTAACCGCCATCGACCCGTTGAAGTTGCAGGCATTGGCAGCTCAAGGCGCGAAAATTATCGGAGTCGCGGCCGACTTGGCGCAAGCGGAAGGCGTCAGCGCTTTGATGGCGCAATTACAGTCCTTGCCGCCCTTGGCCGGCATTGTCCATGCCGCCGGCGCATTGAGCGATGCGTCTTTGTTGAAGATGAATCAAGCCGATTTCGAGCGGCCTTGGCGGGCTAAAGTCAGCACGTTGCGGTTTTTAGATCAATCGTTCCCGGAACTGGCGTTTTTCGCGGTGTTTTCATCGTTGGCCGCATTGACCGGGGCGCCGGGGCAGGGCAATTATGCGGCGGCCAATGCCTATACCGATGCGCTGATGCTGAACCGAAAACACCAAGGTTTAGCGGCGTTGACGATTAACTGGGGCGGCTGGAGCGGCGAGGGCATGCTGGCCGGTGCGGCTGAGGCGATGGCCGAAAAAGGCTTGGCCCTGATTCAACCGCGGCAGGGCTTGGCTTTATTCGAGCGTTTGTTGACTGAAGATTTACCGCAGGCGGCGGTGATGCCGGTGGACTGGCCGGCGTTTTTTGCCGCCTTACCGTTCGAGGTGCCGAATTATTATCGAACGATGGCGGCTAACGAGGCTGGCCACGATACTCAGTCGGAGAGTTTGATTCAACAATGGCGGCAAAGCGACGCTGCCCGGCGGCCGGCTTTATTGGAACAAGCCGTGCGGCAGGGAATCGCCCAGGTGTTGCGGAATCCGGAAAGCCTTGGGTTGGCGCCCCGGCAGCGTTTGTTCGATATCGGCTTCGACTCTTTATTGGCGATGGAGTTAAGCCGAAAATTAGGCCAGACGTTGGAATTGCGACTGGCCTCGACTATGCTTTTCGACTATCCGACCATTGAGGCGCTGTTGGCTTATCTTAGTCAACAGTTGGCAACGGAATTCGGCGCGGAAGAGGAGCCCTTGAGCGACAATCTCGACGATTTTTCGGAACAGCAGCTTTCGGCTTTATTGGAACGGCGTTTGGCGGCTATGGATTGAAGATGACCGAAAAGAGCGAACCGAAAACCGATTATCGAGCCTTGATGCTGGAGGCGTTGCGTAAGATCGATGCCTTGGAAGGAAAACTTAAAACCGCCCAACAATCGCGGGAAGCCATTGCCGTTGTCGGCATGGGTTGCCGATTTCCAGGGGCCGAGGGTTTGGCGGCATATTTGGATTTGTTGCGCCACGGGATGGACGCCATCGGGTCAATGCCGGCTTGGCGTTGGCGGGTGGACGATTATTTCAATGCCGATCCGGAACGACCAGGGAAAATGTATGTACGCGAAGGCGGCTTTATTGAGCAGCTGGATCGCTTCGACGCCGATTTCTTCGGTATTTCGCCGCGCGAGGCCATGGCCATGGATCCGCAACAGCGCTTGTGGCTTGAAGTCTGCTGGGAAGCCTTGGAGCATGCCAATATCGTTCCCGGCGATTTGTTTGCCACTCAAACCGGGGTTTTCGTCGGCGCCAGCAGCTTCGATTTTGCGGCGGTCATGGCTAAAAAATTGCAGCCGGATCAGGTTGACGCTTATCTGGGCACCGGCGCTTCGCTGAATATGTTGGCCGGCCGTCTATCTTATTGGCTCGGTTTGACCGGGCCCAGCATGGCTATCGATACCGCGTGTTCCTCGTCGTTGGTCGCCGTACATAACGCCTGCCAGAGTTTGCGCGCCGGCGAATGCACGATGGCGATCGCCGGCGGCGTCAATGTGATTTTGGCGCCCGAAACTTACGTGGCTTTCAGCCGCGCCGGCATGCTTTCCAAAGACGCACGATGCAAGACTTTTGCCGAAGACGCCGACGGTTTCATTCGCTCGGAAGGCTGCGGGGCGGTGGTATTAAAACGTTTGTCCGACGCCGAAAAACAAGGCGACCGCATCTGGGCCGTGATTCGCGGCTCGGCCGTCAATCAAGACGGCGCCAGCGGCGGCTTGACGATACCGTCCGGCCCTTCCCAGCAGGCGGTGATCAACGCCGCCTTGGCCGCGGCCGGCGTGAAGGCCGAACAAGTCGGCTATATCGAGGCGCACGGTACCGGGACACCGTTGGGCGACCCGATCGAAATGCGGGCCTTGGCCGCTTGCTACGCTAAAAACCCAAGCCGTCGCCCGATGCACGTTGCGTCGGTCAAAACCAATTTAGGCCATTTGGAAGCGGCCGCCGGGATTGCCGGTTTGATTAAGACCGTGTTGTCGTTGCACGAAGCCGAATTGTTCCCGCATTTGCATTTCAGCCGCCCCAGCTCGCATATCGATTGGCAGGCCTGGCCGGTAAATATTCCCCTAACCCGCCAGGCTTGGCCCGCCGAAGGACAACCCCGGTTGGCGGCGGTCAGCTCGTTCGGTTTAAGCGGGACCAATGCTCATCTGATAATCGAACAAGCGCCGCCGTCCGAACCGATAGACGCAGCGGCGGCCGCGGGCGTAAACCTGTTGCTGTTATCCGCGAAAACCTTGCCGGCTTTGCAGCAACTGGCGTCCGATTATGCGACTCGGCTATTCGGCTCGGAAACTGCGGCGGTGGCCGATATTTGTTATACCGCCAATTCCCGACGCTCGCGTTTCGCTCACCGTTTGGCCGTGACGGCCGATTCGGCGGCCGACTTCAAGTCGCGCTTACTGGCATTTGCGGAGCAGGGCGCCGGTTTTTCAGGCTATCGCCATGTCTCACGCGCCAAGCCGAGGATTGGCTTCGCGTTTACCGGACAAGGTTCGCAATGGCCGGGGATGGCGGCGCAGTTGTACGACGTTTATCCGGAGTTTAGCCGGCAAATCGACTGCTGCGATCGGTTGCTGCGCCAGTTCAGTACCATCGATTTGAAGCGCTTGTTGCTCGAGCCATCGGCCGAGGACATTCATTTAAGTGCAAACGCTCAGCCGGCCTTGTTTGCCTTCGAATACGCCCTGGCCAAACAATGGCAAGCTTGGGGCGTAAATGCCGTTTGTCTGATCGGTCACAGCCTAGGCGAATACGTGGCGGCCTGTATTGCCGGCGTGTTCGATTTGGAACAAGGTTTGCGACTGATCGTAAAGCGGGCCGAACTGATGCAAGAAGCGCCCGGTCGGGGCGGCATGGCGGCGGTGTTTACGTTTGCCGAGCGCCTGCAAACGATGTTGGCCGACTTTCCAAGCTTGAGTATTGCCGCTTATAACAGTCCGGAAAATCAAGTGGTCTCCGGTGACGCGGCCCAACTGTCCGGATTTTTGCAAGTATGCGCCGAGCACGGCCTGGAATATCGCCGCCTTAACACCTCGCACGGTTTTCATTCGCCGTGCATGCAGCCCGTATTGACAGAGTTTGCCGCCTGTTTTGCCGGGGTCGCGTTAAACGCCGCTTCGATTCCGATGATTGCCAATTTGACCGGCGGCCTTGAAACCGCTGCTTACGCCCAGGCCGATTATTGGTTACGGCATTTGCGCCAGCCGGTGTTATTTCAACAAAGCCTGGATACCTTGGCACGGCAGGATGTGGATTTATGGCTGGAAATCGGTCCTAAACCGGTGTTGACCGGCTTGATCCGGCAACAGGCGACGAATGTGACTGCCGTTTCGGCTTGCCCCGGAAACGAAAGCTCATTTAACCAAGCCTTGGCCGAGGTCGTCGCTTCCGGTTTGGAATTGAATTGGCAATCGCTTAACGCCGGCCAACTGACGGATCTGCCCACTTACCCTTGGCAGCGCCAGCGTTATTGGCCCGATTGGTACGATTTTGAAGCGCTGCCGCTGGTCGACCGGCAAGGCCGTTGGTTGAGTAGTCCGGCGTTTGCGGAAAATAGCACCGTTTACGCCTGGACATTAAGTCTTGCGAACCAGCCTTGGCTAAGCGAGCACCGGGTCTATGGTTTGCCGGTCGCACCGCTGGCCTTGTTGATCGCTACGGTTTATCAAGCATTGTTCAAGCGCGATGGCCACAGGCGCTTTGCGATCGTCGATCTGGAAATAACGCGTGCGCTGCTGATTCCCGAGGGCACGGCCATCGACGTGCAATTGATATTCAGCGGGTTAGGCGACTCGGCGTACGACTTGAAAATAGTCAGCCGGGAGGAAGGTGGCGAGCAGTGGCGGCAACATGTCAGCGCCGGTTTACAGCCGCTAAGCGAAAGCAGCGATACCGCGGCCGTGTCCTTAGACGTGCCGGAACAATGCGACGAATACTCGGCGGAGCCATTTTATCGCTTGTTTGCCGAGCACGGTTTGCAATACGGGCCGCGTTTTCGAGGCATCGCCTCGCTTTGGCAACAGCCGGGCAGAGCCGTTGCCCGGCTGGATCAGCGGTGGGTGGACGCCGCCGCGCTCGATGCGACCGTACTCGATTCGGCGCTGCAATTGATGGCCGCGGTGTTCGAACCGGACGGCGGGGGGTTGCGTTTGCCGGTGCGTATCCGACGGATCGAATGTTGGCGAGGGGATTTTGCCGACAGTTGTTGGGCTAGTGCTACATTGAATGACTCGGCACGGATCGATTTGGCGATTTTTAACGCTCAGCGGCAATTGCAGTTTTCGATTGCCGGCGTCGAAGTGGCGACCGTCAGCGAAAGTCGTTTGAAACAAATGCTGTCGCCCATGCCCGACTGGTTCTATCAGCCGGTTTGGCGGCCGCATCGTGCCGTGGTCGGCCAGGGCGGAAAGTCCTGGCTGTTCATTGCCGGCCAAGACCAGCCGGCCTTGGTCGAGCCCTTAATCCAGCAAGGCCATAGGGTTAGCACATTGAATTTCGATCAGCTGAGTGCCGACGATTTAATCGGCGTCAACGAGTTGGTCGATTTGAGCGGGTTTTTAGCGGTGGACGGCGCGGCACATGCCATGGAGGCGCCGGGGCAGTTGTTGGCCTTGCTGCCGTTGTTGCAAGGCCATCGCCTGAATTTGACGCTGACGACCCGCAACGCGCAAGGCGAATTTTGCCGACAAATGAATTACGGCGGCGCCGCGTTGTGGGGGATGGCGGCAGTTTTGTTCCAGGAGCATAGCGAGCTGAAACCGCGCATCATCGATGCCGATAGCGCTGAGGCATTGCTAGCCGGCTTATTGGACAACAGCGGCGAGCAACGCTTGGCCGCGATAGGCGATCGACTATGGGCGCAACGATTGCAGCGTCATAAACCGCCGACCGACTCGCCGGTCGAGATCGATCAACACGCCAATTACTTGGTGAGCGGCGGTTTGGGCGATTTAGGGTTAACGACCGCTTGTTGGTTGATCGAGCAAGGTGCCCGTCATCTTTATCTGAGCAGTCGCCGGGAGCATGCGCGGTTGCCGAGCCGCTTGCTGGATTTGCAAGGCCAATATGCCGATCTCGAGTTAATCGTAATGACGCTGGACGTTTGCGAACCTCTGGCCGTCGAGCGGCTGTTTGCCGCCATCGAACATAGCGGCAGGCCGCTAAAAGGCATTGTGCACTGCGCGGGTTTTACCGACGACGATCTGTTGCTAAAGCAATCGGCGTCGCGGTTGGCACAATTGAATCGGGTCAAGTTACAAGCGGCGGTTTTGCTGGATCAAGCGTCCCGCCGCCATGCGCTGGATTTTTTCTGGCTGTATTCGTCGTTGAACGCCTTGTTGGGCAATGTCGGCCAAGGCGCTTATGCCGCAGCCAACGCGGCGATGGACGCCTTGGCATGGCAACGCGGGCATGACGGTTTTCCTGCTCTGGCTATCGACTGGGGCCCTTGGCAGAGCGGGATACAACAACAGAGTAGCGATGGGCTACGCGCATTTTGGCGCCAATCGGGTTTGGGCTTGATCGATGGCGAACGCGCTGGAACGGTGTTGCAGGGGCTGCTCGGCGGCCGCCAGACCGGGCAAGTTTGCGTGGTGAATTGCGATTGGCGGCAGGCCGCCAAGAGCGCGGGGCATGGCGCGGCGGAGGGATTGCTGGCGGAACTGATGCCGGCTGTCGGCGTGGAGGCTGTTGACGGCGACGAATATTTGCGGGCTTTACGTTCCGCCGACTCAGAACAATCCAAGACGATGTTGGGCGATTGGCTCAAGCGGCAATTGGCGGGAATCTTGAAATTATCGGCGGCGCAATGCGAATTGAGCCGCTCGCTGAGTTCTCTGGGTTTGGATTCCTTGGCCGCCGTGGAGTTACGCGCAGTCATGCGCAAAACCTTGCAAACCGAAGTGCCGGTCAGCGAGCTATTGCAGTGCGAAGGTTGGGGTTTGGTCGATTATCTGCAAGTGAACCTATTGCCGATAGAGCGGATTAAGACCGCCTCGATAGCCGAGGATGAAGATATGCTGGAGGGGGAAATTTGAGCGTGCAAGGGTTACTGCGGGATTTGGCCGACAATCGGGTGGAACTGTGGCTGGAAGGCGATAAATTACGTTACCGGGCACCCAAACAAGCCATCAACGAGGCGCTGCTGGACGCGCTTAAAAGCCATAAACAAGCTTTAATCGAGCATTTTCAAACCTTGCAACGCGAGCCCTTTGTCTTGACTTACGGGCAACGGGCTTTGTGGTTCCTGCATCAAACGGCGCCGGATAGCGCGGCTTATAACGTGGCTTTCTCGGCCAGGATTTTGTCGGCGGTCGACCCCGAGCGCCTGCGGCAAGCCTTGCGCTATTTGGCGGAGCGCCATCCTGCGCTACGTTTGCGTTTTGAAGCGCAAGACGGCGAGCCGCGCCAGTTCATCGATCCTGGCGCAAGCATCGATTTTCAACACATCGATGCGTCCGGCTGGGACGAGCAAACCTTAAGTGATCAGGTGGCCGGACATTACGCCGCGCCATTCGATTTGAACGGTTCGCGATCGTTGTTCAGGGTAGGTTTATTTCAATGCGCGCCCCGGCAATCGGTGTTATTGCTGGTTTTTCACCATATTATCGGCGACGGCTGGTCGCTGTGGCTGTTGCTCGACGAACTCGCTCAGGTGTATTCGGCCTTAGTGGCCGGGCGTGAGCCTGATTTGCCGAGGTTATCGCTTTCGTATCGTCAGTATGCCGAAACACAGGTGGCCGAGGTTGATTCAGGAACGTTGGAAGCGGATTGGCGGTATTGGCGCGATAAATTCGTGCAAGCCCCACCGTTATTAAACCTGCCCACCAAGCGGCCTTTTCCGGCGCGGCGGAATTACCGCGGCGCCTCGTATCCTTTACGTATCGATAGCCGGACAGTCTCCGCCTTGCGGGCGCTAGCCGTCGAGCTGGATGTTACCTTATACGTGTTATTGCTCGCGGCTTATCAGTTATTGCTACACCGCTGCGGCGGTCAGCAACGGCTTTGTGTCGGTACGCCGTTGGCCGGTCGGGATGACGATCGTTATGCCGGCGTCGTGGGGTATTTCGTCAATCCCTTGCCGATTCTATCGGAGCTAAACCCAGAGCAAACGGTCGCCGATTTCGTTCGCGCCTGTCGTCGGGAAGTATTGTCGGCCATGGCGCATCAGGCTTTCCCGTTAGCTTTGATTATCGAGCGGCTGGCGCTGTCCCGCGATACCAGCCGTCCGCCGTTGTTTCAGGCCGCTTTCGTGTTCCAGCAATTGCAAAAAGCCCAGCTACTGCTCGATGCCAGCGGCAGCGGTCGAACTGCCGGGCAAACCGTGGACTGGGGTGGTTTGGCGTTGGCGCCCTATGCCTTGTTTCAACAGGAAGGGCAGTTCGATCTGTCGTTGGAGTTGATGGAAGCGGGCGGCGACTTAGTCGGTTCGCTTAAATTCAATAGCGAGGTACTGGATGCCGACGATGCCCAAAGACTCGCCGATTATTATCAAACCGTTTTACAGTCCTTTCCGGAGTTTCAAGACAAACCGGCGGTCTTGCTGCCGCTGCTGAACGCCGATTATCGACGCCAGCCATTGGCAGACTGGAACGCCACCGACTACGCGTACCCTGAGGCCTTGATACCGGAATTGTTAAGCCGTCAGGCGCAACGGACGCCGGCGGCGGTGGCCTTGGTGTTCGAACAACGCCAATTGACCTACGACGAACTGGAACGGCGCAGCAACCAATTGGCGCATTACCTAATCTCGCAAGGCGTCGGTCCGGAAAGTTTAGTCGCGGTGTGTATGGAGCGCAGCCTGGAGTTGGTGGTCAGCCTGCATGCGATCATCAAGGCCGGCGCGGCTTACCTGCCGCTAGACCCCGACTACCCGCAAGAACGCTTGGACTATATGATCGCCAATGCCGGTGCCGGCTGGTGTCTGACCCAGCAGGCCCTGGCCGGTAAACTGCAATCGTATCCCGGCCAGGTACTGGTCCTCGAAGCCCTGCAAGCCGAACTGGCCCAGCAAGCGGTCAGCGCGCCGGCAGTGAGATGCCATCCGCAGCAGCTCGCGTACCTGATTTACACCTCCGGTTCCACCGGCCAACCGAAAGGCGTGGCCAATCACCACCAAGCGCTGGCCAACCGGATCCAGTGGATGCAGCGGCGTTACCCATTGAGCGAGCAAGACCGGGTCTTACAAAAAACCCCGTACAGCTTCGACGTCTCGGTCTGGGAATTTTTCTGGCCGTTGATCGCCGGCGCCCGTTTGGTCATCGCCAAACCGGGCGGACATAAAGACAGCGACTACCTGGCCAAACTGATCCAGGCCCAGCACATCGACACCCTGCACTTCGTGCCGTCCATGCTGCAAGCCTTCATCGACGACCCCGAAGCCGAGAACTGCAACAGCTTACGGCGCATCATCTGCAGCGGCGAAGCCTTGCCGTTGAGCCTGCAACAACAGGTCTACGGCAAATTGACATCGGCGCGTCTCTACAATCTCTACGGCCCGACCGAAGCGGCGATCGACGTCAGCGAATGGGCTTGCGACGCAGCCGACACCGCCAGCGCGATAGTTGCCATCGGCAAACCGATCGACAACCTACGTTTATACATCCTCGACGGCCAACTGCAGCCGGTGCCGATCGGCGTGTCCGGCGAACTGTACATCGCCGGCATCGGCTTGGCACGCGGCTATCAGCAAAAGCCGCAGCTGACCGCCGAACGCTTCGTACCCAATCCGTTCGGTCAAGGCGAACGTATGTACCGGACCGGCGACATATGCCGCTACCGGGCCGACGGCGTTATCGAATACCAAGGCCGCGAAGACGGCCAAATTAAGCTCAGAGGCTTTCGGATCGAATTGGGCGAAATCGAAGCGGTCTTAAAACAACATCCGGCCGTGCAAAACTGCGTATTGACGGCTAAATCGTTTCGCGGCGAAAAAGCCTTGCTGGCCTATCTGACCTTGCGGGACGGCGTCGAGAATACGCCGGCCTTGATTAAGCCGATCCGCGAATTCATGCAGGGCTTTTTGCCCGATTACATGCTGCCGGCTGCATTTATGGTGCTGCCCGAGCTGCCTTTATCGGCTAACGGCAAAGTCGATCGCAAGGCCTTGCCGGCCATGGACGTAGTAAGTCAGGATGAAGACCTTAGCGCCCCGGAAAACGACTTGCAACGGCAAATAGCCGATATTTGGCAGCAATTATTGCAACACCGCGAGTTCGGCATTCACAGCAATTTTTTTCATGTCGGCGGCCATTCGCTGCTGGCGCTACGCTTGATCGCCAAATTGGCGGCGGTTTTTCACACCAAACTCAGCATAGAAGATGTTTTCAACCACGCCAGCATTCAAGGCTTAGGCGAGCTTTTGCTGGACGGCGATCGGCAGCGGCTGGCTTGGCCGGCGATTTCGCCGCAAGACCGGGCGGATGCGCCCTTATCGTTCTCGCAAGAACGCTTATGGTTCGTCAATAGTCTGGAAAATGCCGGTGGCGTTTACCATATTCCGCTGGCTTTTCATGTCTATGGGGACTTAAACCGCGAGGCCTTACAAGGTGCCTTGCAAGCCTTGGTGAATAGGCATCAGGCCTTGCGCAGCAAGGTTTTCGGCGAAGGGCTCGGTTTGCGTCAACAAGTTCTAGAACACGGCGTTCCGGTATTGGCTTGCTATAGCGCACCGGTGGTTGCCGTCCAAGGGCTTGAATCTATCCTCCGCCAGGAGGCCAATAGCGGCTTGGATCCGGCCACCGGGCAAGTATTCAAGGCATGTTTATTGGAAATCGCCCCTCGGCACCATTTGCTGTTGCTGGTCATGCACCATATCGTGGCCGACGGTTGGTCGGTTAAGGTCTTGCTGCACGACGTATCGCTTTTGTATCGCCAATGCCTGACGGGCGCCGCCGCCGAATTGCCGGATTTGCCGGTGCAATACGGCGATTATTGCCGTTGGCAAAGGATGCTGGCCGAACAAGGTTGGTTTAAGGCGGCTAAGGATTATTGGTTGACGGCTTTAGGCGATGCGCCGACGACCTTGGCATTGAATTACGACCACAGCCGGCCGCTGCTGCCAACTTTCCGCGGCGCGATGCAATTTCACGCGATTCCGGCGTCCATTCGGGCCGCGTTGCACGCGCAAGCGCAACAGCAGGGGGCAACCGACTTCATGTTGCTGCTGGCGGCATTTGCCGCAGTCTTATACCGCTATAACGGACAGTCGGATTTCATGATCGGCACGCCGGTGGCGAACCGGGATCAACAGGACGTGCAGGATGTGGTCGGTTTATTCGTCAATACCTTGTTGATGAGGATCAAGCTCGACGGCAACTCGTCTTTCGAACAATTGCTGGACCAGGTCAAGGCGACCGCGTTATCGGCTTACGAATATCAATATTACCCCTTCGAAGGTTTGGTCGAAGCCTTACAGCCGGAGAGGAATTTGGCGGTTTCGCCGTTATTCCAGGTGATGTTCGTGTATCAAAGCCAAGGGCAGCAAGCTTTTTCGTTGCCGGATTTGGACATCCAGCCTATGGTTTTGCCCAGCACCATGGCGAAATGCGATTTGACTTTATATGCGACCGAAGAAGACCAGCATTGGTCGCTGGCGATGGAATACAGCAGCGATTTGTTCGAGCAAGCCAGTATCACAGCCTTGCTGTCGGCGCTGGCTAATGCGTTGGAAAAATTGGCCGAGAACCCTCGTTTGCCGTTGGCGCGGATTCCGCTCTTGACTCGAACGCAACTGACGCAGGTCGTGGCAGACTGGAACGCCACCGACT
>NZ_LUUK01000116.1 GCF_001644025.1 Methylomonas koyamae
CATTTTTTCCGATTGCAGCAATTGCAGATGCACGTGTTGATTTTCCTGTTGCCGGCGTTGTACTTCGGCCTCCAGAAAAGCGTTTTGATTTTGCAACCAATCCCGGGATTTCTTCAGTTCCAGATGAGTGCGCACCCTGGCCAACAAGATCGACAAATGGCAGGGTTTATTGATGTAATCCACCGCGCCCAATTGCAGGCCGCGTTCTTCGTCGCTGCCCGAGGTGAGCGCCGTGACGAAGATCACCGGTATCGCGGCGGTGGCCGGATCGGCCTTCAAGCGTTCGATGACTTGATAGCCGTCCATGTCCGGCATCATCACGTCGAGCAGAATCAAGTCCGGACATCCGCCGGCCCGTATCAGTTGCAAGGCCCGTTCGCCCGAATTGGCCACCAGCACGTCGTAATACGGTGCCAGCGCCTGTCCGAATACCGTCAGATTGGTCGGATCGTCGTCGACCAACAGGACAGTCGCGTTAGAATCGGTATCGGAAGTTGCAATGTCCATCGGATCGCTTACAGTTATGAGGGTATGAGCTAAAGGCTGAGGCTCCTCGGCCGACAACCCTGTTTGATAAATCATTCTCCGGGTATTATCCGGCCTTCAAATCCAGAGAACCAATGTTAATACATCCATGGCTATATTAACCTGGAGCAATCAGCTCAATGTCGGCATTCCTTCCGTCGATGCCCAACACCGGCGGTTGGTGGAAATCCTCAACCGGCTGGACGAGGCGGTCGCGGTCGGCGACGAGCCTCGCGCTATCTTGGATCTGGTCGCGGCATTGATCGATTACACCGATTACCATTTCAAACACGAAGAAGAGCTGATGCGGGCCGGCAATTACGCCGCCGACGACTTCGAGCTGCATTGCCAGCAACACCGAGACTTCGTCGCTACCGTAGTGGCCGAGCAACAAAAAGCCATCGCCGAACCCGATCGGGTGTCCAATGCCTTGCTGGAATTTCTGGTCGGCTGGCTATCGTCGCACATTCTCTACGCCGACAAGAAGATGGCTCAGGCCATCAACGACACGCATCCGGACAATCCGGAAGCGCTGAAGCAACAGCAGACCGACATCATGCAAAGCAACTTATATTCGGCGTTACGAGAGAGCGAAACTCGCTTTCGAGCGCTAGCCGACCTGTTGCCGGCGCTGATCTGGATCACCAATGCCCAGCACGTTCCGATTTTCTGCAATCGCTATTGGCTGGAGACCTTGGGCTTGGCGAAAACCGAACTGAACCTGGAAAATTGGATGCAATTGATCGACGCGCAAGACCGAGCCAGGGTCAGACAAAGCTATTTGCAGGCGGCGGTGGATTTACAGGCGGTACAGCTCGAATACCGGCTGCTGCCCGCCGGCAAGCCACCGATCTGGGTGCTGGAAACCGCGGTTCCCAGGCTACGCGGCAACGGCCGGTTTGCCGGCCTGATGGGCTGCGGCATGGACATCAGCGTGCAAAAACAAGCCGAAACGGCGTTGGAAGGCTTAGTCGAACAGCGCACTCAGGAGTTGCGGATCGCCAACGAAACGCTGCTGATCGAGAAAAACCAGGAAAGCTTGCTGAACCAACAACTCAAGGAAGCGCAAAACCACCTGCTGCAATCGGAAAAAATG
>NZ_LUUK01000117.1 GCF_001644025.1 Methylomonas koyamae
GCCCTGCGCGGGCGGCCGTTGCCGGACAAGATCCAAATGTATTTTCAACAAGTCGGCATGTTTTTACTAATGATGCTGATGGCGCTGGCGATGTTTTTGGATATCGATCGATTGTTCCAATAACTTGGAACGATTCGCGCCGCGTCGAGTCAACCGCTTTCTTTCCCATCCCTCGGACTATTCCATGAAAACATTGTTTCGAACCCTGGTGATTGCCGCTTCGGCCGCGATCAGTGCGAACGCGGCCGCCGACGAAGCCGCCATCAAGAAAGCCTTGACCGAATTCATGCCGTCCGGACAGGTCGATTCAATCACGCCGGCTGAAATCAAGGGTTTATACGAAGTGACGATGGGCGCCAATATTTTCTATGCCTCGGAAGACGGAAAGTATCTGTTGCAAGGACAGTTGTTCGATGCCGAGGCCAAGAAAAACATCACCGAAACCAAGCAGGCCGGCGCCAGAAAAAACGCGCTGGACAAAGTCGGCGAGAAAAATATGATTATTTTCAAGCCAGAATCGCCTAAGCATCAGGTCTCGGTGTTCACTGACATCGATTGCGGCTATTGTCGGAAACTGCATTCCGAGATGGAGCAATATCAGGCGCAGGGCATCACCATACGCTACCTGTTTTTCCCCAGGGCCGGCAAAGGTTCGGATTCCTATAAGAAAGCGGTGTCGGTCTGGTGCGCGCCTGATCGTAACAAGGCGCTGACCTCTGCCAAGAAAGGCGAAAATCTGGATAGCAAGGCCTGTGACAATCCGGTCGACAATCACATGGCTTTGGGCGAGGAATTCGGCATGAACGGCACGCCGATGATTGTCACCGAAAAAGGTAACGTATTACCGGGATACGTGCCGGCAGCCCAGCTCGCCAAAATCCTGTCCAGCGAATAAGCCGGCGGTTTGCTCGCCAAACTCCCGCTAAGCGACCGTTTAGCGGGTTTTAGACCACTTTAAAAAAAATTTCAAGAAGACTCGCTGCCCTAGCGTATCGTAACTTCTACCCGCCGATTTTTCGGTTCCGGTGTTTCGTCGGCGGTTTTTACCAGCGGGTTTTTCTCACCGTGAGAAGTCACCGCAATTTCCTTGACATCCAACTGTCCGGCACCAAATAGCTTAGCCACTTGTTCGGCACGTTCTTTCGCCAACGTCTCGTTGTCCGCCGCCGCGCCGACGGTGTCGGTGTGGCCGATGATGGAAATATCGGCGGCCGGGTGACGGCTCGCCGATTCGATGATTTTAGGCAACTGCGCCGCCGATTCCGCTGTCAAGCGGGTACCGCCGGTTTCGAAGTACAGCAGATATACTTCCGGCCTGACCGGCTCTGAGCCGAGCGCCCGACCGAAGTCTGATTCAATTTGTTTTTGGTCTGCCTGAAATACGTCCCCTTTCCGGTCGATGCGGGTCGCGGATCCGGCGCGGTCCAGCACCGTTTCGCCGTCGGCCGATTTGAACACGACCTGGCCGGTACTGCCGTCGTGATCTTCCAACAACACTAGATACGACGAGCTACAGCCGACGAACAGTGGCGCGACGGTCAGCAGCAGCGTTAAGGGTTTCATTCGATTGATAGTCATGGCTGCTCCCGCTTATGGATCGACTTTGGCCAGAAACCGCGTACCGCGCACCGCGATGACGCCGGACGGCGTTTTCAGCGTTACCGCCTCGGGCTTGAGTTTGGCGATAACCCCGGAAATGTATTGGAGCGTGCCTTTCAGCAAGCTGGCGTTCAGTTCCAAGCGCTCTTGTTGCGGTTCGAATTGGTAGGCCTTGATCTCCAGTTCGGTGTTCGGTCCTATCGATAGTACCGTGTTGTCTTTCAACGTAATTCCGGCCGCGCCGCGCTCGTCGGTTTTGATGACTTGACCGACTCTAATCGGCGAGCCTAATACAGCCGGAATTTGCAGATCGCCTTCGACAATCACCGTCGCGTCGGCGACCGTTTTGACGTAACCGATGGCCGATTGCTCCGCCCGGACCGAGCCGGCGGCACAGCTCAGCCAGATCAAACACAAGAATACGATTTTCATGGATGCCCTCTCGAAAGTCCGAAAGCCTTGCGCAGACAGCGCGGTGGGTTAGCGGGCAAGTATAGACAGCATTGCGGCTTATGCGGGTGGAAATTCAGCCCAGAACGTGCTGCCAACCTCCGGGATGCTGCTGACGCCGACTCGTCCCGCCATCAGCTCCGTCAGTTGCTTGGCGATAGCCAAGCCGATGCCTGTCCCTTCTATACCGCTATGTTCGGCATCCAGGCGTTCGAATGACTTGAATAGGCGATCGAGTTGCGCCGTGCTCAATCCCGGCCCGGTATCGGTCACCGCGATGCGGACGTAGCCGGCGTCGGTGGTCTGGGTCGACACGACGACGCGGCCGCCGGGCCGGTTATATTTGACGGCGTTGGACAAAAAGTTCAGCAAGACCTGCTTGGCGCGGCCTGCATCGGCGTAGAGACAGGTCGTCGGGGCCAGCGGGTTGGCCAGCTCTACGACAATCGCGTTCGGGTTGGCGAGCGGTGCGATCCAGGCCAAGCAGTCGTCCAACAGGGTTGTCAGTTCGACCGTGGTCAGGTTCAGACTCAGCTTTCCGGATTCGATTCTGGCCAAGTCCAGCAAATCGTTGATCAAATTCAGCAAGTGCATGCCGGCCTTGAATATTTCGTTTGCGGCTTCCAGATGTTCGGCGGCCAGCGGGTGCTCTGGGTCCTCCATTTGCAGCAACTGCGCAAAGCCGATCACCGCGTTCAATGGTGTGCGCAGTTCGTGGCCGATTTGGGCCATGAATTGGCTTTTGGCGGTACTCATTTGCTCGACGCGATCCATGGACTCGCGAATCTCGCTAAACTCCTCGGCTTTTTTAAGCAAGAGTTTTGCCATCAGCATGCGCTCGCTAAGGTCGTTGACCGTAATCACCGCGCCTAGTGCTTCACCTTGACTGCCGAACAGCGGTGCCACTACCAGATTGGCGGTCACACTTTGTTGATCGCTAACGGTCAGTCGGCAGTGTTCGAATTTGAGAGGCGCGTTTCCGCTCCGGCTCTCGGCGATCAATTCGCTAGGGAGCCAGAGCTTTCCGCCGGCTTGTGCTGAAAATAACTGGTCAATGTTACGGCCGGCTTCGAGTAACTTGGGACCGAACATATCCAACGCGCGGGAGTTCATGAAGTCGATTTCGCCGTTATCGCGCGTGGTCACGACAGCATCGACAATCGCATTCAATGTGATGTAAGCCCGTTTACGTTCGGCAAACAAGGATTGCAGCAGTTTTTCGAATTGGCGCCAGCTGCGCAGCGGATAGCTGAGGAATACGACCGTGACGGTGGCTGCCGGTGCAAACCAATAGCCGCCGAACGCCAACAACAACAGACTGAGAACGACCGTGCCAACCGCAAAGGCCGCTACGACCAGCGGCAGCCAGCGCGCCGGTGCCCAAGCGCCAGCACCGACGGTCAAGCCGGTCAGCAGCAGTGCCACACCGCACTGCCAGAGCCACGGCAGTTCTTGCCAAAATTTCTGTTTCAATAAGGCGTCCAGCCCGGCCGCGACAAATTCGACACCGCTTAGCGGCCGATTCCCAACCGCGAGCGGGGCCGGTAATTCTCGCTCGATGCCGGCGGCGGTCAGACCGACCAAGACGAATTTATCCTGGAAAACCTGGTCGGCCACGGCGCCGGACAGCACGTCGGCATAAGACACCCGGACGAAGTCGGTGCTGGTGTCGTAAAACGGCAAGCCGACCCGATAATCGCCGGCCAATCCGGTGGCGACGCCAGCCGGATTATTGCCTGTCCGCGCGCCGGTCGATGCTTTTAAAGCGTCCGGATAGCGGACCGCATAGGCTGCAAGTGCCATCGCCGGCCAACGAGCGGCGCCTAGCCCGCTCCATAACAGCAGGCCGCGCCCGACCCCGTCTTTGTCTATTTCCAAGTTGGCATGGCCCAGAATCGCCGCCGAGCGAAACGAAGCGATCGGCAAGGTTTCGACCAGGGAATCGGCGTTGCTTTCGATGATGACCGGTAGAATCACAGGGCCGCTGTTTCGCAAGGCCATGGATAGCTCGGCATCCGCTTCGGGGTGCTCGGCATCGGCCTCGGAGAACACAAAATCCAGCGCAATCGCGGTGGGCCGGGCCGCGGCCAATTTGCGCAATAGCTTGGCGTGGATATCGCGAGGCCACGGCCAGCGCCCCAGCGTGCCAAGACTGCGCTGATCGACTTCGACGATGACGATATCGGCGGAAGCGGGCTTGGCCAGCCAAGTCAAACAGGCGTCGTACAGCCAGCGGTCCAGTCGCCAAGCGGCGTCGGTCCAGGTCAAGGTCACTATCGCGGCGGCGAGGATTAGCGCGATGGGCGTTTGCTTGCTTAGCCGTCTTGGCATCGATGCGGAGAAAGTTTGAAGAATCACTGCCGATTATAGTCAGCGGACAGCGTTTTGGTATTTCGTCGCGGTTCGCGTTGCGAGCAAACATTCGTGGTTGCAGTTTTGGCGCGTCTGTAGGCCGGGACGAGATTTTTGCGTGGCTCCGCGCCAAACAGCCGGGGAGACGTCGCCTAACCCAATGGGCGAGCGACGGCCCTGATGGTTTCTAGAGCATTTTCTTCAACCGGTATAAGGTGTCCAAGGCCTGGCGCGGACTGAGGAGGTCCGGATCGATTTCTTCGAGCAGCACCACGGCGGGATGGCATTCGCGGCTGGTGAATAGGTCGAATTGGTTGATTTCCTGGTGGCTTTGCTGCTCGATGTAGGCGGTGTTTTCCAATTGCGCCAGCTTGTGCTTGGCGTTGGCGATCACCGATTGCGGCACACCGGCCAAGGCCGCGACCTGCAGTCCGTAACTTTGGCTGGCCGGGCCATCCTTGACCGCGTGCAAAAACACGATCTTGTCGCCGTGTTCCATCGCATCCAGATGAATGTTGTGGATGCCGGTTTGTTCTTCGGCCAGCGTGGTCAGCTCGAAGTAGTGGGTGGCGAACAAGGTAAAGGCTTTGACGTGGCGCGCCAAGTAGTCTGCGCAAGCCCAGGCTAGGGACAGGCCGTCGAAGGTGCTGGTGCCGCGGCCGATTTCGTCCATCAAAATCAAACTGTTGGCGCTGGCGTTGTGCAGGATGTTGGCGGTTTCCGACATCTCGACCATGAAGGTCGAGCGCCCGCTGGCCAGGTCGTCCGAGGCGCCGATGCGGGTGAAAATCTTGTCGACCGGGCCGCAGATCAAGGATTGCGCCGGCACGTAACAACCGATGTGGGCCAGCAACACGATCAGCGCCGCCTGGCGCATATAAGTCGACTTACCGCCCATGTTGGGCCCGGTGATCACCAGCATGCGGCGGTCGCCGGAAAAGTCCAAATCATTGGGGACGAACGGTATGCTGGACAATTGCTCCACCACCGGGTGACGGCCGGCGACGATATGGATGCCGGGCTCCTGAGTCAATACCGGCTGAGTCCAGTTCAGGGTTTCGGCGCGTTCGGCAAAGTTGACCAGCACGTCCAGCTCGGCCAGCGCTATGGCGCATTGTTGCAGGTCAAGTAAGGCCTCGCCCAACGTGGTCAGCAGTTCGTCATATAACGCTTTTTCGAAGGCCAGCGATTTTTCCCGCGCGCTGAGCACCTTGTCTTCGAACGATTTGAGTTCCGGCGTGATATAGCGCTCGGCGCCTTTCAGAGTTTGTTTGCGGGTGTAATGCACCGGTACCTTGTCGGCCTGGGCGTTGGAAATTTCGATGTAATAGCCGTGCACCCGGTTGTAATTGACCTTGAGATTGGCAATACCGGTGGCGGCGCGCTCGCGCTGTTCCATGTCGATCAGAAACTGGTCGGCGTTTTGGCTGAGATTGCGCAATTCGTCCAGCTCGGCGTTGAAACCCGGCGCGATCACGCCGCCGTCGCGGATCAACATCGGTGGGTTTTCGATGATGGCGCGTTGTAACAGTTCTACCAATTCAGGGTGTTCGCGCAACTGGCCGCATAACGCTTCCAGATGCGGATTGTCGCTGCCGGCCAGTTTTTGTTGCAATTCGGGTAGCACCGACAGGGTCAGCCGCAAGGTCAGCAGGTCGCGCGGCCGCGCCGATTTCAACGCAATCCGCGAGCTGATGCGTTCGATGTCGCCGACTTGGCGCAAACTGGTTTGCAAATCAAGGTATAGCTCGTTTTCGAGCAGGCTGGCGATGCAGGCATAGCGGCCGTTGACCACGGCCTGGTCGCGCAACGGCCG
>NZ_LUUK01000118.1 GCF_001644025.1 Methylomonas koyamae
CCGCCACCCTGGTTGGCACCAGCCTCTACGCCGGCTTCACCGCCTCCGCGCTAAAAACCGGCAACGCCGGCCAAACCAGCATCAGCGGCGTCGTGCTCGACAACCAAGAACACCCGCTACCCAAGGTCACGCTACGGGTCGACGGCACCACCCGCGAAGCGCAAACCGACGCCCAAGGCCAATTCAAAATCAGCGAAGTCCCGGTCGGCGCAGTGCGCCTGATCGCCGACGGCAGCACCACCACCGCCGAAGGCGAATGGCCCACGCTCGCCTTCAACCTGGTCACGATCGCCGGTGCCGACAACCCGCTGTCCGCGCCGGTCTACCTGGTCAAGCTCGACACCGTCAACGCCAAAACCGTCGGCGACCAAGACGTCACGCTGACTCTGCCCGACGTGCCCGGCTTCGCGTTGGAAGTCAAACGCGGCTCGGTCACCTTCCCGGACGGCAAAAAGACCGGCAAGCTCTCGGTCACGCCGGTCAACGCCAGCAAAATCCCGATGGCGCCGCCCAACGGCATGCAGCCGCAGTTTATTGTCACCATCCAACCGGTCGGGGCCAAATTCGACCCGCCGGCCCGGCTGACCCTGCCCAACGTCGACGGCCACAAACCCGGCGCGCAAGTGGAGATGTACTCCTACGACCACGACCTGGAAGAATTCGTAGCGATCGGCCTCGGCACGGTCAGCACCGACGGCAGCATCATTAAATCCAATGACGGCGTTGGAGTAATTAAGGCGGGCTGGCATTGTGGCAGTCAACCGGGGGGCAGTGGGTGTGCATATTCCGCGGAATGCCAGACTTGTAGCGGAAACTGCCAGCTAAGCAATAAGCCGGATGGGCAAATTCCCGGCGCTGCAAAATGTACTTTGTGCAGCAGCGGAAGCAAAGTACCACCAAAAACTGATCAGGAATGTTGCTCGGCAATTAGCTTTGGCGGAGGGTTTGTGGTTTGTTGCAACACCGTTAAGTTGGCTTGCGCGGGCAGTAGTTTTACCGGTGGAAATACCGGTGGTGATATTGTCAAGAAATGCGTGATAGAACATGAGCAGGTTCATTATGGTCATATAGATTGTCCGACTGGGGCTAACGAATGCGATACTACGAGACCAGATTTTAAAGCTGGTGAGGATTCGCACCAAGATGAGTGCGATGCATCTAAAGTGGAAGTAGCTTGTCTTCGTCGGGAGAGACCTAGTTGCGGTTCAGATGCGGCTTGTAACGCTGCTGTCGATTCGCGTATTGCGACAATGATTTCTTACGGTAACGGTACTTTGCCGGGATATCCCGGTGGGGTGGCTGGTTGTTTTCCTTAAGGCTAGAAGTTTAATTGGCTAACGTTGTTTGTGGGGTTTGCGAGAATGTTTTCTTTAGTAAAGATCGGAATTTATTTCCTATTCCTGGTTTCAGCTTTATTTGTCGAAGCCAGTTTTGCGGAATGTACGGGACCTGACTTAACTAATAGTCAGATACAAGCTATCGTAGCTAGAGAGCGGGCATTAAGGTCGGATCTTCCGAAAGCATTCGACAAATTTGAGGTTTTGATACAGAAAAAGGGCTGTCACTATTACTATACAGAAGTAGGTCTGCCAAAAGCGCCCGATTATCTTCAGGTTTTTACTATTAATTCTTCCGGTAAGATCGTGGATGCCAAAGAAGGCGTTAATTGAAAGGGTCGGTGATGCTATGAGACGTTGGGCTTTGTATTTGTTTTTTCTTATTGGGCTTTTTTCTCGTGATGGATACGCGATAAATTGTGTTGATAAAGCCTTTTCAGAAGGCGAACTCTCTAGCATTGTGGCTAGTTACAGGTTGTCTAATAAGGATGTGCCGTCAGCGTTTGAAGATAAGGAAACTCGCGTCGTGAGAGTTAGATGCAATTATCAGTATTTTGAATATAAAGTTCCAAATAAAGATGGGTTTTATCACCTGTTTGAAATTGATCAATTTGGAGAAGTTATCAATTTTTATGTTGGTAAGCCGTATTAATTTAGTGGATGTTGTCTGTGTTTAGTGTTGATGTTGATCGAACCGCAGGTAGTCGTTTTGATTTTTCGTTTAAACAAAGACAAAAAGAGTTTGTTCTTATAATTAAGTGCTTAAAAATGGTCTCATGTTCCGTTAACGGGCTGAGTGGCTTATTGGGAAGTTAGCGCAAAATAGTGTGGCGTTATTGGATTTGTATGAGATTTTTTTTATTAATTATTGGTTTGCTGTTGAGTGGTCAATTGCAAGCGGAGGAAAAGTGGGTCGCAGATGAAATATTTACGCAGATATCCGAGATGCGTAAGGAAATTGGCTCGCTGAAAGGAAGAGTGGCTGACCTTGAGCAAAAACTTACCGAAAGCAAGCCCAAATTGATTCCAATACCGCTGGTTGGAAATGAGTCGATGACTTTAGGCAAAGCCGACGCTACGATTGCGATCTTGGAGTTTTCTGATTACGAATGCCCATTTTGCGGAAAGCATTACAAAAACGTTTTGCCCAAACTGCGCGAAAGTTATATCGATAAAGGCAAGGTTAAATACGTGATGAAAGATTTTCCGCTGGATTTCCACGCTCATGCCAAAAAAGCCTCGCTAGCCGCGCGTTGCGCGGGCGAGCAGAAGCAATACTGGGCGATGCACGACGCAATTTTCGAGGCCCGCGGCCAGGCTAGCGACGAATTAATTGCCAGCGTTGCGCAACAATATAAATTGGATGAATCCGCATTGAAGAAGTGTCTTGATGACCCGGCGCAATTAACAAAGGTACAGAACGACATCGCGCTTGGCAGTCGTTTGGGCGTTAACGGTACGCCTGCGTTCTTAATTGGGCGGATCAAGGATAAACAGTTAGTCGATTACCGGCGCTTCGACGGCATGCAGTCGTTCGAAACCTTCGTCGCCGCGATCGACAGTTTAAAAAAGTAATATTCGAAGCGTCTGCGGTATCGGGAGATAAAGACGATGAACACTCAGGTCATGAAAGCTTTTTATGTGTTGGTCTTGTTGTTGGGGCTTGCTGGAAGCGGGCAATCGGCGGCCAACGTGCTGGATGAGAACTGCGTCGTCAATATTCTCAACCGAACCGTACAGGTCGGCAAGGATGGTGCTTGGTCGATGCCTAACGTGCCCTCGCAAATGGGCCGGGTCAGAGCCAGGGCGACTTGCACCAAGCTGGGCGACACCTTCTCCGGAGAAAGCGATTACTTCAATATTGTCCAAAACGGCATCGTTAACGTGCCGGACATCACGTTTGAGAATATTGAACCCATCCCTGTTAGCCTGAAGGTCAGCGAACCCACAGTCGAAACTCTCTCCAGCCAAGGCGCAACCGCGCAGTTAAAGGTTGAAGCGACCTACCGCGACGGTACCGTCAAAAACGTCACCGCCTCCTCGAACGGTACAAACTATAGTTCCAGCAACCCGGCTATTGTGTCGGTCAACGCCGAAGGCTTGGTTACCGCGGTCTCCAGCGGTAGCGTATTGATCACTGCCCGCAAGGATGAAGTCGTCGCGTTCAAGCGCATCAGCGTGTCGACGACTGGAGATGCCGATAACGACGGTCTGCCGGACGATTTCGAGCTGGCCAACGGTTTGAACCCGAACGATCCTCTCGATGCGCAAGAAGACCCCGATAACGACGGTTTGACGACCAAACGCGAGTACCAGTTGGGTACTAATTTCCGTTTGGCGGATACCGACGGCGACGGCTTAAGCGACGGCATTGAAGTCGCCGGCTCCAACGGCTACACCACCGATCCGCTGAAAGCCGACAGCGACGGCGACGGCGTCAACGACAACGATGAAATCCTCGCTGGTTACAACCCGACCGACGGTACTGACGGCGGCGGTCGCAGTTTTGTCGAGCTGATCGTCGCGCCAGCTAATCCGACGATGACGTTCAATACGGTTTATAACGAGGCCAATTTACAGGTGAAAGTGTCCGGCAAGCGCGGAAACGGCACGCTTGAGGACATTACCGCTAAATCCACCGGCACTAGTTACAGCTCCAGCAACTTGAGCGTTGTTAGCTTCGGTGCCAAGGACGGTTTATTGTTTGCAGGCCAGGCCGGAACCGCGAATTTAACGGTTCGTAACGGCGGATTGGAAAAAACCGTCACAGTCACCGTCGGTTCGTTCAGCCCGACCGCGCTATCGTCGATTTCAATCCCCGGTTATGCCAACAATGTCGATGTGGCCGGCGATTTCGCTTACGTCGCCGCCGGTAGCAAGGGCTTACAAATCGTTAACGTGGCCAACCATGCCAGCCCGACGATAGTTGGCGGTTTGGATACTGCGGGTACCGCGATCGACGTCAGGGTGGTTGGTAACGTGGTTTATCTTGCCGACGGCGAAGATGGTTTGCAGATTATTGACGTCAGCGATCCGGCCAATCCTCTTCTACTCGCCTCTTACGAAACGGCGGGCGTCGCGCAAGACGTCAAAATCGACAACCAATTCGCCTACGTTGCCGACGGTAACGGTGGCCTGGAAATCGTGGATGTCCATAAACCCGCGCAACCGATCGCGGCTGGCTCTCTCGGTGGACTCGGCGAAGCTAAAGGTGTGGATGCGCAAGGTAATATCGTGGCCGTGGTCGCTGGAACTTCGCTGCATATCATTGATGTAACCGACAAAGCCAATCCTGTTAAAAAAGGCAGCCTTAGTATCGGTCCGGTAAAAGACGTTGCCGTCAAGGACGGTTACGCGTATGTCTCGGCCTATACCTCCGGCTTCAAGGCAGTCAATATAGGCGATCCAACAAATCCTATCATCGTGGCTTCCGATGCGGCGTTTTATCCGTACGACGTTGAATTGACCGATAGCTTTGCGTTTTTCGCCGAAGTCTTGTTTGTCAATTCAGTCCCGTACGTCAATATCGAAGACCCGGAATCCGCGGTGTTTCAAGGCACTGTCGACTTTAGAAATTTCAACGACTACAACGGCACCGGCGTCGCGCTGGATTCCAACTACGTTTACTTGACCGCATCCAGCTCGATCTCCGATTTCGAAGCGAACGGTACCTCGACGTTATTGATCGGACAATACCGTTTGACCGAAGACAAAGGTGGCGTCGCGCCGACGATAGAAATCAGCGAGCCGCCGCAAGATACCATTGTTGTCGAGGGTAAAAAAGTTACCGTGACGGCGACCGCCGATGACGATATTGGAGTGAAGTCGGTATCGTTCATTGTAGATGGTCAGACGGTCTACACCGATACCTCTCGGCCTTATCAGTACCCGGTAACCGTGCCGTTCGGCACCGTCGGCAACACGATAACCGTGGTCGCCAAAGCAACCGATTTCGGCGGAAACCAACAAACCTCAACCAGTTTGACGCTGACCGTGCAAGCGGATACCGACCGGGATGGCTTGAGCGACGAACAAGAAGCTGTATACGGTTCGAACGTTAACGACACCGATTCCGACGACGATGGTCTTTCCGACGGCGACGAAGTCGACATGCACACCAACCCGATCGATACCGATTCCGACGACGACGGCGTTCCCGACGGGACCGAGGTGCAAAACGGTACCGATCCTTTGAATCCCGACGTAACGCCGCCGACGGTGTCCGGAACGTCGCCGGCCGACGCATCGATCGACATTCCGGAGAACAATCCGATCATTGTCAGCTTCGGCGAGCCTTTGTCCGCCAAATCGATTAATGCCGATTCCATTACCATTTTTCAAGGTTTGTTGGAAGGGGGCGCCAAGATTGCCGGGAAGGTGCGATTGTCGAGCGACGGCTTGCAACTGATTTTTACGCCCTCCGATTTATTGGCGGACTATACCGAATATAAAGTTGTAGTCGCCGGAGTGCGCGATCGCGCGGGAAACCCGATCGCGACTCCCTATTCGTTCCATTACAAAACCGGAAACACTGTCGATACGACGCCGCCCACGGTAGCGGCTATCGACCCAGCCGCCAACAGTACCGGCGTAGCAGTCAATGTTGTAGTCGGTATCCGCTTTAGCGAACCGGTGCATGGAGATACCGTTAACGATCAAAGCGTTCAACTCTACGATCAAGTCACGGGGCAACAAATTCTCGGCGTCGTAACGCTAAACGGCGACGGGCAAAGCGCGACCTTCGTTCCGAACGTCGCGTTGGCGGTTGGGCGGCAACACCGGATAGCCGTCACTAACGCCATCAAGGACTTGTTCGGAAACCCACTGGGCTACGTCAATTACTACTTCACGACCTCGTTTGACCGAGACGCGAATGGGCCACGCATCCTTGGATTCAGCGTCGGGGCAGCGCAACTCGACGTCCCGACGAACGCAGTGCTGCAAGTGCAATTCGACGAACCGGTGAGCGGTTTGAGCCTGAGTGGAGTGGAACTGCGCAAGGGCGGCGACGCGATCGCGGTGACCCGCGAGCTGAGCGGCGACCGGAAAACCCTGACGCTGAAGTTGCAACAACCGCTGCTGGCG
>NZ_LUUK01000119.1 GCF_001644025.1 Methylomonas koyamae
CCATTCGTACTCAAGCACAAGCCCACCCGGACGCCAAAGCCCTGATTTGTGCAGGACAGGTTCTGAGTTACGCCGATTTGCAAAGCCAAAGTCAGCGGCTGGCGCATTATTTGTTGTCCGTCGGAGTGAAAGCGGGCGACGTGATTGGCCTGTGCCTGCCGCGCTCGGCGGACATGATCGTCGCCAGTCTGGCGGTGTGGCAGTGCGGCGCGGCGTTTCTGTCGTTGGATCCGGATTTTCCTGAGGAACGCTTGAGTTTTCTACTGGTCGATGGCGGGGTTAGTTGTCTGTTAAGCCTCAGTGCAGGACCATCCATCGCGCGCGCTCCCGCGGCGATTACGACGCTTGAGCTAGACCGGCTCGACCTGTCCGCCTACCCCGACACGCCGCCGGCGCTAGTGACGCATCCCGAGCAAACCGCGTATTTGATCTACACCTCCGGATCCACCGGCCAGCCTAAAGGCGTGGCGGTCAGCCACGGCGCGCTGGCCCGGCATTGCCAGGCCATGGCCGAGGTGTATGCCATGCAAGCCAGCGATGTCTGCCTGCATTTCGCCTCGTTCAGCTTCGACGCCGCCATCGAACAATGGGCGGTGCCGCTGGCATGCGGCGCGAATGTGGTCATCAGCGATCCATCCCTGTGGAGCGTCGAACAAACCTTGGCGGCGATCGAAAAGCATCGCATTACCCGTATCGACTTGCCACCGGCTTACCTGATCGAATTGGCCCGCCACCTCGACAATCCGGAACAAGCGCCCCCATTGACCAGCTGCACGGTCGGCGGCGAAGCGCTGCCGCGAGACGGACTGGCCTTGATTCAAAGCCGGCTGCGCCCGCAACGCCTGCTCAACGCTTACGGTCCGACCGAAGCCGTGATTACCCCGTTGGTTTGGGAAGCCGCCGCCGAATGCGACAGCGCCTATGCCCCGATCGGTAGCGTTATAAGTGACCGCAGCGCCTACATCCTTGATGCCGACCTCAACCCCGTACCCATCGGCGTAGCCGGCGAACTGTATATTGGCGGATCCGGCCTGGCCCAAGGTTACTGGCGCAAGCCGGGGCTGAGCGCCGAACGCTTCATGCCCGACCCGTTTGGCAGCCAAGCTGGCGCCAGACTCTATCGCACCGGCGATCGAGTCAGACGGCGGGCCGAGGGGGGCATCGACTACCTGGGTCGGCTGGACCAACAAATCAAATTGCGTGGCTACCGCATCGAACTGGGTGAAATCGAAGCCGCCTTGCTGGCGCAAACCGGCATCGACGAAGCCGTGGTTATCGCCTCCGAACACGGCCAATTGCTGGCCTATGTCGGGGCCGGTTCCGCAGGGGCTGAAGGCAACGAAACTCAACGTGCCGAAAGCCTGCGTCAAGCCCTGCAAACCCGGTTGCCGGATTACATGCTGCCTAGCCATATTCTGGTCTTGCCGAGGCTACCTAAGCTGCCCAGCGGCAAGCTGGATCGAAAAGCTTTGCCGACGCCAACCCAAAACGTAGGCACCCGCACTGCACCACGGAATGCTATCGAAAGCCAACTGGCGACGATCTGGC
>NZ_LUUK01000120.1 GCF_001644025.1 Methylomonas koyamae
CACCATCGCCAGCCCGACCGACATCCGCACGCTGGCGCCCGAGCAGCTCCAGGCCTTGGCCGACGAGGTGCGCCGGTTTCTGACCCATACCGTCAGCATTTCCGGCGGCCATTTCGCGGCCGGCCTGGGCACGGTGGAACTGACCGTGGCCTTGCATTATGTGTTTAACACTCCGGTCGATCAGCTGGTCTGGGATGTCGGCCATCAGGCCTATCCGCACAAGATTCTGACCGGTCGCAAGGACAGAATGACCACGATCCGCACCTTGGGCGGGGTGTCGGCCTTTCCGTGCCGGGCCGAGAGCGAATACGATGCCTTCGGCGTCGGCCATTCCTCGACTTCGATCAGCGCGGCCTTGGGCATGGCCATCGCTTCGCAGCTACGCGGCGAGGATAAGAAGATGGTGGCCATCATCGGCGACGGTTCGATCACCGGCGGCATGGCCTTCGAGGCGATGAATCATGCCGGCGACGTCAATGCCAATCTATTGGTGATTCTGAACGACAACGAGATGTCGATTTCGCCGCCGGTCGGGGCGATGAACAATTATCTGACCAAGATTTTGTCCAGCAAGCTGTATTCCTCGGTCCGTCAGGAAAGCAAGAAGGCCTTGTCCAGCATGCCCAGCGTTTGGGAGTTGGCGCGCAAGGCGGAAGAACACGTCAAGGGCATGATCGTGCCGGGGACTTTGTTCGAGGAGTTGGGCTTTAATTATTTCGGACCGATCGACGGCCACGATCTGGAGATCCTGGTGTCGACCCTGGACAAGCTCAAGGATTTGCGCGGACCGGTGTTTTTGCACGTGGTCACCAAGAAGGGCAAGGGCTATGCGCCGGCCGAGAAGGACCCCTTGGCTTACCACGGCGTGCCGGCCTTCGATCCGACCCAGGATTTTCTGCCCAAGGCGGCGCCGTCGCCGCATCCAACCTATACCGAGGTGTTCAGCCGTTGGTTGTGCGATATGGCGGCCGAGGACGAGCGGCTGCTGGGGATTACCCCGGCCATGCGCGAAGGCTCGGGGTTGGTCGAGTTTTCCCAGCAATACCCGAAACGCTATTTCGACGTGGCCATCGCCGAGCAGCACGCGGTGACCCTGGCCGCCGGCCAGGCTTGCCAGGGCGCCAAGCCGGTGGTGGCGATTTATTCGACCTTTTTGCAGCGCGGTTACGACCAGTTGATTCACGACGTGGCCTTGCAGAATCTGGATGTGTTGTTTGCGTTGGATCGAGCCGGTCTGGTCGGCCCGGACGGCCCGACCCATGCCGGCGCCTTCGACTACAGCTATCTGCGCTGCATTCCGAATATGTTGGTGATGGCCCCGGCCGACGAGAACGAGTGCCGGCAGATGCTGACCACCGGCTTCCATTACAATGGCCCGGCCTCGGTGCGCTATCCGCGCGGCAAGGGGCCCGGCGCGGCGATCGATCCGCGCCTGACCGACCTTGAGATCGGCCAGGGCGAGATTCGCCACCAGGGCGGCCGGATTGCCATCCTGGCCTGGGGGGCTATGGTCGCCCCGGCCGTCGAAGCCGGCAAGCAACTGGGTGCCACGGTGGCCAACATGCGCTTCGTCAAGCCCCTTGATGAAAGCTTGATTCTGGAACTGGCGAAAACCCACGACGTGTTCGTCACGGTCGAGGAAAACGTCATTGCCGGCGGGGCCGGTAGTGCGGTACTGGAATTCCTGCAAGCGCA
>NZ_LUUK01000121.1 GCF_001644025.1 Methylomonas koyamae
GGGGTTTTTACGACACCCTCATAATAAGGATTCCCAACGAATTTTGGGAATTCGATATTCGAAGCGACCGGGTTGAGATGCGTGGATTGACCATCCGGTAGCCATCGGGTTTGCGATTGGGCACGGCTTTATACCTGCAATTCGTCGATGCCATTGGCTCGAAATGCTCGGCAAGTGCGGCGATCAATAGTTGCATCGGTTCCGTAGTTTGACGACGATGTTATTGGTCGTCATGCGTTAAGGCTTGGCAAGAATTGTTCCGCCGTCAGAATCGGGCAGATAAAGGGCTCGGAAATCGTCAATAAGTCCTGGTCGCCAGTTATCAGAGCTTCGGCTTGCCCGGCTATGGCGAGCTGCAGGAAAGGCAGATCAAACGCATCGCGGCATTCGGGTGTAACGGGTGGCGGTTCAGGGATGACGATGGTTTGGCAATACGGCAAATAATCGGCCAGCAGTTCCTGTTGGTCAGAGGTACTGAGTTTAAATTTGGGATAATTTAGTACTCGGATCAATTCCGCTACGGTGATTTTGGACAGCAAGGGAAGAATCTGCTGGCTTTTCCAGGCTTGGCGCAAGGGTGTCAAACGGCTTTGGGCAAATACCAAGGCAGACAGCACCAGATTGGTGTCGATGACCACACGCGGCGCATGGGTTGTGCTGCTCATTTATCGTGGGTGGATGTTGCATCGGCAGCCTGTCTTGCCCAAACCACCGCATCGTTAATATCTTGCTCCTGGAGATTTAACTCAGCTAATTTTGCGCGCACCGCATCGCCGCGCTGAATACGCACTGGGGTCAGGATGATCTGGCCGTTGCGGGTTTCCACGTCAAAGTATTCCTCGGCGCCGACGGCAGCGGTAATGCTTTTGGGGAGTGTGAGTTGGTTTTTTGAGGTCATTTTGGCAAGCATGGCAACCTCCGAGCTATAAAGTAAGGATTCCTTACTTTATGCTTTTGACTAACAAATTTCAAGCCGCGGCCGCACCGGTTTGTCGGAGCGTATCGTCGAAGGTTTACAGTACTTGCCGAAACGGCCGTAACCGCCGTCGAAATAGTCCTTTTCCAAACGATACCTGTTGCTGCGACATAGCGGGTCACAAACCCCGAATGACCGAGTCCGGATATTCAACCCGGCGCTTCGCAACCCGTTCGAAGACTTGGCAAAGCCGTCCGCTTGGCGCCCATGCCACCGACCCGGCAAATTGCCGACCGGCGTGCTCTCCGAAGACCATACGCCGAATCCCGTCGTCACAATTGCGATCCGCGCGACGACCTTTTAGCAAATCATGGTCGATATGCCGGTTTAACCATTCGCCATACGTTTTTCTGTTCGGAGCGTCGCGTGCAAGGTTTTTAGTGTTACGGGAATCACTATTTGCGTTGCACGCAAGACTTTTAGCGTTGCTCGCAAGGCTCAGAGCCTTACTTTTATTGCTGGGAGAGTTGCGTGAAAGTCTTTTAGTGTTGCGAGAGTCGCATTGTGCCGTGCGCGCAAGGCTTTTAGCGTTGCCCGCAAGGCTCGGAGCCTTGCGTTAATTGCTCGGAGAGTTGCGCGCAAGTCTTTTAGTGTTGCGAGAGTTGCTTTTTTCCTTGCGCGCAAGGCTTTTAGCGTTGCCCGCAAGGCTCGGAGTCTTGCGTTGATTGCTCAGAGCCTTGCGTGCAAGTCTTTCAGTGCTGCGGGAATGTCCCTTTTGAGCGAAAATCAAGGCTAGGAATATCACGAATCGGCCAATTGCGGACGGCACTATAAATTTTTGATCGTTCGGTAACGTGCCTTTAGCAGACAAGGGTGGGCAAATTTGCCCACCGTTGACCGTTAAATCCGCGTGGGCACTAAATCGTGCTCACCCGAGCTTTGCAGCTTTTCGTCAAATGCGGCAAAGCTTACGTTGAGATTCGGGTTTGTGTCGTACTTGTTACAGAAATCCGGATAAAACCGAAACCACTTTCGAAAATGGCGGCGGTGTTGATCAGGCACATTTCGCTGATCAAGTTGTGCCTCAAATGCCTGGCTAACTGATGCGGGAACGGCAAACATGGTAACCTCCAACGTTGATTTTGGTACGATCTGTCTGAATGATATACAGAAAGAAAAAATCCTTGCGGATCACGAATTTATTAGAGAAGCACCTCTTTTGTGGTAGATATACGGAACTATCTAATAACTAGTTAGGAAAACTCGGAATCGAACAATGAAGCAACAAACTGAAATCACAAATTTAAGAACGTATATCGCATCTGGGCTGGTGTTTTTATTTGGCTTAGCTCTTTTATTTGCTAGTGAGAAGGCAACCTTTGAGACTGGATACCTCTGGTTAAAATCATTGCTCTCAAACTTTGGAGCCTTGCTAATCGCGTCAACATCCATCGCGTTGCTTTGGGAATTGTTTTCTAAGAGATCATTTTTGGAAGAGCTTTTAGCTAAAACTGGTTTGGCAGAAGATTTGAGAGCCGTAGGTGTAACTGGCATATCATTAAATCCAGTTAGAGGCCCCGATTTTTCTAAATTAATCAAATCATCTGAGAGATTAGATGTCTTCGTTTGCTACGCCAATACTTGGCGGGCTACATTTGAAGAAGATTTGAGAATTTTAGCGGCAAAGAAAAACTGCAGAATACGACTGATTGTACCAGATCCAGATAATTCTGAAATTATGAAAGATCTTGCTAAGCGCTTTAACGCTGCGGATGCAATAACGATGGAGGCGAGAATTAAGCAGGCAATAACAGAATATAAAGCGTTGTTTAGCTCCGTAGCAAACAGCACACTTGATTTTAGCGTTTGGATTCATGACGAAACCCCCGTCTCTAGCTTTTACCGTTTTGATCGCTGTGCTGTAATTACTTTATATAAGCACGCCAAGGGAAGAGGTAACGCGCCTACAATTGTCGCGGAGAGAGGTGGAGCGCTCTACACATATATTGAAAACGAAATAGATTCAATGATTAAAGGTATTGCTCCTTATCCACAGCTCGCTAGAAAAATACATCCCTAACAAAGCAATCAAACCACCGCTTATTGCGGCGTTAGGCGTCACAGCCATCAGATCACTACGAGGCCCCATGACAACAGACTCCAAAGCTAGGACTGCATTCGTAGCAACGCCGATTGGATCGCCGGAAACTGAAACTCGAAGAGCAACGGATGGCCTGCTGGATGCGGTCATTGCGCCCGTACTTGAGTCAATGGGCTTTGTTGTGACTGTCGCGCACCGAATGTCGCAATCTGGCTCTATAAATGCGCAGGTTCTGAAGCATGTTCTTGGGTGCGATCTGTTAGTCGCAAACCTATCCGAACTCAATCCGAATGTGATGTACGAGCTCGCGGTGCGTCACTGCGCCAGAAAGCCGACAGTAATCCTCGCACAAACAGGAACACGACTCCCATTTGACGTCACTGACCAACGGACGCTCTTCTACCGGAACGACATGAGTGGGGTTGTTGAACTGGCGCGAGGACTGAGAGAATTTGTGGAGGCGACCCTGAGCGATACGACCACCGACAATCCAGTGTATCAAGCCACCTTCGGGCGAACGCTCTGCGATAACGCGTCATCGGATTTGGCGGATGCTGTCATCCTACGTAAGTTGGATGCGATTCTCAGCAGTCTGTCCGAGCTAGGCGCCAGCCAGAGCAGGCCGCAGCCAGTCGCACCGGTCGGCGCTCAGCATGAGTACGTTGCGAAGGTTCGATGGAGGCCAAGCTCAACCTCCTCGACCGACGAGATGAGAGCTTGGCAAGATGCGCTGAACGCAAGCTCTCTCAGAATTTCGGGAAGGCTCTTCAAGAACCCCGACCGGCTTAAGGAGGCTTTGACCCAGAGAAGAAGAATTGACATTGAAGACATCTTCGAGCCAAATGATGTCCACGAGGTTTGCGTTACGTCGAGCCGGATGCTGAGCGAGGAAGACCTCATACACGCATTTCGAGATCGAGATCTACAAATTCTCAGCTTCAAGCAGGCCAGTGACGCCTAACAGCCTCGTAGGGTACGCACCGCGTACCTTCTAAATAGCAAATCGTCTTAAACGGAGCGGATAATGTTGCCCAAAAAGAAGGGATACAAATGGCGTATTTCGTTATAAGCTGAGGAGTCGTTTTCAATGGAATACGGCTGGGATAAAAACAAAGCAATAGCAAATTTGTCGAAACATGGTGTTTCTTTTGAAGAAGCGAAAACGGTTTTTGATGATCCATTGTATGTGGATTTCTATGGCCCTGACCATTCCTTCGAAGAACACCGTTTTATCCTGTTGGGTGAATCGGTTCAAGGAAGATTGTTGTTCGTTCCTTATATGGAGCGTAACAAAGGTATTCGTTTGATTAGCGCAAGAGAAGCAACCGCATCGTAGCGTAAAGTTTATGAGCAAGAATGAGATAGACGATGAGCCCGTAGGATGCGCCAACCAACGGGCGGCGCA
>NZ_LUUK01000122.1 GCF_001644025.1 Methylomonas koyamae
CAAACTGCTCTTTTTAGGATTATCAGCCAGATTAACGGCGCGACCAATAGCGCGAGTGTTTGCCGTAAGGCCACGGCGAAAACGTTGAATCGGTCATGGAGATACTCTCGGCGCGTGAGCTTGGGAACGAAATCGGCGCCGGCCGAGCTGATCCGGCTTAACGCCGTTTCAACGTTATATATAGCATCGGTCGAAAAGCCGAAAGCCGGATAAAACGGTATTGGCGACACCTATCGAGACCGTGGCGCCAAAGGTTTGAAGCCATTCGAAGGGCATCGTTGCAATAACCACACGTAGGCTGTGAGTAAAACGACAGTGGCCAATACAAAATGTTGGGTATACGACTACATTGTTAGGCGTTTTTTGGTTAAAAAATCCTTTATAAATCAGTGTTATGAGTAACTCCGGCAAACTGGCACGCCCATTGCTGTAGTAGGGTTGTTATTAACAAAGCCCACAAGAGGAGAAAGTCATGGCGAAATTACGTCAATGTGCTATTTACGGTAAAGGTGGTATTGGTAAATCCACCACAACCCAAAACCTGGTTGCCGCTCTGGCGGAAGCCGGTAAAAAAGTGATGATCGTCGGTTGCGATCCTAAAGCCGATTCTACTCGCTTGATCCTGCACTCAAAAGCGCAAACCACCATCATGCATTTGGCTGCCGAAGCTGGTAGCGTCGAAGACTTGGAACTGGAAGACGTATTGAAAGTCGGCTACGGCGACGTGAAATGCGTTGAATCAGGCGGTCCAGAGCCAGGAGTTGGTTGCGCTGGCCGTGGTGTTATCACCGCGATCAACTTCCTGGAAGAGGAAGGCGCATACGACGACGAACTCGACTTCGTATTCTACGACGTATTGGGTGACGTTGTTTGCGGCGGTTTCGCGATGCCTATCCGCGAAAACAAAGCGCAAGAAATTTACATCGTTTGCTCTGGCGAGATGATGGCTATGTACGCTGCCAACAACATCGCTAAAGGTATCGTCAAATACGCCAACTCAGGCGGCGTTCGTTTGGCCGGTTTGATCTGCAACTCTCGTCAAACAGCTCGTGAAGACGAACTGATCGAAGAATTGGCAAGACAAATGGGCACTCAAATGATCCATTTCGTACCACGCGACAACGTTGTACAACGTGCTGAAATCCGTCGTATGACGGTTATCGAGTACGAACCAACCGCGAAACAAGCCGACGAATACCGCGCTTTGGCTCAAAAAGTTCTGCACAACAAAAACTTGGTGATCCCTACTCCGATCACGATGGACGAGTTGGAAGAGTTGTTGATGAACTTCGGTTTGATGGAAGAAGAAGACGCAACTTTGATCGGTAAAACCGCTGCCGAAGAATAAGTCTTGCTAGAAACCGGCGGGCGGCTTGCCGTCCGCCACCCTATCTGTTCCCAAAAACTGTCTGTTGGGGGATTGCCCACGACATTAGGAGGATAACATCATGGCAGCCATGACAAGAGAAGAGACCGAAGCGCTGATCGCAGAAGTGCTGGAAGTCTATCCCGAGAAAGCCAAAAAAGACCGCGCGAAACACTTGGCGGTCAACGACCACGAGTTGGAAAAATCCAACAAATGCATCACTTCAAACCGCAAATCGTTGCCGGGCGTAATGACCATTCGTGGTTGCGCGTATGCCGGTTCCAAAGGTGTGGTTTGGGGCCCGATCAAGGACATGATCCATATTTCCCACGGTCCAGTCGGTTGCGGTCAATATTCCCGCGCCGGCCGCCGTAACTATTATGTCGGTACCACTGGTGTCAACACCTTCGGTACGATGAACTTTACCTCCGATTTCCAAGAGAAAGACATCGTATTCGGCGGCGACAAAAAACTGGCCAAATGTATCGATGAAATCGAAGCTTTGTTCCCTTTGCACAAAGGCGTTTCGATTCAATCCGAGTGCCCGATCGGTCTGATCGGCGACGACATCGAAGCGGTTTCCAAGGTTAAATCCAAAGACATCGGCAAAACCGTTGTACCTGTGCGTTGCGAAGGCTTCCGCGGTGTTTCCCAATCTTTGGGTCACCACATCGCCAACGACGCCATCCGCGACTGGGTTTTGGATAAAAGCGACGGCAAACAACCCGCTTACGAGGTCGGTCCATACGACGTAGCCGTGATCGGCGACTACAACATCGGTGGCGACGCTTGGGCTTCGCGTACCCTGTTGGAAGAAATGGGCCTGAAAGTGGTCGCGCAATGGTCCGGCGACGGTACCATCGCCGAGATCGAAAACACCCCGAAAGTGAAATTGAACTTGATCCACTGCTACCGTTCGATGAACTACATCGCTCGGCATATGGAAGAAAAATATTCCATTCCCTGGATCGAGTACAACTTCTTCGGCCCAACCAAAATCGCCGAATCGTTGCGTAAAATCGCCGCTCACTTCGACGACAACATCAAACAAGGCGCGGAGCGCGTGATCGCTCGCTACAGCGCGGAATACGAAGCCGTTATCGCTAAATACAAACCGCGTCTGCAAGGCAAACGCGTGATGTTGTACATCGGCGGTTTGCGTCCTCGTCACGTGATTGGCGCCTACGAAGACTTGGGTATGGAAGTAGTTGGTACCGGTTACGAGTTCGGTCACAACGACGACTACGATCGTACCATCAAGGAAATCGGCAACGCCACGCTGTTGTATGACGATGTCACCGGCTACGAATTCGAAGAGTTCGTCAAAAAAGTTCAACCTGACCTAATTGGCTCCGGTATTAAAGAAAAGTACATTTTCCAAAAAATGGGTATCCCATTCCGGCAAATGCACTCTTGGGATTACTCAGGCCCATACCACGGCTACGACGGCTTCGCCATCTTCGCCCGCGATATGGACATGACGCTGAATAACCCATGCTGGAAACAAATCAAGGCGCCTTGGAAAACCGAAGCGTCTGAGAGCGAAGCGGTAAAAGCGGTCGCTTAATAGCGAATGCGATGATGCCGTAGGGCACGCGCCATCGCTCCTCGGGGCAATGGGCGTACCCTGCCTTTCGAAGATCGGGCTGCCTGGACAAAGCAGCCCGACTAAATCCAATCAACGCCGGACCACAGATTAGTGGCGCGTTTAGGAGATTATCATGAGCCAAAATGTCGACAAAATAGCCCCTAGTTATCCCTTGTTTCGAACCGACGAATACAAGGAAAATCTTGCCAACAAACGCGCGATGTACGAAGAGCGTCACCCGCAAGATACCATTGACGAAGTATTCGAATGGACGACGACTAAGGAATATCAAGAATTGAACTTCAGCCGCGAAGCGATCACGATCAATCCGGCTAAAGCTTGCCAACCGCTGGGTGCCGTGTTGTGCGCTCTGGGTTTCGAAAAAACCATGCCGTATGTCCACGGTTCGCAAGGTTGCGTGGCTTACTTCCGTACCTACTTCAACCGCCATTTCAAAGAGCCGGTTTCCTGCGTTTCCGACTCCATGACCGAAGACGCGGCGGTATTCGGTGGTCAGAAAAACATGTTCGCGGGTTTGGAAAACGCCAAAGCCCTATATCAGCCGGACATCATCGCGGTATCCACCACTTGCATGGCGGAAGTGATCGGCGACGACTTGAACGCGTTTATCAACAACGCCAAGAAAGAAGGCCATGTTGATCAAGATTTCCCGGTGCCATTCGCTCATACCCCAAGCTTCGTCGGTAGCCACACCACCGGTTGGGACAACATGTTCGAAGGCATGGCGCGCTACTTCACGCTGAAAACGATGGAAGGCAAGGAGCCCGGCAAAAACGGCAAGATCAACTTCGTACCCGGCTTCGAAACCTATTTGGGTAACTACCGCGTCATCCACCGGATGATGAAAGAAATGGGTGTCGATTATACGATGCTGAGCGATCCGACCGAAGTATTGGATACCCCGGCGGACGGTACTTTCCGGATGTACTCCGGCGGTACCACGATGGACGAAATCAAGGATGCGCCGAACGCGATTACCACCGTGTTGCTGCAACCTTGGCAGTTGGAAAAAACCAAGAAATTCGCCGAAACCACTTGGAACCACGACGTGCCGAAACTGAACATTCCGATGGGCTTGGAATGGACCGACGCATTGCTGATGAAAGTTTCCGAACTAAGCGGCAAACCCATTTCGAAATCACTGGAAGTCGAACGCGGTCGTTTGGTGGATATGATGACCGACTCGCACGCTTGGTTGCACGGCAAAAAATTCGCATTGTACGGCGATGCCGACTTCGCGTTGGGTATGACCAAAATGCTGCTGGAGTTTGGCGCGGAAGTCACCGACGTGTTGGTTAACCACGCCAACAAACGCTGGAAAAAAGCTTGCGAAGAAATCTTGAAAGCGTCGCCTTACGGTCAAACCGCTACCGTGCACATCGGTCGCGACTTGTGGCACTTCCGTTCGTTGATGTTTACCAATAAACCGGACTTCATGATCGGCAATTCCTACGGTAAATTCATCCAACGGGATACCATGTACAAAGGCGAGGAGTTCGAAGTGCCGCTGATTCGGATCGGCTTCCCGATTTTCGACCGTCACCACTTGCACCGTATGACCACCTTGGGCTACGAAGGCGCGATGTACGTGCTGACTACGCTGGTTAACGCGGTACTGGAGCAGTTGGATAAGGAAACCCGCGGTATGGGAACGACCGACTACAATTACGATTTGATCCGTTAACAAATCGTTTATCCGCGGGGGCAAATGCGAGTTTGCCCCCGCTTTCGTTTGGAGAAATCTATGCCCAGCGTCATGCTCAGAAAACGCGAAGATGGTAAACTGCTGTTCTATGTTGCCAAAAAAGACTTGGAAGAAACCATAGAATCGTTAGAATTCGATGGCGAGGACAAATGGGGCGGCGAAGTCACGTTGGGTGATGGCTCAAAATATTACTTCGAACCGATGAGTCCTCCACCGAAGATCCCAACCACATTGCAAGCCAAGCGATTAGCGGAGGAATAAAGCATGACTCTCTACATTGTTGCCGAGGAATGTATTTCCTGTGGTGATTGCAAACCTGTGTGCCCAACCGACTCGATCAAGGAAGGCGCGGTGGTGTTCGAAATCAACAAAAAAACCTGCACCGAGTGCAATGGTGACTTCGACGAACCGCAATGCGTTAAGGTTTGCCCGATTGACAATTGCATATTGCCGTTAGTGGCATAGTGCCATGCGCCAGTCCGCCTTGACGAGGGAACTGGCTTTGCGTATCGGGTTGGCGTCTCGAGCCCTGCCCGATACCGCTCCCAAATTATTTGTGTCGATTTTGCATGCTTGCGTGGGGCCGGTATTGGACGGCAACACGCTGGCTGAGCTTGGCGAGGACCGCTTCCGTCAGGCGCTGAGCAATTTCGGGATCTCGGCGGACCCGCAAACCGTGCGTTTAACGCTGGGGATATTGCAAAGCATCGCCTTTCCCGATCCGCCCAAGCCGCAAACCTTGCCGGCCGATGCCGCCGGCTCGATATTGGTGGCCGTGGTCAGCGACGATCCGACTCGGATCGCCGGCCATTTCGGCTCTTGCCGCCAGTTTTTGATCTATCAGGTGTCCGCGGACGAAGCTCGGTTAATCGACATCCGCAGTGTGGACATGGATGCTCAGCGGCGTCATGCCGACAAGAATACTTACCGCGCGGAGTTAATCGCCGATTGCCGGGTGCTCTACACCGCGTCCATCGGTGGTCCGGCGGCGGCTAAAGTCGTTAAATTCGGCATACACCCGATCAAGACCGAACTGGGCGCCGTCGTCTCCGAATTACTCAATCAATTGCAAACCGTCCTCGCCGATGCGCCGCCGCCTTGGTTGGCCAAATCGATGGGCATCCGCGCGGGCCGCCGTATCAGTCTCGAACAGGAATCCACTTCATGATCAAACCCGAACAACTGCAAGAAATCGCCGGTAAAATTGGCAGCGAAGTCCTTAACGAAACGGTCGTCGGTATGCTACGCGAAGCCTACACCGACATCCATTTCACCTATTGCATGGACGACGACATTCCCAATAACGAACCTGTGCTTGAGGGGCGGGGTTTTAATTTGTATCTGGTGGATGGCCGTGAACACTGTTTATGCCTGACCCGCGACTACGATCATGCCACCGGCATCGTGATTGCCGAAGTCATCGAGGATTGAGTGCGGCATGGCGGAATCAGACGCTCCCGACTCTACACCGATAGGTGACTGCAGTATCTGTCCCTTCCGCGGCAAAACGCTATTGATGGGGCGTTGCATGCCTGGCGACACTTGCGTGTTCGTCGATAGCGGCCGCCAAATCGACCGGTTTTTCCGGGTCAATCCGGCCTATGCGACGCACTATTTGAACGATAAATTCTGGGAGCGGCGAGCAATCGCGGTACGCTATGCCCCGCAGAAAGCCTTGCAGGCGCTGATACACGACGAGGATGAGGTCGTGCGGCGGGCGGTCGCCTTCCGCTTGCCGGCTCAGCAGTTGCAGAGCTGGATAGACGACCCGGATCGGGAGGTGCGGATGACGGTTGCCGACCGCATCGACCTCGAACATCTCGAGTTATTGGCGAACGATCCGGATTATATCGTTCGCTTGACCGTCGCGAAGCGTTTGCCGCCCGGCCGCTTGTTCCGCTTTATCAAGGATGAGGATTTGCAGGTGCGCAAGCGGGTCGCCGAACGTTTGCCGGAAGTTAGCTTGGGACTGATGGCCGAGGATCCCGCGTCCGACGTGCGGCGTATCGTCGTCGAGCGCATGCCGGCCGACGATGCCGCGACGATGTTGCAAGACCCGGACTGGGTGGTGCGCTATACTGCGGCTGCCAAGGTCGATCCCGCCCGTTTGACGGTGCTCGCGGACGACCCGGAACCCGATGTGCGAGAATTGGTACATCAACGCTTGAATTCCACTAACAGCCCCAAAGCCGAACATGACTGAAGCCCGACTCGCGATTGCCGGACAAGACATTGCCGAATGCTGTAAAAAAATCATCCCTGGTCAAACCGACGAACTGTTGCAAAACAAGCTGCAACAACTGATTTCAGATTTCCCGCTCCGCCTGGCCATGATAGGCGACGAGTGGTACAAGCTTGGCGGTGTCGTCGACATGAACGGCACCCGGATCGCCAACGACATCACCGAATGGGTGGAGAGATCCTATATCGAGTGCGGGCAGAATCTGCAGACTCTGATCGAATATGCGCTTGAGCAAAAGCTGATCGCCACCAAACAGACCGGTAAAACGCTGTATTTTGTCGTGCAGACCGGCGATAGGGCCGAAGACTTTACGCTGATCGAAATCGATAAGACTCACGAAGTTTCGGATAGGATGTTGGTTGACGAAGCCAATCCGCCGGACGATTTGGAAGAGTTTATCGATCCGATTCATCCGTTTTGCATCGAGAGCTTCGGTTTCGGCCACTCGCGCTACGCTTATCGGCGCAAAACCGACGTGGCGTTGTTCATGGGCGTGATAGACGAGCGCCATCCCGGAGAGCACTCGGTGCGCCGCTTCATGGACGATTGGAATCGCAGCAGCGCCGGGCAGGTGGCTCGAATGTCGGAAGACTGGATCATTCGACCCTATTCCCATACCGGGCGTTTCGGGGAGCAAATCGTTAACGTCGAGTTGGTCAATACCCACAAACATCATCTGCCGCATCTGGAAGATTTCGCCGGTAAGAAAGGTAGCGCTCTCAGCAATGTGCTGACCCGCTTCGACCGGCAGGCCGGCCATCCGTTCGCCTGGTTTTTCTACATGTTGAAAGGCCGCTTGGTATCAACCCATATAGCCGAATCGGTATTTCGCGATATTTCCGGCGATTTTGCCTACTTGCCCAAGCGCGACGAAGCGGTGTTGCGCGATTGGATTGCCACGCCCTATAACGTGTAACGCAAGCGCCGTCGTTTCCGGGCTACGCGGTTAACTTGAGCCGTGAAGCCTTGCGGGAAGGGTGTTACAGGTATTTGAGATGAGGACTTGGCCGGCGACATCGGTCATGGGATCGAGGTCGGCCAGAGTATGGCTAACAAGAAAATCTCCCGCCTGCGCCGTCTGATACTTTCGTCCTTGAACCGGAGGTTCAAGTGGAAACCAAATCCAGTCAATCAGGCTTCCTGAGTGAACAGGCGTGCACACCATGACGGGTAAAAAGCTTCCGGGGCAAATGCAGGTTCAGGAAACACCCAGTACTGCTCGAACGCCGCAGGAGATAGGGTCACTATTCTAAACGAATTAAGGGGTTTCCAAAACGTTTTCTATTTTGCGGCGTAAATCCGCCAATCGGCCGGCCATATCCGGGCTGGAGCTTGCGGCCTTATTGCCGGATGCCAAGTCGTGGGCAAGATTCAATGCCGCCAAGACCGCGATTCGATCAGCGCCGGTGACTTTGCCGGTATCGCGGATTTTGCGCATTTGCCGATCCAGTTCGCGGGCGGAATCGATCAGCGTGTCTTTTTCCTCGGCGGCGCAAGCGATTTTGTATTCCTTGCCCAAGATGTTTAACGATACGGCTTGCATCGTTTTACTCATGAATCGTGCTCCATCGCCTTAAGGCGGGCGATCATCGCTTCGACGCGGGCTTTGGCCAACGTGGTTTTTTCGAGTAATCTGGCTTTTTCCTTGACCAGGGCATCCTGTTTTATTTTCAAAGACTTGTTTTCGTTTTTGACTTGGTTGTATTGTGCTATCAGCGCATCCAGCTTGGCTTCCAACGCTTCGAGCTCGGTAGTCGGGTCTTTTTCGCTTTGAGACATAGCACGGAGAGGAGTTGAACCGATAAGGCGGTATAATCGTCGGGATTTCTTAACAATGTTAGCATAAGCCTCGTGATTAAACAGCCTATCCAGGCGCCAAGAGCCAGATGACTTATCAAACCTTAAATGCCATTTTGGAGCAACACGACGCCGATATGGGCGGCGCCGAAGCGCACGGTATCGCTACCGGTATGTTGTGTGTCGAAACCCGCGCGGACTTTGGCAATTGGTTGCACGAGCTCTTCGACGAAGACCTCGAATTGATCGACGAAGACCGCGAGTTTTTGGCGGGTTTGTTCGAAAAGACCCGGCAACTCCTGGAAAATCAGGATCAGAGTTTCGAGTTCGACTTGCTGATGCCCGACGAAGCCGAGCCGCTCGACGAACAAGTCGAGGCATTGCGTTGCTGGTGCCAGGGCTTTTTGTTCGGGGTTGGCTATGCTAAAACCGACGCGGACTGGCCCGGCGATACCGCCGAAGTGATGCGCGACATGATAGAACTGACCAAAATCGACAGCGATGTCGGTGGCGAAGACGACGAAAGCGCATTGACCGAAATCCGCGAATACGTGCGTGCCTCGGTGTTTACGGTTCGCGACCAATTCGCCGGCGA
>NZ_LUUK01000123.1 GCF_001644025.1 Methylomonas koyamae
GCTAATTCTGCCATTAGATGGCTATTTTTGCCCATCCCCTCGAAAAGGTAAAAATTAGCAATATCTAATAGGCTAGCATGCAATTTCCACCATATTATCTGGCACATAATCCACCCTGTTATTATCCATTTCAACACGATCCCTTACGTTTGGCCCGTAGTCAGTCTATTGACAAACGTAGCCTATAGGCTACACTTAAAGCATGGTCGATATAAAGAAAACCGATGTTTATGCCCGATGGCTGGACAATCTTCGTGACATTCGTGCTCGTGCACGAGTTTTGGCCAGGGTCGAACGTCTAGCTGCCGGCAATCCGGGTGACGTGAAGTCGGTAGGCGAAGGTGTATCAGAAATGCGCATCGACTATGGCCCCGGGTATCGGGTGTATTTCACTCGACGCGGCAACGAAATCATCATTTTATTGGCCGGTGGCGATAAAAGCACTCAGGATGCCGATGTTAAAGCCGCCCAAGGTCTTGCCCGTAACCTGTAGGATAACGCAATGACAAAAACTATCATCAGTCGCTACGATGTAGCGGAGCACTTGAGAACCACCGAAGAAATGGCGGCCTATCTGGATGCCTGCATCGAGGAAGCCGACGGCGATGCGGCCTTCATAGCCAAAGCGCTTGGCGATATTGCCCGTGCGCGTGGCATGTCGCAGATTGCCAAAGAGACCGGACTTTCCCGCGAAAGCCTGTATCGATCCCTGGACGGCGAGCATATCCCTAGTTTCGATACGATTCTCAAGGTAACAAAGGCACTAGGCATTCATCTGCATGCCGACCCGGCCTGATAAATTCAGCGGTACGAAAACGTACGTTAGCGGCTACTTTAATTCGCTTGCAGGCTTTCTTAAGCAAACTGACGGACAACACCCGGCCAAAAGCGGTCAGATAGATGTTGTAATTGAATGTACGTTACCAAAGCAACAGCAGTCATTAGCGATTTTCTGCCAACAAATCCTGGGCAATATCGCCAAGCTTTTTTAAGGCTTTTTCTACTCTGTCATTCCACGGCACCGCGCAACTCAAACGGATGAAATTGCCATATTTCTTTTGCGTGGCCGAGAACAAGGGGCCGGGCGCGATAATGATATTCTCCAAGCTGGCGCGGCGATGTAGCTCCATGGCATCAACACCGACGGGCAGTTCCACCCACAAGGCAAAGCCGCCCTCGGGCTGGGTCACTCTGGTACCTTCGGGGAATAACAGGCTGACGGCCTTTATGGTCAATGCCACGTTGCGGGCATATTCCTGACGCACCTGCCGTAGATAGCGGTCGTAACCACCTTGCTCCAACATGTGCGCGACTATCAGTTGGTTCAGGGTCGGCACGGCCTGGTGTTTCATGTATTTCAGGTTTTCCACTCGCGCCATGTAGAGGCCCGGCACCAGCCAACCCACGCGCATTCCAGGCGACAGGGTTTTGGCGAAGGAATTGCAATACAAAACCTGACCGTTCCGGCTCCAGGCCTTGCAGACCGATGGCCGCCGCAAGCCAAAGCCCAAATCGCCGTAGACGTCGTCTTCGACCAATGGGATCTGATGTTTTTCCAGCAAAGCCACCAAGGCTTGCTTGCGTGCGTCGCTCATGCAGGAACCGAGTGGATTGTTGTAATTGGAGACGATCAAACAGGCTTTGATCGGCCATTGCTCGATAGCCATTTGCAAAGCATCCAGCGACAGGCCATCGCGCGGATGGGTGGGGATTTCCAGCGCCTCCATGCCGCAGGATTCGATGACTTGCAACAAACCATAAAAAGTCGGCGATTCGATGGCGATCAAATCGCCCGGTTCGCAAACGGCCATCAACGCCAAGCTGACTGCCTCGCGGGCGCCGTGAGTAATGACAATGTCGTCGGGGCTGTCGGCGCATTGCAATTCCACCATGCGCTTGGCGATCTGCCGGCGCAGTTCCTGATTACCCAGCAATTCGTCGGCGTCGAAACAACGCTTACCGAAAGAGCGCGCCACCTTGCCGGTAGCCTGTTGCAAGGCATGGGTGGGTAAAAAATCAGCATGTGGCACCGACGAACCCAGGTTGATCTGGTAAGGGTCTTTGACCGCACGCAGAATTTGTCGGGTCAGCGATTGACCGGTGATCTTAGCCGGGGTAAGGGGGGCATCAAATACTTCCGGTTCTACAACAGCCTGTCGGCGAAAGCCGCTGACATAGTAGCCGGATCGCAAGCGCGCCTGAATCCTACCGCTGTCTTCCAACAGGCGATAGGCTTCCAGTGCCGTTGAGATGCTGACATTCAGTTGCTGACTCAGCTTCCTGACGCCGGGCAGTTTTTCGCCTGGTTTGTAAACACCCTGCTCGATATGCGCAATCACCGTATCGGCGACGGTTTCGTACAAGTGTTTCATGTTTTCATCCAGGTTGATCCATGTATTTGCGCCGGGCATTGCTTGTATTGCTTCGATCAGGAAGCGCCATTAGAGGCAACTGTGCGCTTGCCTGACCATACCGATCACTAGCGATTAAAGCTCAACCGCATCCTTAACCGCCAATTTGCTCTGAATAATACCTGCCAAATAGTCTGCATCATCGGCAATCCCCAGGAACCGTCCGGAACCCCAAGTATGCAACCAGGGCAAACCGATAAAATACAAACCCTCCACGTTGCTGACGCCGCGATCGTATTGCGGGAAGCTGCGGCCATCGAAGGCCGGCAGTTCTATCCAGCGATAGTTCGGTCTAAAACCAATCGCCCAGATTACGCTGGTGATGTTTTCGGCATCGGCATCAATGCGGGTAGGATCAAACTCGGGTTCCCAGACTTTGCGAAAAGGCGGCTCGACCGGCGCATCGATGTTGTGTTCGGCAATGTAGCGGTCAATATCGTTGCGGATATTGACGTAGATTTCGTCGGCATCGTCCAGGTTTTTGGTCAAATCCGGTAAAAACTCCAAGTTGCTACCGTTGATATTGGCGATGCTGCCGTACAGTTTTACGCCTTCCAAGGCAAATTTCCGTAAGTCAATTTCGTGACCGCCGCTGCGCCCGGTCAAGTAATGATTGGTTTTATGCTTGGCTTCGTCGCCCAAGGGATGGCGGTCGATGGTCAATTGATAAAAGCCTAGGTCAAACAACCATTCCGTGGTTTCGCGGCCGCGATACATGCGCGGCGAACGCGGGGCGCTACCAACGGCAAGATGCACCTTGCGACCGGCCAGATGCAAGTCTTCCATCAACTGCACGCCGGATTGGCCGCTGCCGACCACTAGCACTTCACCTGCCGGCAGTTGCGCTGGATTGCGGTAATTGATCGAATGAATCTGGGTGATGTGCTTGGGCAGACTGTGCGCATAGTCAGGCACGATAGGAATATCGTAGCCGCCGGTTGCCACCACCACATGGTCTGCGGAAAACTCGCCCGCCGAGGTGCTGACATGTAATTGGCCTTGCTCACCCCGCCATACTCGATTTACCGCTACACCTTCCATGATGGGCGGATTCACTTTTTTGGCAAAAGCTTCAACATAAGCGACGATTTCATCTTTCAGCATAAAGCCTTGCGGATCATCGCCCTGATAAGGAAAGTCCGGCAATTGGCATTGCCAGTTTGGGGTGACCAAACAAAAACTGTCCCAGCGGTCGTTACGCCAGGCATGGCCGATGCGGTTTTTCTCGAAGATGATGTGGTTGATACCGTGTTGTTGCAGCTTATAACTGACGGACAAACCGGCCTGGCCGCCGCCAACGATAATCGTGTCATAGTGCAGGCGGGTATTTTCTGATTTTTGTTTCATGACGTCCTCGTTTTGGTTTTTTGCTATTCGCGTTGAGTGGGTGTGCTGTATTGGTCTATTCGATGAACTCGGTCACGCTGACCTGGGGATTTTCACTTCCCAAAAACTGGCTGGCCTTGGCTTCGATTTCCGCTAGTTGGCTCATCGCACTGGAGCAGGTGTAGCCATATTTCTGCCGCACCCGCTCACTGGCTATTTCCAAGGCTTCGCGGCTGTGCTTGACGAATTCCGGCAAGGGATAAGTCTGTCCGGGTTGGAAATAATCCTTGATCACCAATGATGGCGAATAACACAGGCTTTCAGTCTGGTCCGGCCAGCGGACGCGGAAGCGCATTTCAGGCATGTTTAGTTCCTTGGGCGTTGATGAATGAACGGTAAATTTCAAGATGGATGTCGGCTGATTGCGCCCAGGAAAATGCCTCGCTTAAACGCTTAGCGATAGTTGACAGGCTATCCGTGGGGAAATCTTCGACAGCTCTAAGCATCGCGATTGCTATCGCCGCGCTGTCTTCCGGATCAGTCCAGATACAGTCCTGATCTTGCAAATAATCGGTAAACGGCGGCCTTAGCGAAACAATGGCCGGCGTGCCGGAAACAATGGCTTCCAGCACCACCAGACCAAAGCCTTCGGTCAATGATGGAAACACCAGTGCATCAGCCAGACGGAGCACACTCGGCATGTCGGCATCGGGCAATGGGCCGGTGATGATCAATGATTGGCCGGGACCCTCCTGCAGCCCGCTTTCGGCAACAGCAGCATTGAAGCGCTGGCGATACACATCATGATTTAACAAACTGGCACCGCCGACGATGATCAACTGGGCGTTCGGGCGTTGTTGCAAAACTTCGTGAAAAGCCGCGAAGATGCGTAAAGTGTTTTTGCGCGCCTCGATACCGCCGACCGCCAGAAAAATCGGGCCGCCGCGCGTCAAACCTAACGACTGGCGCAGTGTTTCATCATTGGCTTGCGGCGTGGGCGAATAGCGTTGCATATCGACACCGTTATTGACTTGCACAGCGGCAATGCGATGCTGCTTGTGCAATTTGTCCTGCCAATCACGGCTGACGCACAAGACTTGTTGCGCGGCGAGGAAGGAGCGGTTTTGCCACGCTGCCAACGAACTATCGTCGAACTGATCCAAATGATGCACGGTGCGGATGAAACCATCGACAATGCCGCGTTCAGAAAGTCGGGCCATCGCGCAACCGCTGATGGCATCCTGGGCGTGGTAAATATCGAATGTCTCGGTCGTGGACTGGCCGAAGTAATCGATATAAGCCTGAATGCGCTGGCCGACACTGGTAACAAAATCATCGCTCAATGTGGGTAGCGGTATCAGGAATGTCTGGCAACGTGCGGAACGGAAGAAATCTTTGCCGGGTTCCGCTGCGGCGATCAAAGTCACGTCGTGCCCCAAATCCTGCAAGGCCTCCGCCAATTGCATGGCGTGTACCACACCGCCGCGCGGGTTAACAGAATGAGTCAGCATGGCAATGCGTAGTCTTTGCATGGCTAGCCCTGCCGTTTTGGGCCACAGCCGATCAAAGCTTCGCTGTTTAAATCCCACAGAAGTTGTTCGTCGTCGCCAGCTTTCAACCTTAACCGGCGGCTATCGTCAGTTTTGCCGATTGCCGCGCAAGCGATGCCGCGCTGCTTAAACAGTTCGATCACCCCTGCACTATTATGCGCATCAACACTCAGCACGAAGCCGTAGCTGGGAAAACAGCACAACCATCTTTCCAGATCGATATGGCTGGGGCGGGGAATGGCGTTGATGTCGATCACGCCACCCACATCTGAGCATTCAAATAACATCAGCAGTGTGCCGATCACGCCGGCATTACTGATGTCCTTAGTCGACGCGCACAATTCAGTTTCAGCCAGTGTTGGCAAAAGCTCTAAATCCTGGCGCAGACGTTCGGGCGGCGCGCCGGTACTGGCGTCCCACCAGAGGTACGGTTCCCGGAAATGGCCGCGTAAATCAATAGCCGCTAACAGAATTTGCTCAGGTTTGGCGGCAAAGCTGCTCAATAGCCGTTTGGCGCGACCGAGGATGGCTACCGAGAATTGCGGAGCATCGTTTCTCAAATTGGTATGCCCGCCGACCACTGGCACGCCGTAGACTTGCGCAGCGGTTGTCAGCCCCTCCAGAATCGGTTTGACTTGGTTTTCGCCGTTGCTCCAGATGGCATCGACGACGGCGATAGGCCGACCGCCCATTGCATAAATGTCACTGACATTGACCATTACCCCGCAATAGCCGGCAAACCAGGGTTGGCTGGCGACGAAGTCATTCAGATAGCCTTCGCAGGCCAGTAATAGATAGCTGTCAGCATCGGGAATGGCGGCGCAGTCGTCGCCTACGACAATCTCCGAGCCGGCATGCATAGGTAAATGCTGCATGACACGAGCAATATCGCGCTTATGCCCCAGCCCTGCACCCTGGCGGATTCTGAGCGTCAAGTCAGCCAGCCAGGTCATGCCGCCATCCGAGTCGTGGTAACAAAACCGATGGCGCCGTCGGCATAAGGCGGATACCAAGCTAGGTCCGCTTGCATCAGATAATGCGCCCGCCCATGCGCGGAGATTTCCTCTAGGGATTTCCAGTGCAGGCGGCGGAACAGCAATTGGTTTCGACTTTGCACCTGCGCCAGAAAGCTGGTGCAGCCTTGGGAATGCGCTGAAGTGACGGCCAGTTTGATCAACGCCGCGCCGAGACTGCCTTGTTTACGATAGCCTTGATCCACCGCCAACCTCGAGCCCCACCAAACGCCGGGTTTTTCCTGATGAATACGCACGGTGCCCACTACTCGATCCGGTAAACCGGCCACGCAGGCGATGGCGACGATGGGTGTGGCGATGTTGTCAATGTCGTCCAGATCGTCGCCGGCAAAGATACCTTGTTCCTCACAGAACACTGCCTGACGTAGCGCCAACATTTGTTTACGCTCCCAATCCTCTGTGACGAATTTGATCAGGTAGGCGTTGGCAAAAAACGGTTTAAAGTTATCGGTCCACATCTCACACCTCATAACTGGCCAGCGCCGAGCAGGCACCGCATTTGGCGCAGCCGGCTTTCATGTCTTGGGATAGCAGATTTGCTTGCTTCAGCATCGCACCCAATGGCGGCAGGATTTGCGCCATGAAGGCCGGTGTCGGCGCCGGATAGTTTGCCAAGGGCGTGCCGGTAATGGGTACGAACGGCACGACAAAGGGGTAAACGCCTTTCGCTATCAACTGCTCGGAGACCGACAAAATCGCTTCCGGCGTATCTCCCAAACCAGCCAGGATATAAGTGCTGACCTGACCGCGACCGAACACCGCGACCGCAGCGTCGAAGGCATCCATGTAACGCGCCATCGGCACGCTGGCCTTGCCGGGCATGATACGGGCGCGCACTTCTGACGTGACCGCTTCCAGATGCATGCCTAGGCTGTCTATGCCAGCAGCCTTCATCCGTTCGAACCAGATGTCGTCATCCGGCGGCTCGCATTGGCCTTGAATGGGTAGATCGACTACCTCCTTAACGGCTGCAGCGCTTTCGCAAAGCAGCGCCGCGCCTCTATCGGTTAGATTCGGCGTGCCGGTGGTCATGACCATGTGTTTGACCTGATCCAGTTCCACCGCTGCTTTCGCGACTTCCGCCAGTTGTTCCGGCGTTTTACGTAAAATGGTCTTGCCCGCTGCCAGTGATTCGCCGATGGCGCAAAACTGGCAGGAGGTTTTACGGTTGCCATAACGGATGCAGGATTGCAGTAGCGTGGTCGCCAATACATCGGACGAATGCAGCGTGGCAATCTGCGAATAAGGGATGCCATCGGCAGTCTGCAAATCGTAAAAACGTGGCTGGTGGGGAAATTCAATATGGCTGACTACTACGCCATCGCGACGAATCTCGCTGATGCCGTGTATGTCCGGCCGGCTGGCGACGAACGGCGACTCGCAAGCCGAAACGGTAGCAATCGGTATCATCACGGTTCGGCCTGCCAAACTAACGGCTTTATGATCGGAAGGACCGGCACCGCCGCGACGGCCAGTTACGCCGACTTCACTGTCTTCCAGGCGTAAGCCTAAGGATTGCAAATCGGCGATCAGCTCTGCCACGCCGACTTTAGTGTGTGCTGATAGCGTCATCGCGGTCGCTCTCTTGAGTGGGTTGAGACGAAACAGCTGGTAGGTCGCTGAACATCGGTACTGCCGGCCTGTCGGCTATGCGCAAACTAAGCAGCTCAGGCCGGGCGTAATGGCCGACCGAATCCATCATCCGTTTACGTTTGCTGATTAAATTTATATCCAGATCGGCGATCAGCATGCCTTCGCCTTCGCGCAAGGGTTCGACCACATGCTGACCTTCCGGCGAGATGATGGCCGTGCAGCAACCGCCGCGCAGGGCTTTTTGCAGGCCAGGATCAGTGGTCACCGCGTCAATTTGTTCGTCACTGAGCCAACCGGTGGCGTTAACTACAAAGCAACCGGATTCCAAGGCATGGTGGCGGATCGTGACTTCAATTTGTTCGGCAAAAATCGGCCCAACCAATGAGCCGGGAAATTGGCTGCAATGGATTTGTTCGTGCTGGGCCATCAACGCGTAGCGCGCCAGTGGGTTGTAATGCTCCCAGCAGGCCAAAGCACCGATGCGCCCTATGCCGGTTTCTACGACCTTTAAGCCGGATGCATCACCTTGACCCCAAATCATGCGCTCGTGATAAGTCGGCGTAATCTTGCGGCGTTTCAACGCCAGACGACCAGTTTCGTCGAATATCAATTGCGTGTTGTACAAACTGCCGTGGTCACGCTCGTTAATCCCCAACACCACCACAATGCCGTGCGCCTTGGCTTGCGCCGCGACCGCGTCGGTGATAGGTCCCGGCACCGTCGGTGCGAAATCGTAAAGCTTCAAATGCTCACGGCCCTGGGCGACCGGCGGCAGTACGAAAGAAAAATAGGGGTAATACGGCACAAAGGTTTCTGGGAATACCACGATTTGTGCGCCTTTCGCGGCGGCGTCGCTGATGGCCTGGCACACCTTGTCGCAAGTAGCGGTGGCGGATTCGAACACTGGCGCGATCTGGACGGCGGCGGCTCTGACGATAGTAGACATAGTCAAAACAAAATCTCCTGCTGCGAGTCAAAAAAAGCCCGAACCTAGGTTCGGGCGAGCACAGATGGCTGGAGGATTTACAGCGTCCAAGTATCCATAATGAAAGCGTTGTCGCGCTGATGGATCAACACTATGTCTAACACGTCTAATGGGCTGATCGGCCTAATACCCGGCAACAAGCTGGGTTCGCCATGGCCGTACAAGGCTTGTAAGGCAAAGCGGCAGGCATAGACTTTGCCGCCTTCTTCGATGAATTTGGCAATTTGATTGGCGTAGTTTTGATGACCGGGGAAGGATTCGTCGCCCAAACGCGGAAAGCCGCGTTGCAGACCTAAGGTGACACCCGGACCATACAGCAGAATGGAGGTTTCGAAGCCTTTGCGTTGTAAGCGGGTCGCTTGCAACAGATTGACAAAACCTATCGAGCCTTCAAATGCGACGGTGTGGAATTTGACCAAAGCTTTCTGCCCTGGTTCTGCTTTGACATCTTCAAATACTTTTTCTTCGAAATCGACAAAACAATCGCCTTTTTGATGGGCCGGTGCGGTGACTGCGGGCATGAAATTCTCCTGAATGTTAGTAAAAAATGTCCCGCATCGGAGGGAGGGATGCAGGGTGGTATTCTGGTCGTCAACCGTTACCTGATCGACGGTGAATACTTTACTAACCCAGGAAAAAGCCAAACAGATTCAGTTTATTGCTTAAATATTAAGTACAGATTTAGCGAAAAGTGATCTGTATGGCTTGAAAAAATACATAACTGTTATGGTTAAATTGGTGTCTGATCGGCATAGCTGTTGAACCTACCAATAAGTTCCTGCAGGCTTATTACCGATGTTGTTTACAAAAAATATAGGAAAATTGAAGGGCTGATTCCTTTTATCGAATTGCGCGGAAAACCCCGCCGTTTAGTGCGGGGATGAATAGCGCGAATA
>NZ_LUUK01000124.1 GCF_001644025.1 Methylomonas koyamae
GTAGGTCGGGTTAGGCGCAGCCGTAACCCGACACTGTTTGACGCGGCTGTCGGGTTACGCTATCGCTAACCCGACCTACTCTCCGCCGCCGTCACCGGCAAGATTGACGTGCGTGGTCTAAGTCCCTACGGCATTACCGGAGGAGGCCGCCGGATGAGCCATCTGCACAGGGAAGTCAATTACGAGAACGAAATCTACTAACACCTTGCCTTCACTGGTAAGATCGTCGTGCGCCAGTTTGGACCAATTTTCGGAGGAAACTAATGTTTGCTATTCGCCAGATTATCGAAGACCCACAAGATGTCATTACTTTCCCAACAGAACTACGCCACCGTCGCACCGAAGTCATTTTCATCGCTCTCGACGAAGGGCTGGAACAGGTTGCAATTACATCGCAGCCAACCGATGCGATCAATGCTTTCAGGGGAAAAGGCAAAGGTGGCGCGGCGGAGCGTTTGTTGATGGATCGTCGAGTCGACCGTGAGCGTGAAGCGTGAGTGGTTTTTTGCTCGATACCTCTGCATTATTGACCTTGCGCGATGATGAGCCGGGTGCCGCGCGAGTCAGCGAACTGTTGAGATATGCCCAAGATGGCGTTTTGCCATGCCATGGTTGCTTCATTTCTTTGATGGAAGTGTTTTACCGGGTTTGGAAGGACGAGGGCGAATCCGCCGGACGCGAAGCTTATGCCGATTGTCTGGCACTGCCCATTCTGTGGCTTCATGAATCGACCGCATTATTGGAGCGGGCCGCCAGTGTCAAGGCCACACATTCTCTGTCATTGGCTGATGCATGGATTGCCGCCGCTGCGCTGGAGCTTGACGCAACTTTGGTGCACAAAGACCCGGAATTTGCAGGACTCGCCGGATTGAGCGAAGAACGCTTACCTTACAAATAAATTGGCAGCTCGAGCTAGCGCCGCCGTCACCGGCAAGATCGAGTGTGTGCTTGCGGATAACTTGTTTTATCGCGTGATGAAGCGCATTATTTGGCGCTGTTTTGCAGGCTGTTTCAGGAGGATTGATGTCTCACATCAGCGCCAACGATTTAAAAACCAAAGGCATTGCCGCCATCAAGGCGGCGTTGAGTGAGTCCCCGGAGGCTATTGTTTCGGTGCGGGGCAAGCATAAATTCGTGGTGATGGAGATTGCTCATTATCACTATCTGCGCGAATGCGAATTGGATGCCGCCATTGCCGAGATCCAAGCGGATTTGGTGGCGGGCCGCTTTACCACGGAATCGGTTGAAGAGCATATGGCATGGCTTGACCACGCATGTTCCAGCTGATTTTTACCGATCAGTTCAAACGCAAGGAAGTCAGGTTTTTAAAGCAGCATCCCGAGCTTAGGTAACAATACGCCAAAACATTGATGTTGCTTGCCGCCAACCCCCATCATCCTTCTTTACGCTTACACCCATTGCAAGGAAAACCGGCAGGCTTGCATTCGGCGTCTATCAATCTTTCTTATCGCATTACGTTGGAGTTGCTGATCCAGGATGGGCAAATCATCCCAGTGAATGTCGGCGATCACGATGCGGTTTACTAATACCTAGCGAGTCTGACTATGCCCGATCTGCACAAGGAAGTGAATTTCGAAACCGAAATCTGCGAACACCTCGCCGCCCATGGCTGGATATATGCGCAAGGCGACGCGGCAAGCTATGACCGCACACGGGCGCTGTTTTCGGAGGATGTGCTGGCATGGGTCAAAGACACCCAGCCGCGGGCATGGGAAGCACTGGAAAAGAATCACGGCGCACAAGCCGGCGACGTGTTGCTCGGCCGGCTGCGGGATTCCATCAATCAACGCGGCACGCTGGATGTTTTACGCCACGGCATTGAACTGATCGGTTTGCGGCAACCCTTGACGCTAGGAGCCTGTCGGACT
>NZ_LUUK01000125.1 GCF_001644025.1 Methylomonas koyamae
GGCGGGCATTCCTTGTTGGCCACACAATTGGCGTTTTCTGGCGAAAAAAGATTACAGCAAAAATTTCCGGTCAAAATGGTGTTCGAACATCCAACAATCGTTCAGCAAGCAGCTTGGCTCGCTGGAGACATTTCCGATGCCGACATCGATTTGCTGATGGACAGTCGATTGGGCAGCGACATTTGCCCTCTGCCGACGCAGCCTTTGCCGCTCGATCAATCTCAGGTAGTCATGTTGACCGGCGCAACCGGTTTTCTTGGAGCCTTTTTGTTAGTCGAATTGCTGGAGCAAACGGATGCCAAGGTTTATTGCCTGGTGCGAGCCGAAGACGAGGCGCAGGCAACGGCACGCTTACAAACACAGCTGAGGCGTTACGAACTGTACGACCGAGTCGAGTGGTCGCGTGTCATTGCGGTGTGCGGCGATCTGGCGATTGAAAAATTGGGTTTGACCGGCGAACGTTACCGGGAAATTTCGGCTACTGCGGATGCAATTTTCCATAACGGTGCGTTAGTCAATTTCGTACAACCCTACGGCTCGTTAAAGCCGGCAAACGTGTTGGGTAGTGTCGAAGTTCTACGCATGGCGGCAACCGAGCGTCCCAAAGTCATACATTACGTGTCGACGCTATCGGTGTTCTCCGGGAAACCCAGCAGCTCCGCCGGATTTTCGGAAGGCGACGAACCGCTATTGAACGGAAGCCTGGCCGGCGGCTACGCGCAAAGTAAATGGGTCGCGGAAGCCATTATGCGCTCCGCAGGCTGTCGCGGATTTTTCGTGGCCGTTTATCGCCCGGCGACAGTGGCCGGCGATCGGCGCAACGGTGTATGGAACACCGATGATTTCTTATGCCGCATTCTCAAAGGCTGCGTGCAAATGGGCTTGGCGCCGGATAGCGATGCCAAGCTGGAAATGGCGACTGTCGACGACATTAGCCGCGCCATCGTCGCCTTGGCGAGGGCCGATTGTGCGGAAAACCGCATTTTCCATTTAAACCATCCTAAACCGCCGACCGCGAATGTGTTGTTGGATTGGTTTTCTGACACAGACCTCCCTCTACGAAAGGTGCCGATGCCCGAATGGCTAAGTGCAATACATTTCACTGCGGAAACTATGAAGGACTTCGCGTTAAAGCCATTGCTAAGCCTATTTGCAGAAGAGCCCATCGATACATCAAGTCCTGTCGATAACGGCTATAACTGTCTTGCGACTCAACAAGTGTTGAGCTCCGTAGGGGCTGAATACGGCGAATTCGACGCCAATTTACTAAGGCTCTATAGGGAGTATTTTTTAAGGAGCGGATTCATTGCGGAAAGCGTAGAAGAAAATTTGGAGGTGAATTCAGGAGTTGATCGTCTTCTTACTGAATAACGGCAAGATTACTGTCAACTAATAGCTAGCAGTAACTGAAGAATTCGAAATGACCCGATAACGATATGGCTTCGCATACAAAAGAACCTTTGAGACTAAACATGATTCTTCCCAGAAAAACGCCAGATTTATTAATAATCACTGTCCGAGAATCAATCAAGGAGCCAAACCGGTGGCAATTTTTAAAATCAGTCGTTTTGATAAGCGGGTTGCTACAGACATCAGCGCTTGTTGCCAATCCCAACAGCGAAGTATACCAATTCGATATTGCAGCGGGTTCAATGACGGGTGCATTGAGTGAGTTTTCTGAAGTTTCCAAAGTAGATATTAACTACCCGGCGAACACAGTAAGTGAAGTTAAATCCCGTGGATTGAAAGGGAGTTATACAACCGAACAAGCGTTGCAACAGTTGCTTAAAGGCAGTGACCTGAGTTATCGGATAACAGGGGATAATATAGTGACGATCGAAAGATCCCAATTGGCTGAAGGTAAAGATCCGACGATGATGCCGCCGGTGCAGGTTATTGGGCAGGCAGTGTTTGATGCTACGAATACGGGCGATGCAGATTATGGTCAACCGAAGATAGGTACTGCAACAAAGACAGATACTCCGATATTCGAAACTCCAATATCAGTTCAGGTGATTCCTAAAGCGGTTTTACAAGATCAAAAAACCACACGCCTGAAGGATGCCTTGGAAAATGTGAGCGGGGTCAGGGCTCAGACTACCTTAGGATTGGGCAATGGGTTTATTGTCCGGGGCTTTAGAACAGGAAGAGTTTTTCGTAACGGACTTTCCGCTAGCGGATTATCTATAGGTGCTGCAACGGAATTCGACACTGCAAATTTAGAAAGTGTTGAGGTACTCAAAGGGCCGGCGGCTATCCTGTTCGGGCGTATCGACCCAGGTGGCTTGATAAATTTGGTAACAAAAAAACCACGGGACGAGTCGTTTTATTCTTTAGAACAGAGGTTCGGTTCTTACGAATTTTATAGAACGGAATGGGATGCGACAGGAGCCGTAGCCGAGGATCGTTCCGTAAGCTATCGTTTTACCGGTTCTTATCAAGATAACAATTCGTTCCGAGATTTTAATTTGAATGATCGAATGCTTATACATCCTTCGTTGACCTGGAAGCCTAGTGACGCGACATCGATTACCGTAGATGTAGAGGGCCTATATCAAGAACATCGAAGTGACAGGGGATTATTTGCTATTGGCGATCGTCCCGCACCGGTACCAACAAGTAGGTCGTATATCGAGCCAAATGATCCTTTGGATAAGACATCGAAGGTAAATTTAGGGTTTGATTTATCTCATTCATTTAATGATCAATGGAAATTGAGAAATCGGTTTTTAGCCACTTTCAATGACAGCGAAGATATTTCTATCAAACCGGCAAACGCTTTTACAGTTGCGAGTTTTTTGGATCCTACAACTACTAATCGAATATATCAGCGTAATATTTTTGCACAAACAGTAGATGCCGAAACTTACACTTCAAACTTGGATTTGGAAGGGAGTTTTGAGTTTCTTGGCGCAAGACACAAAACACTAAGTGGGCTAGATTTTACAAGATCTACAGGTACGTACTGGACTAGAGGAAATTTTATTCGCCCTATTTCAGGATTGGGAATTGATATTTACAACCCTGTCTACGGAATTGATCCAGCTTATTTTGAGAGTGCTTTGGCAACGCCCTTTCCAGCGGGGATAAACTATTCCTATTTTAGAGACGAATGGTATGGCTTGTATATGCAGGATCAAATCACCTTGGGGGACTCTGTCCATATATTAGGTGGAGGGCGGTATGATTGGGCCAAGACCGGTAGAGGTAGAGGGGCGTCAATTACCTCCGCTGAAGCTGTCTTGCCGACTACTCGAGATGAAGGTTTCAGTCCGAGATTTGGTTTGTTATACCAGCCGTGGAATTGGTTAGGTATCTACGGCAATTGGACTACTTCATTTGGGGCTAACAATGGGGTAACTGATTCCGGAAAATCAATTGACCCAGAAATCGGTGAGCAATTCGAAGCTGGCTTTAAAACTGAGATTTTTGATAGGCGATTAACAGCAACGGCAGCTTACTATCACTTAGTAAAACAAAACATTTTGACTAGAGATCAAAATAGCGCCGATCCTAACGCAGTAGCGCCAATTGGTGAGGCTCGAAGTCAGGGCATTGAAATTGACATCAGTGGACGAATTACTAGCGGCCTCAATATAATTGGTAGTTACGCTTATACCGATGCACGCATAACCAAAGACAATCGAGGTTTACAAGGGCATGATATGAATAATGTTCCAGAGCATTCTGGAAGTTTATGGGTAAAATATGATGTAAATGATAATAATGTTCTCAATGGATGGAGCTTTGGACTGGGTTTAGTGGCCGCCGGTCAGCGCTTGGGTGATGATGAAAATACTTTTGTTTTGCCCGGCTATGCTAGATTAGATGCGTTTACGGCGTATAGCTATAAACTGGGTAATAAACGCCTGATAGCACAATTCAATATTCGAAACTTACTCGATAAGGCTTATTATGAGTCGACTGATCCATTTCAAAACGCCCCGCCTCGAGTTGGAATTTATCCTGGCGCTCCGTTAACGGCCATTGGGTCGATCCGCTTGGAGTTCTAGGAAAAATGGAATGTATTGATCACATATGATGTTATTTATTGTTTATTCCTTGCTATATCCTTAATGTGATTTAGAAATGCGGAAATAACGAGCTAAAAAATGTTAAATTCTGGGCAAATTAAACTTAGATTTATAATGGTTAATGTTCATCGATATATTGGATTAACTGTTGGCTTTATATTTGTGCTGCTTGGGCTGACTGGTTCCATCAACGTTATCCACTGGGAGCTTGAAGAGTTTAGTTTGCCTAAAGTGAGCTCTAATCAAAATTACGCTCCACTGGATTTAGATTTATTGATGAAAAAACTTAGTATTAGGCATCCTCACCGAAATGGGAAGTGGGTATTGTATATGCCAGGGTATGGTCGTGAGTATTTGTGGGCAATATATCCGAACCCAGAGGAGTTCTCTAATAAACAATTTATGCCGCTTAGGGTATTAATTGATCCTCATACAGGTAAAATAATGGAGGAACACTTCTGGGGGCAGACAGTATGTACTTTCATTTATCAACTTCACGCGACTTTACTAACGGCCCGCTTTTTTGATGTTGAGATCAGTCGAAGAATGTTTAAATTTGTCTGCGGCTTAGGACTTCCTATTGCGTTGTTGATACTTACTGGTTTACTTATGGTTAAACCGAGATTTCTAAGGTCGAAATCGCTGGCACTCGCCCCATATAATATTCGACTTTTAAGTGCGGTTTACGCGTTACATACGTTTGTTGGAATTTTTAGCGCGACTATTTTGTTTGTTGTTGCAATTACGGGGGCTTCCTTCGCTTATCACGATTATATTGTGCCGGTTTTTAGCTTTTTTTCAAAAGATATTGCTAATCAAGTAGATTCTCCGAATAACCCTAGCTCAGGCCCAAGTTTAGGTAGAAAAAAAATATCAATTTCCGACGCACTGGCTTTAGCTGATCAAGTTTTTCCTAATGGGGAACTACGTTGGCTCGAAACCCCTGTAAACTCAAATGGAGTGTATGTCGTAGGAAAAAAGCAAACTGGGGAGCTTAATAATAGACGGCCAAATAGCATGGTTTGGATAGATCAATATAGTGGGGAAGTACTTGGGGTTGAAGATCCCAATCAATATTCCACTAGCCAATCCTTTCTTGCATTGATAGCGCCGCTACATAGTGGAGATGCGTTTGGGATTTTCGGGCGAACTCTTTGGTTTTTAACTGGGCTAGCGCCTTTAATTTTATACACTACTGGGATTATTATTTGGAGACAAAAGGTGAAAGATTAATTTTGAAAAATCGTTAGATTTATAGCTAACGTTTGCACTTCACGTTAATTTAACGTGCTTTAACCAAAAATGAGAAAT
>NZ_LUUK01000126.1 GCF_001644025.1 Methylomonas koyamae
TGTTAAAGGACCGCTTACCGTCTAACACCTCTCTCAAGCTGAGCACCAAGTGCAAAACACCGGGCCCGCGCTACAGCTTGGTTTATTATATTCCGCGCGGGCCCGGCGTTTCACCGTCGGCACCAGCGTGGCTCGAACGTTAGCCCCCTGATCAATATCATGCGTTCTCCGAACCGCCTCCACGAAAGAGAGACGTTCTGCAAATACATGTCTGCGGCTACTGCTTCTTGCGTGCTTCAAAGCAGATCGCTTCGTTGGAGTTCTCCCATCCTATTCAATGATCCATTTGATGTGCCTCGCGAGTTGTCATTTGGTCTTTCACCAGATCACATCTCTGCCGCGTTGGTAGATCGAATGCTTGGTCTTATCAGGCAACCTCCTCAAGACGCATCTAAACTGGAGCCCAAGCTAAGACTGATTGTTGAAGCGGTGAAACGCGGTATATCGGACGAGGTCCAAGCCGAACTCATTGCTGGAATAGAAGATTCAGGCAAAACATATAAACCAACTGGCGTTGCCATGGAAGCGTTCCGGCAAATGTGGAGGCAGTTACTTCCAGATTTCAGAATCCTCTGCCTCACCGAAAGCCCCGCGCACGCCGCAATGTGGTATCACTATGCAGATCAATACCGAGGTGTGGTGCTGGAGTTTCGCTGTGATGATCACGCTGACAGCGCTTGGCTAGCGGCAAAGCCAGTGTCCTATCCGCGCGACAAGCCCTCTGTTTACACAGCTTCTGGTTGGGCCGAGTTATTGACACTCGAAAAAGAGCTAGCGTTGGACCGCATCCTTGATGCCGCCACCTATACCAAATCACCTGATTGGAGCTACGAGAATGAATGGCGAATCACATCCTTTCGGCGCCCAACTGATACAGGTCCATTTACCGACCGCAAGTTCGGAGTCGAAGAGCTTTCTGCTGTTTATCTCGGCCCAAACATATCAGAAAAATACAGAGAAACCATCATCGCAATCGCCAGCTCTTACCCCACGCTTCGCCTGATCAATGTGTCAGTTGGAATGAGTCGTGAATTCGAGTTCACAGCGACAGGCGACTAACCAGTCACGCCTCCGGCGGCCGCTGAATTCAAACATTAGGAGGAGTAATGCTCGCACTAATTTTCGATGCCTTGGGTTCGTACTTCTTGATTCAGAAAATATCACGGTGGCTTTACCTAATCCCGCTTGCAGTGTTGCTGGGTATTGTCAGTTCATTTTCTACGAACCTTGCAATGCACTACATTTGGCCAGATCTCTTCCCTCCGGGTGAGGCGGCAATGAGGGCAGTAACAGGTTCTGTATTACACCCATTTTTTTGCGTGTTTTGCATGTGGTGGTTTCGCCGCAAGAAATTCAAGGCGCAGGCCATAAGTGAAACCTCCTCCTAACATGGCGCTCAACCTCGCTCACTTCGGTCGCTGGACTCGTCAAAGCTACGCTTTGGCGAGCCGGTTAGCGCGTAGCTTAGGTTAGCGCAGTGCGTAGGTTGGGTTAGCTAAGCGTAACCCAACCCAACCCAACATGTCGGAGCTGGAATAGCCCGGTAGGGTTCGCAAAGCGCATCTTTTTTATCCTGTCATTCCGCTTGCAAGCAATGTGATAACGGTATAATTTCTATACCATGATGACATTCGAGTTTGATGAAAACAAGAGCCGGTCCAACTTTGAAAAACATGGAATTGATTTTGTCGGCGCTCAGCTACTTTGGGATGATCCAGACCTTGTCGAAATACCCGCAAAAACGGTTGATGAACCCCGAGCGCTGATCATCGGCACGATTGCTGGAAAGCATTGGTCTGGTGTGGTTACCTACCGGGATGGAAACATTAGAATTATTTCCGTGCGTCGATCGCGGCAAGAAGAGGTGGATTTATATGAAAGCTAAAGAGCTTGACCAAAAGTTTGATAACGGGGAAGACATCCTGGATGCCGTGGATTTATCCAAGGCCAAAAGAGTTATGCAGGATCAAAAAAGGGTTAATGTTGATTTTCCTGCCTGGATGCTTGAATCTTTGGACAAAGAAGCCAGCCGCGTCGGGGTAACACGCCAATCCATCATAAAAGTCTGGTTGGCGGAGCGCCTTGAACAACTGGCCGCTAACAAAGCGTTACAGCGTACAAGCCGCTGAATGCAACGTTGGACCCAAGAGTACGTAGGTTGGGTTAGCGAAGCGTAACCCAACACGTCGGCGCTCAATGGACCGGCAACCGCGAACTTTC
>NZ_LUUK01000127.1 GCF_001644025.1 Methylomonas koyamae
ATGGCAAAAGAAAAATTTGAAAGAAAGAAACCGCACGTAAACGTGGGCACGATTGGTCACGTCGACCACGGAAAAACCACGTTGACCGCCGCGTTGACGAAAGTAATGGCGGAGCTGCAAGGCGGTGAAGCAAAAGCTTTCGATCAAATTGACAATGCGCCAGAAGAGCGTGCGCGCGGTATTACTATTTCGACCTCGCACGTTGAATACGAGTCTGCGTCACGCCACTACGCACACGTAGACTGCCCGGGTCACGCCGACTACGTCAAAAACATGATTACCGGCGCCGCTCAAATGGATGGCGCGATTTTGGTTTGCTCGGCCGCCGACGGTCCGATGCCGCAAACCCGCGAGCATATCTTGCTGTCTCGTCAGGTCGGCGTTCCGTACATCGTGGTGTTCCTGAATAAAGCCGACATGGTCGACGACGCGGAACTGATCGAGCTGGTTGAAATGGAAATTCGCGAACTGTTGAATCAATACGAATTCCCCGGCGACGACACCCCTATCATTATCGGCTCCGCACTGAAAGCGTTGGAAGGCGATCAAAGCGAAATCGGCGTGCAATCCGTCGTCAAGCTGGTTGAAGCACTGGACAGCTATATCCCTGAACCAGAGCGCGCGATCGACGGCAAATTCTTGATGCCGATCGAAGACGTCTTCTCGATTTCAGGCCGCGGTACCGTCGTTACCGGTCGTGTGGAACGTGGGATTATTAAAGTGGGTGAAGAGGTCGAGATCGTCGGCATTCGCGACACGCAGAAAACCACCTGTACCGGTGTAGAAATGTTCCGCAAACTGCTCGATCAAGGCCAAGCGGGCGACAACGTAGGTGTCTTGTTGCGTGGCACCAAACGCGACGACGTCGAACGCGGTCAAGTTCTGGCTCACGTGAACAGCATCAAGCCGCACTCGCACTTTAAAGCCGAAATTTACGTGCTGTCCAAGGAAGAGGGTGGTCGTCATACGCCATTTTTCAACGGCTATCGGCCGCAATTTTACTTCCGTACCACCGATGTCACAGGCGCGGTTGAATTGCCGGAAGGCGTCGAAATGGTGATGCCTGGCGACAACATCTCCGTCACCGTCAAATTGATCTCACCGATCGCGATGGAAGACGGTCTGCGCTTTGCAATTCGCGAAGGCGGTCGCACCGTGGGTGCCGGCGTCGTGGCTTC